>CAYZHH010000010.1:6246-16788 GCA_964478275.1 uncultured Candidatus Kuenenia sp.
GACGCCGATGACGGTCCAATCCTCGACCGCGCTCTCGAACGCTTCGACGACGCCGTCGGGAGCCCGTGCGGTGACGCGGAAGCTCATGGCCACGTCGTCGATCCCCATGTGGTGCATGCTGTTGACGCGAATTTCACCATCTCCATACACCCGTTCCATCACCGACCCGGCTTCAACGAGCAGGGCGTGACGGTGGGCAAGGTCGGTCGGATCCTTGTGGGGGATCGCCTTGGGGAGATCCTCCGGGAGGTGCAGGAACAGCGTGCCCCCCTCTGTGATGTTCAGAAGCTGCATGCCGCATCCGATGCCGAGCACCGGCATGTGGCGGGCACAAATATGCTTGGCGAGGAGTCGATCAAAATCTTCGCGGCGAGGCTCCAAGGGGCGTACGGCCGGGTGGGGCATGTAGCCGTCCCGCTTGGGGTCGAGGTCGGAGCCACCGACGAGCACGATGCCATCGAGCATGTCGAGCACGCGAATGACATCCTCTTCCTCGGTCAGCGGAGGCAGGATCACGGGAATGCCACCCGACGCCAGAATGCCGTCGTAGTAGCCGGCCGCGATGAACGAAAGAGCGGCGTGCTCCTTGCGGGCAGAGCGATAATCCGTATTGATGCCGATCAGGGGCTTGGCAGCCATAGAGGTCCTCCGTGACAGGGAATCACTCCGGATCCCATCCATGGGTACCGGGCCGCGTGCTCGCGACGGGGCCGAAGGTAGGCGCGACAAGACCGATTGCAACGATTGTTCCGATTTTGTGGTGTGGAGGGGCGGTGGCCACAAGATCGTGTGCTAGCACCGCCAGTGCTAGCACGCGGGACAGGATGGCTGGCGGGATCTGTTTACGCCCCGACCCAGGTGGCTGACTTAAAACTTCGGAGCCATGTTCGCTGGCGCTTCGCGAGCTGGTGGGTGCGGGTTTGCGTGCGCCGGACGGCCTCTGGGAGGTCGATGCGGCCCGCAAGGAGGTCGATCGCTTCGCTGTATCCCGCAGCCTGGCGAGCGGTGTGTCCGATGCCGCCAGGAGAGGATAGGGCAGCAGCGGTTTCTTCGATGAGGCCGCCTGAAAACATTGCCTCGACGCGGCGGTCGATGCGTTCCCGAAGCGTCCGCCGCGTGCTGTCGAGAATCAGGAGCCGCTGCTCGAAGAGGGGATGCGGTGTGGCGGTGTGGGCCGCGGAGAGCGGGCGGCCCGTGGTCGTCGCGACCTCGAGCGCGCGCACGACCCGCCTGGTGTTATGGGGATGGATGCGGGCGGCAGACGTGGGGTCGATCATGGCCAATCGGGTATGAAGTCGCTCAGGACCATCGGAAGCGGCCTCGGCCATAAGGGTCGCGCGGAGGGCAGCGTCGGCGGCAGGGAGATCGGCCAGGCCGTCCCGCATGCCTCGGAGATAGAGAGGCGTGCCACCAACAAACAGAATGGCACGGCCCCGTGAGCGGCAGTCTTCTACGGCGGCGGCGGCGGCCTCGAGCCATGCCGCCACGCTGAAGGTCTCGGCTGGTGAAACGAGGTCTACGCAGTGGTGGCGGATGGCAGCTCGGTCGGCTACAGACGGCTTGGCCGTGCCGATGTCGAGCCCTCGGTAGACCGCCATGGAGTCGACACTCACGATCTCGGCACCGAGACGGCGGGCGAGCGGGATCGCGAGGGCCGATTTCCCGGCGGCCGTTGGCCCTGTGAGAAACCAGCAGTCGTCTCCAAGAACAGGGCCAATAGGGCAGGGGGAGCCCGGGGGGCATGCTAGAGTTGGGCGGTTCGCCGATGGCGGCCGGAGCGGATCCGGCGGCCCGGCGGGAACGCAGGGTGGCCCTGGCTCCGGAGTCGTTCGTGGCGGATTCCCAGACATCAAGACGGTCGGCTGGCGAGGTGCTCGAGGCGCTCGAGCGGGTGATCGTCGCGCGGAAGGGGGGCGACGCGAGTCGATCCTACACCGCCCGGCTGCTCGCTGGCGGCGTCGAGGCCGCCGGAGCAAAGGTCACCGAAGAGGCCAGCGAGCTCGTGCAGGCTGCCGGGTCCGAGACCGATGACCGGGTCGTATCCGAGGCAGCCGACCTCATCTACCACGCGATCGTGCTGCTAGCGTGCAGAAATGTCTCGCTCGAGCTTGTTGCGGGCGAGCTATCCCGGCGGTTCGGCGTATCGGGGCTCGCTGAGAAGGCGGCCAGGACAGCCGATGGAGGAAGCGGATGAGCGATCACGACGAGGAGTGGCTGCTGAGGATCGGGGTGCCGAGCAAGGGACGGCTCGCCGAGCTCGCCGCGCAGCTTTTGGCCGACGCCGGGCTCTCGTTTCGGCGATCGGAGCCTGTTCGCCCGCTGCAAAGACATGCCGATCGAAATCACGTTTCTCCGAACCGACGACATCCCTGTCCTCGTGGCCGAAGGCGCCATTGGGCTGGGCATCACCGGAGCAGACCTCGTCGCCGAAAGTGGCGCCGAAGTTGTGCATCGGCTCGACTTGGGCGTCGGAAGCTGCCGGCTGGCCCTCTGTGTGCCGGACAACTCGACCATCACGGGGCCACAAGGGCTCGCGGGGTGTCGCCTTGCGACCAGTTTCCCGAGGATCACCCAGCGCTGGTTGGCCGATCGCGGCGTGACCGACGCGCACTTCGTGAACCTCTCCGGAAGCGTTGAGGTCATGATCACGCTGGGCGTTGCTGACGCGATCGTGGACCTCGTCGAGACGGGGAGCACGCTGGCGGCGAACAGGCTTCGTGTGCTCGAGGACATCGGCCGCTACGAGACGGTCCTCGTGCAAGACCCGAATCTTTCCCACCCCGAGTTGGCTGACCGGATCGTCCGCCGCCTGGAGGGCATCGTCATCGCACGCGGCTGGTCGCTCCTGGAATACAACGTCCCCCGCGCCAGGCTGGCCGAGGCCGAGCGGCTCACGCCGGGCTTCAAGTCTCCCACCGTGATGGCCCTCGAGGATCCCGCTTGGTGTGCCATTCGGTCGATGGTCCGGCGCGGTGATGTGCATGCGGTCATCGAGCGGCTGGAGGCGATTGGTGCCTCGGCGATCATCGAGACAAGGATCGCCAACTGCCGACTGTGACGCGGCTCGGGGTTGCCCCGGTGTGCTCACTTCCCGTACGTGATCCCTTTACGGGCGGCCTGCTCGCGGACGGTGGTCGCCACTTCGGCATCGAAGGTGTCGCCCTTGCCTTCCTCCGCGAGACGCTTTCGCTCAGTCACGATGTGGGCATTTCGCGCGGCGAGAAGTGTGTCGAGCTTTGACTGAAGCTCTTTTCGCTTCGCTCGCTTGGCCTCGACGGCAGCCTCCCGTGCTTCCGGCGTGAGCGACCGGAGCTCCTCGGGGAGTTCCTCAGTCTTGACATCGGCGAGCTTTACTTCGTCGCGAGCGATGGCGTCGATGAGCTCGCCTTCACCCTGAACGACCCTTCCGGTGGCGGCGTTGTAGGTGAGTCGGTCTGCGGCGGACGAAGCCGGCGCCGCTTCCGAGGCCGCCTGCTTGGCGACGACCGCACGGCGATCGGCGGCGCGCCCGAAGCCGATGAGCGTCTCACCAATGGAGCGGTTGAGCACCGCGATTTCGCCGTCCTGCGGTGCATCGACATGAACCATGCCACCGGTCTGCATCAGGGCAATGTATTTTCCTTCACCGAGCTTGGCGATTTCCTTCCAGATGCGGGCCGTGTCGTCTTGCTGGCCACACTGCACGGCGTTGATGACGAGATCACGCTTCATCGCGGCCTGGCAGACCTCGGGGTAGAGCATGTCGTTGCCGTAGTCCATATGGGGCGGGGCATCGCCCACGAGGAAGACGATCTTGAGGACGTCACGGTCGTCGCTCCAAGAAACCTTGGTCACCGCTTCATGAAGGGCCTGATTGACCGACTCGGGGCCGTCGCCTCCCCCGTTCGCTCCGAACTCCATGAGACGCGCGTGGATCGCGTCGATGTCAGCGGTCAAATCAGTGACCTTCGTGATGTACTCATCGCCGCGGTCGCGGTAGCCCACGAGCGCGAGCTCGAGATCAGGCGTGGGCTTCGCCGCGATCATCTCGTTGGCGATGCTCCAGATTTTTTCCTTCGCTCCCTCGATCAAACCCGACATGGAGCCGGTCGTATCGAGGACGAAGCAAACCTGGATGCGAGGTTTCTTGGCATCCTTGGGGGCGTCACCCCGTGCGGCGGTGGCCGCCATCACTGCGATGCAGCCGAGCGACAAACAAAACAGTCTCATGGCATGGGCTCCTGTGAGAAATCACTCCACAACTTCGACAACCGTGTCTCCGACGAGGACGACGACGTTTCGACCGAGGGCGAGCCACTGGGCTGCCGTGGGATCACGGTCGAGGAGGTTGAAATAGGCATCCGAGTTGAACCGAACCTTTTCGCGGCGGGCGTCAGGGCGCTCCTGAACGCGGGCATCGATCCATTGGCCTGCGTTGGCGTAGAACGTGCGGCTCGCGATGTTCCGAGTCTGTTGGCCATCAACCACCTGCTGCACGGCGGCTGACTCTTTGGCTCCCTCGCCAGCCTGGCCCCGCCACGATTGCGCGTTGGCCGTGGCGGGGGCGGCGACCGTTTCGGCGTCGCGAAGTGTGTCGAATGCCAGGGCGTCGCCGACGGCACCCGCTCCGCTCTGCTTCTCACGGGCTGCACCATACATTCGCTTCGCTTCGGACCGGGCCGCAGGATCTGCGTCGAGCCTTTGAAGCGTGCGGTCATGGCCCGCCACATTGCGTCGGCCCTCGTCCTCGAGGATCAGCCATGAGGTGTAGGGGGTTACGATCCCATAACGACGGGCGAGCGTGGCTGCTTCGTCACGAAGCTCCTTGCTCTCGCCATGGAGTCGAATCTGATCGAGCAGGAAGCCGACGCGACGGGTAGCCCAGAGCCGCGGAAGAAATTCATGGCCCTCGTCCGTGCGGGGAAACGATTTTGTAATCGTGAATCGGCGCTTTTTACCTGCGACCGTGCCGGTCAGCGTAATCGTGGCCCGACCGTCGCCCGTGGAACGCCCGAGGACGACAAGCTGCTCTCCCTTGAAGAGATCGGGAAGCGGCGCGGGATGCATCTTCGTGATCCGCACGGGCCCATCGGCGGTGATTTCGAGGTCAGCTAGCACAGGGCTCGCGATCTTGCCGTAGAAGCTTGCCAGCGCGAGCTCGAGGTCTTCTTCGGGAAGGACATACTCACTCGCGGCCCGCGTCTTCTCGACGATTCGGTCGAGGAGGTGGGTGTTGACGTCGGTACCGACGCCGAAGCAGAAGACGCGAATGGCCTTCTTGCCCGTCGCGTCGGTCACGAGGTCGACGAGCTTACCCACGTCGGTAGTGCCTACCGTGGGAAGGCCGTCGGTGAGGAATACGACGAAGCACGGCCGCGAGGGATCATGGTCGGCCGTGGCGAGCTTCAGTCCCCGCTCCAGGGCATCGGCGATTGCCGTGCCACCGATCGGCTTGAAGCTCTTCGTGAAGGCCACCGCCTTGTCCAGCGAGGCCTTGTCTGCGGGCAGGAGCGTATCGCACAGAGCCTCGGCCTCAGTGGCGAACCGAACGACTCCAAAACGGTCGCGATCATCGAGGTTCCGCAGGCAAAACTCGAGCGCGCGACTGGCCTGGCCGAGCTTGTCGCCGTCGGCCATCGAGCCGGAGGTATCGACGACGAAGACGATGTCTTTGGCCTGCGGCGCCGCGTCGATCGCCGTGGGTGACGGCGCGGCGAAGAGCGCGAAGGTGCCCTCGTCCTCGCCGGCCTCACGATGGCAGAGCATCCCCAGGCCGATGTCGTCGGCCGGCTCCATGCCGTAGACCATCTGAAAATCGGTGTCGGGTCGCACGTCCTTCGCCTCGAATCCAATGACGGCCTTCCTGTGGCCGTCTCGCTTGATCTCGACATCGTGGCTGGGCGAGGAGACGGTCGTGAGAGGGTCGTCCGTTTCGAGTTTCACGATGACGCTCACGGATTCGATCGGCCGCGAGGAAAACTTCTCCGTGTTCAAGGGATAGCGATACTCGACGAGCCCGCCATCGAGCCGGAGCAGTTGGGTGTACTTCAGCCGCACCCGTTTTTCTTTTCGAGCCTCGAGCGGAAAGATCCGCACCTTGAAGAGATCCTGCCCCACATACTCGAGGAGGGCCGGATCTTTCATGCTCCGAACGATGCCCTCGTAGATCTTTCGAGCCTTGTCGGCGTCGAGGAGCTCGGCCTCGGTGAGCTTGCCGTCGATGTCCATGGCGAAGGAGTCGATCTTCGCCCCTCGCGGTACGGGAAAGAGATACGTGCCTTCGAGCTGCTGGTCGTTCGGATTGAAAAACGCCTGATCGACCTCGGTGGTGGCCACCTGGTCTTTGATCGAAACGGTCACGTGATGGCGACGGACTTCGAGCGGGGCGAAGGCATACGGAACATGGGGTTGCGGCCGCCAGCCGGGCGGAGGGCGGTCCACGACAATGAGCCCGTCGGCTGAGGCGACGGCAGCCACGAGGCCGAGGAGTATTGAGAAAAGCAGGCCACGGTGGCTGGGTGACATGGTGATTGGTCTCCGCATGGGATCGCTGCCGGCCGCATTATCCGGCATCGGGCCGCTCGAAACGGTAACGCGTCTGTCACTGAGACTCCGGGCGAAGGCGAAAGTTCCCGTCATCCCCGGTCCGAGCGTGTTCGCGGGTGAAACAAGCCTTGCCTGGGAGGCATGAGGATGCGACCCTCCCGGCCCGCGCGGGAGGCCCCGCGCACCCCCCCGGGTGTGACGGCATGAGAAGATTGCAGCGACTCCGCGCGGGCATCGATCGCAATCACGAGGTGCTCGAAATCGGGCCGTACCACGCGCCGATCGCACCGAAGGCGCTCGGCTATCGGGCGACGACGCTTGACCTCGCGGGAGCCGACGAGCTCCGTGTTCGGGCTGCGGCTGATCCGTCGATCGACGACTCCGGCGTGAAGGCGATCGAGGAGATCGATCTCGTCGGCTCGGCGTGCGACGTGGCTGACCTCGTGCGCGAACGCTTTGGTCCAGCCAAGCGTTTCGACTGGGTTCTCGCTTCCCACACGATCGAACACATGCCCGATCCCATCCGATTTCTCGAGCAGTGTGCCGAGGTGCTCGGGCCCGGAGGCATCCTCCGCATGGCCGTGCCCGATCGACGAGGGTGTTTCGATCACTTCAGGCCGTCGAGTGACATCGGCGAGTGGGTGCAGGCCTATCGGGAACGCCGCACTCGTCCGACCGTCTATCAGGTGTTCCGTGAGGAGTGTTACCGAGCCGAAGTGACCGGCCGCGACGGCGGGCGAGTCGTGTGGCGATTGGGGGAGATTCCCGCTCACGATGTGAAGCCGGCGGAACAGAGCCTCGAGCTGTTTCGGGCGTGGTTCGGGCCGAGCGGGATCGAGCCTGCGGAGTATCTTGACACGCATTGCTGGGCGTTTACGCCCGAATCGTTCGAGCTTCTCGTTCGCGATACGATCGCGTTCGGCCTCGCCCCTCTCAATGTTGGCCGCGTGTCCCGCACGCACGGCCACGAGTTCTTCGTCGATCTTCGTCGGACCGCGTCGGCCGGCGCCCTCGACGAGCGGCGCTACTTTGAAACCCGACGGCGTCTCCTGCGACGCACGGTGTGGCACGACAGCATGGGACTATCCCTCGTCATGCCGCTTGCCGTCCTTCGACGCACGGTCCGCAGCCTGCGTCGTTTCATGCGTTCGCGGCTCGCGCCGCGGGATGTGTCGAGCCCAAGCGACGGCGGCCGTCGAGCGGCCGCGTAAGGACGTTCTTCGTCGATCATTCGGCCGATCGCGCAGGCGATTGTGCCCGACGCGTCATGCCGAGGAGGCCGCTTCGGCGAGCGAGCCCGCGATGACGCGGCCGCGACGGAGCGTGGCGACCACAGGAGTGCCAGGGTCGATGGCAGCAGCGAACGGGTCGGTGAACGATGCTTGTGGTCGCAGAACGATCAGGTCGGCAGGTCGCCCCGGCAGGATACGGCCGGCGTGATCGTCGAGGGCAAGAGCCCAGGCGCCGTGGATGGTCGCCATGCGAAGCGACTCTGCGGGGGTCACGAGCCCGGCATCGACGAGCGTGCGACACTCGGCAAGGACTGAAAGGTCGGGATTGCTCGCACGGCTGTCAGTGCCAAGCGCCACGCGAATGCCGGCGGCGGCTAGCCGTGGCACGGGCGGGAGCATGCCGGAAAGCGATCGCGTGGTGCGGGGGCAGATAGCGACGGCCAGGCGGTCGCGGTGTCGCGCGAGCCTCGCAAGAGCCGCAGGATCGTGTCCCACATGGGTCGCGTGGACGACGATGCCGCGGCGGGCGTGCGCGAGTCGGCTGATCCAGTCAGCCGCTGGCAGGAGCTGCGGAGGCTGAGTGGAATCCCACGCGCCGAGATCCTCGAGAAGTCGTCGAAAGGGGCCCGTGCCATGGGCCAGCAGCTCGGCTTCGGCATCGCTTTCGAGGAGGTGCATGGCCACCGGAATGCGGCGGGATCGTGCCGAGTCCAGAAGCCTCCGCCCGAGTGGGGCGGCCACGGAATAGGGTGCGTGCGGCGCGATACCCGTGGCAGTTCCCGCAGCCGCGAGGGCATCGAGGCTGGACGCGATCGCGCGGGGGACGACCTCGATCGCGGCCGTGCGGATGCCAAGGCCTTCGCAATACACGCGGACACGAGGCCCAGGACCAGCGTAGACGTGTGGGTCTGCCAGCGTGGCGATCTCGCCGATCGTCGTCACCCCCGCCGCGGCGCTCTCCGCGAGCCCCTGACGGATCGCCGCGACGGTGTCGCCGTGGGCGGCCCGCTCTCGGCGCATCGCCACGACGCGAGCAATCCATCGCGGCAGGCCGCCGTCGGCCGCGAGCGGCGTGTCGAGCGAGGAGAACTCGAGATGGGTGTGGGCGTTGACAAGGCCGGGCAGGATGATCGCGTCGCCAAGGTCCACGCAGTCACGGGAGGGGCTCTCCCGGCGACGGCCCACGGCCACGATCCGCCCGCGTTCCAGCCGAACGAACGCGTTCTCGACCGGTGGGCTGCCCATCGGCACGAGCCATCGGCACCGGAGCGTTAGCGAACGAGGCTCGCAGTTGGCAGGCGGGAGGGTCACGGCGCCGTCGCCGCAACCGGCAGCGGCACGAAGTTCGGCCGAGTCACTGCCGCCGTCACGACCGGCTCGTCCGCTTCTTCAAACAGCTCATAAAAAACGTTGCGGCGGCGCGGGATCCAGCCGAGCTCGGAGATGGCAGACTTCATTTGGTCGAGCGTGAGGTGGTGAACCGTGCCTGCGGCGCTCACGACGTTCTCTTCGATCATGAGGCTGCCCATGTCGTTGGCGCCGAAGAGGAGGGCGAGCTGGCCCACGTCGCGGCCCTGCGTCACCCAGCTCGATTGAATGTTGGGAACATTGTCGAGGTAGAGCCGAGCGACAGCTTGGGTCTTGAGATACTCAAACGCCCCTGCCGGTGGAATATCGTCCATCTCGGTGTTGTCGGGCTGGAACGACCAGCAAATGAACGCTGTAAAACCGCCGGTCTCATCCTGGAGATCGCGGAGGCGATCGAGGTGCTCGATTCGTTCCGCGAGCGTCTCGACATGGCCATACATCATCGTGGCTGTGCTTTTGCCACCGAGCATGTGCCACTGGCGATGCACGTCAAGCCAGTCGTCCGTCATGACCTTGCCGCGGGTGATGGCCGCACGCACGCGGTCGACAAGGATTTCGCCGCCGCCGCCGGGCAGCGAGCCAAGGCCAGCCCGCGCCAGCCGCCCGAGCACTTCCGGCAGCGGCTGCTTCGAGATCTTCGTGAAGTGGAAGATCTCAGGCGGTGAAAACCCGTGGATGTTGACCTGCGGAAAATGGCTCTTGATGTCTCGCAGAAGTTCCTCGTACCACTCGAGCGTGAGCGTCGGGTGGAGGCCTCCCTGCATGAGGATCTGGTCGCCGCCGAGGGCCACCGTCTCCGCAATTTTTTGGAGGAGCACTTCGCGATCGAGGACGTAGCCCTCCGGGCTCTTGGGGCCGCGGTAGAACGCGCAGAAATCACAGACGGCCGTGCAGATGTTGGTGTAGTTGACGTTTCGGTCGATGTTGTATGTCCGCCAGGGCTCTGGATGGAGCCGACGGGTGACGGCATCGGCCGCGCGACCGATCGCGGCGAGGTCATGGCACTCGAGCAGCCGCACGGCGTCATCGAAGGCGAGTCTTCCGCCGGCCACGACATCGTCGAGGATGGCAGGGATCGGTGTTGTCATGTCGTCATGGGCTGAGGATTCGTGGGACGCCGCCCGCCGGAACGTCGGGAACGAGTCCCAAGCGGAGCGCGTAGTCGTGGAAGAGTCGGAGGGCCGCGCGTTCCGGTGTGCCCAGATCATAGTGGAGATTGTCCCGCAGATAACTGAGGCACTGCGGCACCGTGAGCCCATGCCGGTCCGCCTCGGCCGCCGCGATGGCCGCGAGGTTTGCCTTGCCCGCGTCACGGGCGGCAGCGAGTCGCTCAGCCAATCCCGGAAGACTCTCGGTCGCCCGCGCGGCCCAGACGGCAAAGACGAAGGGGAGCCCGGTCCATTCCTGCCAGGCGGCG
>CAYZHH010000010.1:16798-23768 GCA_964478275.1 uncultured Candidatus Kuenenia sp.
GTCCAGCGGCACCACTCGTCGCCGAGATCCCAGACGAGCTGGAAGGAGCCGCGGGCATCGGCGGGGCCGAGAGCGCGGTCACCAATCAGGAGCACGGCGTCGGCCACCGTGTCGTCACTCGACGAGCCGATCGGGAGCGTCTCGAGACGAGGCGTGATGCCAAACCGTTCGGCCAAGAGGATGCGGGCGAGCGATTCGCTCGTGCGGGAGCCTTCGTCAACGGCGAGCGTGGCAACACGCGAGGGTGCCGTTCGAAAGAGGAGCTTGACGCTCATCACCGGGCCCCGGCAGGCGATGCAGGCATCCGAGACAATCGTGTGCTCGGGATGGCGAAAGACCTCGACGACGGGCACAAGTGCCACATCGAGTTCCCCTGCGGCCAAGCGGTGAGCCAACCGGCTCGGCAGGTCATAGGCCACATCGAGGCCCGCACCGGCAAGTCTGTGAACGAGCGGCTTCGTGTTGAGGTATTGCACCGCGCCGACCTGAATCACGCGGCGATCACCCGCGAGCGACGGCGGTCGAGGCGAAACGTAGCGAGCCGGGCGAATCATGACGGTTTCCAAGCACCGGGATCATCTCGATCTCCCGGCCCTCTGACAACCGCAGAACGGAACGCGGGCTAACGGCATACCCAGGCCTCGACTCCGCAGCCTCTCCTACACCTCCAACCGGCGGAAGGCACGGAGCCCTGAGCGAAGGGGTATGGCAGTTGCCGCCAGGCCGATGGCCGAAATTGTCAGGAGACTCGCCGCGGCGCCCCACGGCCCACCTGCCCACGCAAGAAAGCCATTGGGGGAGATGGCCGTCGGGCCAAGCGCCCGGGTGAGGAGAAAGAGATGGTTCGGCAGCGCCGCGACCACCACCACCACCATGATGAACAGAGAACTGAGGACAAGGCAGAGCGTGCCACCAAAGCCCGAAGAAATCTTGGCCGGCGACGACTCGCGCAGCTCGGGCATCCGTGCCCCCAGACCAACCGCGATGCCCGACAGGCCGAGGCAGAGCAAGAGACAACAAAACTCATGCTGCGCGATCAATACCCAATGAAGGCCGAGCATCGAGTCGCTCAGAAACACGAGGATCGCGCACGGGATGAGACCGCCCACAAAGGAAAACAGAAACTTGGACCAGACGATCTGGTCGCGGTGCACCGGCAGCAGCCCAAGAATCCAGAACCGGCGCCCCTCCATGCTGATCATCGGAAAGACGAAGCGGGTCGTGAACGTCGAAAGAATAAGCCCCACAACCGCAAGGTTGAGAAACCCGATCATTGACGCGTAGGCGGCGTGGTACGTGAACGATCGAAGGTTCAGGAAATAGAGCCCAAGCAGGCCGAAGAAGATGAGGAACTGCGACCACTGGGAGATGTCGCGTCGGAACACCCGTAGGTCTTTGACAAGGAGAAGACGAAGCGGTCGCCTTCCCGTCGATTCGTTCCCGAGCAGGAGGCGATCGATCCAGCCAGCCCGGTGCCGCCGGCGAGCGGGCACCTCGCCGGCCAGATGGCTATAGCCCCGCCGATAGGATGTTCGCGCCAGCCAGCCCGCAGCCAACTGGAGGATGAGCGAGTGGGCAACCAGAAGGAGCAGAAACTTCATGGACTCGATCAGGCCTGGGCTGACGAGCCGACCGTCGTGATCGGCGCGGGCAGCCTCCAGGAGGCCGCTCGAGAGCCACCAGCTTGGAAAGAGTTTCTGTTCCGTCACGGAAAAACGGGCAAACGTTTGCTCAAACCATGCCGCCGACATGGCGTCCAGTTTCGGCTGCGCCGTCAGCGACCAGCCCAGCCAGATGGCAAGCAAGCAGGCCAGCATGAGGCCAATCGAAAGCGCGTGGAGCCGGAGCCGCGGCAGCCACGCCACGAGGGCCATGCAGACGATTCCTCCCAAGGCAGCTGGAATCGTCACGAACGCCAGCATGAACGGAAGAATGAGGGCGAAGTAGGTCCACGGCGACTCCCGGACCACCCCGTAGGCCACGAGCATGGGACTCCCAAGGAGAACGAATCCCCAACTCGCAAACCAGATCGCCTCGCGAAACTTGTGGGCGAAAAGCGTTTCGGCTCGGACGGGGAGTGTGAGAAGAAGCCGAGCCTCCGAGGACTGATACATGCCGCTGTAGAGCAGGATCGCCATCGAGAATACGAGCATCACCGTGAGGGACGAGAAGAACGCGTTGAACAGCAGGGGGGTGACGTCTGCGTGGAGGGAGTCGAGGAAGGAGAACGCCTCGACGAACAGGCAGTAGAGGGCTGCCCAGAACAGGGCACTCAGCAGGACGACGAGCGAAAGCCGCAGTCGCGAGGCGACCAGCATCTCGCGGACCGTCTCCCAGACGAGCGTGATCCGAAGCCGAAGAAACCGCCGAGATTCCTCTTCCAACGAGAGGAGCCGGACTGCGGAGCGGGGCTGAGATCGGCCGATCATGCTCCAGCCCCGCCGGGGCGCGTGAGCTCGAGGTAGAGCTGCTCGAGCGACGTCGCCTCGAGCGCGACCTGTTCCCGCAGTTCCATGACGGTACCGAGAAATCGCAGCGTCCCACGGACCATGATGCCCACACGGTCTGCCAATTCTTCGGCCATCGCCAGTGTGTGGGTCGACATGAAGACGGTCATGCCCTCGCTCGTGCGGGCCGCCAGCAGATCCTTGACGATTCGCATGCTGCGTGGATCAAGCCCGACCATCGGCTCGTCGAGCACGAGCACGTCAGGGTCGTGGAGAAGCGAGGCAGCAAAGACGAGCCGCTGCTTCATGCCGAGTGAGTAACTCTCAGCGAGGTCATCGAGAAACTCAGTGAGCTCAAAGCACTCCACTTCACGGTCAACCCGATCCCGAGCGAGGTGCCGCGGCATGCCGAACATGTCGGCGATGAACCAAAGGAATTCACGGCCGGTGAGCTTGTCGTAGAGGCAGGGCTCGTCGGGCACGTAGCCCACGTGAAGGTGGGCAGACCGCGGATCAGCAACCACGTCGTGTCCGCAGATCCGCACGGCGCCCCGTGAGGGATGGAGGAGGCCGACGAGCATTTTGATGCTCGTTGTTTTGCCGGCCCCGTTGGGCCCCAGGAGCGCGAAGAGCTCGCCGCGAGGAATCGCAAGGGAGAGATCCGACACGGCCGTCTTGGCGCCGTAGGTGCGGGTGACATGGTCGAATTCGATCATGGTGCGGCTTCCTTGGGCGACTCCAGGTGGACGCGTGTCGCCATCGTGTCGTCGTCGTCGTCGGCAGCCAGGCGAGCAGCAGCTTCATCCGGGAGCCGCTCGAATGCCAAGCGGGCACCCATGAGGGCCGACTCCTGTCGAAGGACGCGGCCCGTGTCGTCCACCCAGATGAGACATCGGGGGGGGCGGGTACTGGAGGGATCTTCCAGGTACGACACAACACGGGCCGCCACGGCCGTGCCATCCCAAACAATCGTTTCCTGGCCGCCCACCTTAGCGTGCAGAATTTCGATGGGCGACTGACCCGGTCGAAGTGGGCTGTAGACCGGTACGGTCCAGCGGCGGCCCTCGTACAGGCCGGGAAGGGTTGCCAGCGGTGAGAGCTCATCGCCGATCATCGCGGAATTCGGGAGATCCCTGGCGGTCTGGTACCGGAGTTCACCAGCCGCGACAAACATGGATACACGGCCGTTCTCCACGCTCCCGGTCAGGACCACTGGGTCACGGGCCCCGGGGAGATTCACGATCGACGAAAACGACCGGAGCTCGCCACCCTCGCTGATCGAGAGACGTCCGCGGGCATCAAAAGCGGAAGTCGGCTGCTCGTGAGCCGCCTCGTGCACGAGAAGCGCAGCCCATGGAGGCAGTATCTCGACCCACGGGAGACGATCAACGTGGATTCGCGTATCGACGACAAGGTCGCGGCCGTGAGCCCGAGTAGCCCGCGCGAGGGCCCATCCGATTGGCCGCCCATTGCACTCGATCGTCCACGCGACGGGCACGAGCTCGCCCGAAGACACATAAAAAGCCTGGTGGCCCGGCGGGGATCCAGGCCGCAAGGCCGGGAGGATCTTCGCGACGAACAGCCAGCCCGTGGTTACGAGCCAAAGGCCAACGACGACGGGGGTGAAAAAGGGCCTTTGGAGCATCGCGGCGGCTACCGACACGATAGACGAAACTCAATCCCCGACCGAGAGAAGCAACCTTGAGTCTAGCGTTCTGTGTTCAGATGCAAAATCGCCCAAGCTTGCGGAGGTTCTCCAGCTTCCCACTTTCCCCTGTTTTCTCGCAGAAAACTCACAATTCTTGGCCTTGCTGCTGGTTGTCGGTTGGTGGGCTATCGAGTAGACTCTTCCCTCAGCGGGTGAGGTGGAACGGCAACCAAGTAGATGAATCTCCCGGCGAGAGGACAATACGCCATGTTGAGAGACGTGTACTACCATCAGCATTGCCCCGTGTGCGGCCGGATGCTTCAGATCCGTGTTCAACTCCTCGGCGGCCGGGTGTACTGCCAGCACTGTGGCGGTGGCTTCGTGGCCCTCGACGAGAACACGGCCCCGTCTTTCGTGGGGGGCATCAAGTCAACGGCTGACCGTGCGGACGAGCTTTTGGAGAAAGCGGCGCTCATGCTCGAGCAGGCGACGCTCGGCAGCGACTGCGGCTGACCGCGGGCGTCAGCTTACGCCGGGGGGTGGAACGTCGCGGGAAACCGCGCCAGGTTCGCAAGGGCACGCCAATACCCTGGAAACGTTTTACCGACGCACCGTGGGTCTTGAATTTCGACGCCCGAAACCGTCAAGCCGGCCAGGGCGAGGCTCATGGCTATGCGGTGGTCATCGTAGGTTTTGACGGAAGCCGCGTGCAGCGGTGCGTCGGCACGGGTCGGGCACACCGTAAGCCCGTCGGGATGCTCTTCGATCTCCCCGCCGATCCGCCGGAGCTCGCGCACAAGATCGCTGATGCGGTCGGTTTCCTTGTCGCGAACGTGCGCCACGTTCCGGATGGTTGTTTTTCCCCTGGCAAACAGGGCGACCACCGCCAGTGTGGGGACCGTGTCGCTGATCGAATTCATGTCGATCTCCACGCCGTGAATTGCTCGCCCCGAGACCGTCACCGCGTGTGGCTCCCACTCGACGACGCAGCCCATCCGCTCGAGCGCGTCACAGAACGCCACATCACCCTGGAGGCTTGACCGGCCGAGGCCCTCGATGCGTACACTCCCGCCCGTGATCGCCGCGGCTGCCGTGAAGTAGCTGGCGGCCGACGCGTCTGGCTCGATCGCGTACACACGGGGATCGTAGCCGCGTGGCGGGATCTTCCATCGGCCGTCAGTCATCACGGTGCACGTCGCGCCAAAGGCCTCCATCACGCGACGGGTCATGTCGAGGTAGGGAAGCGAGACCAGCTCGCCTGTGAAAGCGATCTCCATGCCTTCGGAAGTGCATGGGGCGGCGAGCGCCAGGCCGCTGGCAAATTGGCTCGACGTGTCGCCTCGCACCGTGGCCGACCCGCCGGCCATGCCTCGCGAACGGATGGCCACAGGCGGGCATTCACCCGGGCTTTCCGCCACGGCGTCGATCCCGAGATCCCGGAGTGCTGCGACAAGATCGCCAATCGGGCGCTGCCGCATGCGGGATGTGCCATCGAGGCGGTAGATGCCGTGGCCCAGACCACAGACAGCCGAAAGGAATCGCATCGTCGTGCCGCTGGCGGCGCAGTCAATGGTGGCTTCACGTGCGAGAAGGGTGCCGTGCGTGCCGGCCACGTCGATGATCCCTGCGGCCCAATCGGCCTTGATGCCCGCGCCCAGGGATGCCAGCCCCGCTGCCATGACACGGGTGTCATCGCTGTCGAGAGCGCCCGTGAGTCTGCTCTGGCCACGGGCGAGCGCCGCGCACACGAAGGCGCGGTTGGTGATGCTTTTGGAGCCCGGTGGCCGGATCTCCCCCGTCACAGGGGCAGTGGCAATGGGAATGACGAGCGAGTCCCCCATGCGTCATTGGCCCTCGGCCCGGCGAACAATCGGGTCATCGAGAAGAGCCAAGAGCGCGGAGACGTCTTCACCCCCATCGCGAGCCTTCTGCCATGCGTCGCGTGCCCGCTTGACGTTCGGGGGGCTGAAGCAGAGCCATCGAGCCCCCATGAAGATGAAATTGGTCGCCCGTCCGTCGCCTTCGAACCATTTCTCTACGACGGCCATCTCGACTCGCGGGTGAACCTCATCGCGGGGCTTCCGCACGTTCTTTCCTTCGAGGCGGTAAATGAACATCGTCGGCGTGATCTCAATGATGGCAATGAGTCGACCATCGATTTCGTATTCGCGGCCTGAGTTGGCAGAGGCGAAGGCCTTCTCGCGGTGTTCCTCGAACGCACTGGCATAGCTGGCCAGCAGCCTCCACCGCTCGATTCGTGTGGCAAGCTCGGCGTCGTCACCGACATCCTTGGATGCCGATTCAATGACCCGATCGGCTGTGTCGAATTCGCCGCGTTGAAGAGCGTGGTAGGCATCGTCAAGCGCCGCGCTGACCACCTCGGCGATCCGGTCTCGTTCAGCAGCCATTCGTCGTTCCGCCTCCGGATCTGGCATGGGAGCCTCGGGCGGGGAGGCGACACGGGCCTCCATCGGCGCCTCGGGAGCAGCCTGCTCGGGAGCAGACTGCGGGCTGAGAGGCTCCGTGGGCTGTTCCGTGATCGGATCAGCGGGTTCCATCAAGGGCTGCGCTGGCGGAGGTCCAGCCGAACGAGATGCGCCGGGAAGTGGCGCCGGAGCAGCCGGCTCCGAGGCCGCTGGGTCTTGCTCGGCAGCGAGGTGCATCGCAATCTGGAGCCCGCGAAGGTCGAGCGTCGGCATGCGGTAGACGACATAGCCAACGACGGCCGCCGCAGCCAGCAACACGGCAAAGTATCCCAGACCAGGGCCGCCCTCGCGTGGTGCGGTACGACGGTCCGACGGCGCGCGCGATCCGAAGACCGTGGCCGCAATCGGAAGCGACTCGAACGTCGGCTCACGGGCGGCGCCGGCCGCCG
>CAYZHH010000011.1:0-13362 GCA_964478275.1 uncultured Candidatus Kuenenia sp.
GGCGGCGAGGGACTCGAACCCCCAACCCCCTCGGTGTAAGCGAGGTGCTCTGACCAATTGAGCTAGCCGCCCTCCGCAGGCTGAACTACCGGCTTCGGGGCCGGTGCCAGGACCCTCACGCCAAGTTCCGTAAGCTGTCGCTGCGCCACCGTCGATGGTGCTCCGGTCATCAGGTCGCTCGCCTTCTGGGTCTTCGGGAAGGCGATCACATCGCGAATGCTATCAAGGTGACCGAAGAGCATCACCCAGCGGTCGATACCGAGGGCGATACCGCCGTGCGGCGGCGCACCGCTTGAAAGCGCATCGAGGAGAAACCCGAAGCGATCACGCGCCGTTTCGGCGTCGATGCCCAGAAGCCCGAAGACCTTGGCCTGCGTCGCGGAGTCGTGGATGCGGATCGTGCCGCCACCAGCCTCCGAACCGTTGATGACAAGATCGTAGGCAATCGCCCGGCAGGCCGACGGGTCGGTGTCGAGCAGGTGCAGATCCTCGGGCCGTGGGGCCGTAAAGGGATGATGCATCGCGGCCCAGCCGCCCGTTTCGGTGTCACGGGCAAACATCGGGAAATCGACGATCCACGAGAAATTCATCGCGGCCGGATCGAAGAGCGCGAGCTGGCTGCCGAGTCGCTTGCGGAGCGTGTGCAGGGCCTTGCAGGTCACTTCAAAGGAGTCGGCGACGATGAGGGCCAAGTCGCCTGGCTCGCAGCCGAGCCGTTCTTTCACGCCCGCGGCGATGCTCGTGAGATTCTTGGCGACGGGGCCGCTCCATGAGCCGTCTGGCTCACACTTGAGCCAGACGAGCCCCTTGGCTCCCGCTTCGACGGCGACCGCAGTGAGCTCATCGAGCTCCTTGCGGGAGAATCGCCCGGCCGCGCCCGGCACCCGCATGCCTCGCACGCGTCCGCCACTCTCGGCCGTGCCGCGGAATACTCGAAAATCGCTCTCACCGGCAAGGGCCGTGAGGTCAACAAGCTCGAGGCCGAAGCGAAGGTCGGGGGCGTCGTGGCCAAATCGCTCCATGGCCTCCGCGTACGTGAGCCGTGGGAGCGGCAGCGGCACGTCGAGCCCCAGGATCTCGCGAGCTGTGCGGCGCACCAGGCCTTCAATGACGCCGATGATGTCGTCGGCCTCCACGAACGACATCTCGACGTCGAGCTGGGTGAACTCGGGCTGCCGGTCGGCGCGGAGATCCTCGTCGCGGAAGCATTTGGCGACCTGCACATACCGGTCGAAGCCGGCGATCATGAGGAGCTGCTTGTAGAGCTGCGGCGACTGGGGCAGGGCGAAGAAGGAGCCGTGGTCGAGGCGGCTTGGCACGAGAAAATCGCGTGCCCCTTCGGGCGTGCTCTTGCCGAGCATCGGTGTCTCGACGTCGATAAAACCGAGCTCATCGAAATGATCCCGCATGATCTTCACGATCCGGCTGCGAAGCAAAAGATTTTCCTGCATCGCGGAGCGGCGGAGATCGAGCCATCGATTCGTCAGCCGCACCTCCTCGCCTGGCAGCTCGATCGCACCCGGCTGAAACACAGGCGTGACCGCCTCGTTGAGCACATCGATCGAGTCGCAGACGAGCTCCACGCCGCCCGTCGCGAGCTTCGGATTCGTCGTGCCCTCGGGGCGAGCAGCTACCGCGCCCACGGCCCGGATGACCCACTCGGTGCGAGCGGCTCGTGCGGCGGCAACGGTGGCAGGGGCGGCGTCGGGACCGACCACGATCTGCGTGCGACCCCAGCGGTCCCGGAGATCAATGAAGAGAACTCCCTTGTGATCGCGGACGCGATCCACCCAGCCGCACAAGGTCACTCGGCTCCCGACATGCTCGGGACGCAGTTCTCCACAGGTATGAGTTCTCAGCACAGGGCAACGTTCCTAGGAGTCGTCTGAGGAGGTGAATGCAGCGGTCGCCAGCAGGGCGATCACCAGCACGAGCGCGAGCGATAAGAGGACCACCGCACTCCAAAACCCAATCGCTTGGCTCAACTGAAACTGCTCCATGCTCTTGGGCGCTTCGTTCACGAACCCGACGAGCGGCACGCGACCGTAGGCGAAGATCGCCACCCCCGCGAGAATCGCGAAGAGGATCGCCGAGGCAAGAGACACCCAGGCCAATACTTTGAGCACCATCGCTGCTTACCTCACCGCCTGCTTGCCCGCCAAGAGTTGCCGCTGACGTGCTACGCCGTCCGCCTCAAAGGCTAGCTCCAATTGTTGGGCCGCGTCGCCCTCCGGGCAGAGCTCGCGGAACAGCATGCTGGGCTGGATGTCGTGGTTGTGCTGGTATTTCGTGCTCGTGTATTCGGTGATCTCGCCGATCACCTCGTGGAAGAATATCTGGCAGATCGGCACGCCCGGGTAAATCTTGACTGGCTGGACGGCGAACATCTCGAGCGTCCAATACCCCGAGAAGCCGACGTCGCCGAAGCCCGCCGTCACGTGGACGAACAGGCCGAGCCGGCCGATCGAGCTGCGCCCCTCGATCATCGGCACGAGGTTGTGGGTCTCGGTTCGCTCGACGGTGCGGCCGAGGTAAAGCTGGTTGGGCGTGAGCACGAGGCCATCCGGCGGGATCGTGATTCGCTCCACCCGGTTGCTCTTCCGCATGTCGAGCACGACCTCTTCGTACACGAGCAGCTCGTCGTGGAGCGAGAGGTTGTAGCTGTTGGGATTGAGCCGCCCGTCGTCGAACGGGTCGATGACGATGTTGCGGCCGAGCTGACGGCGAATCTCGTGGCCAGAGAGAATCATGAAGGGCTCCCGTGCAGCCGGGGACATTTCGAACGAGTGTATGCCGGGCCGCCTAGAAGCGACAGTCATCGTCGGCGGCCGGCCACGGCAACGCCCTTCTTCGGGCACAGATCCTCCAGCGGGCATGCACCGCACTGGGGGCTTCGGGCCGAGCAAGCCGTGCGCCCCAGGGCGATGAGCCGATGGCTCAGCGCGATCCAATGCTCCTTCGGGAAACAGGCCACGAGGTCGCGCTCGGCCCGCACGGCATCGGTGTGCGCGGTGAGGCCGAGCCTGCGGGAGAGCCGGCCCACGTGGGTATCCACCACGACGCCCACGGCGTTTCCAAAGGCCGAGCCCAGGACGACATTGGCCGTCTTTCGCCCCACTCCAGGGAGCCGCACGAGCTCCTCGAGGGTCTGCGGCACCTCGCCGCCATGCCGCTCCACGAGGGCCTGGCAGCAGCCCTGGATGCTCTTGGCCTTGGCACGAAAAAACCCAGTGCTGTGGATCGCCTCCTCAACCGCCGTCCGGTCCGCAGCCGCCAGCCGGGCGGGCGTGGGCCAGCGGCGAAAGAGTGGCCCGGTGACCATATTGACCCGGCGGTCGGTGCACTGGGCTGAAAGAATCGTCGCGATGAGGAGCTCGAAGGGCGAACGGAAGTCGAGCGAACAGGCCGCATCGGGATATGCCTCGGCGAGCTGGTGACAGATCCGTGAGGCCCTCGCTCGCCTGGCCGCAGCCGATTCCCGCCTCCTTGGGGGGACCGCCGACTGCCCACGTTTCTCGTCAGTGCTACGATTCACCAGTATCTGCCCTCCCGTTTCGGCGTGCTCCGATGCGTTGAGCGCTGCCGACAGGAGCCATCATGACGACCGATCAGCCCGTCGCGGAATACGAGCCGCTCTACCTCGCGGGCATCGCCCACTTCAACGCCTGCGACTACTTCGAGAGCCATGAGGTGTGGGAGGAGCTCTGGACCGAATACCGGGGCCCGTCGCGAAAGTTTTACCAGGGGCTCATCCAAGCAGCCGTAGGGCTCTACCATTTCGGGAACGGGAACCTCCGCGGCGCCCGCAAGCTCCATGCGAGCGTTCACGGCTACCTCGAGGCCTATGCCCCGCAGCACCTCGGCCTCGATATCGACGCATTTCTTCGTTCCTTCGACACCTGTTTGGCTGAGGTCGTTGCCGATACCGACGACCGCCGCGAGATTCCACTCGATCCAGAACTTTTGCCGGAAATCCACCTCGACCCGCCCCCCGCCGCGCCGTCGGCCTGACCCACTCTCCCCATGTCCGACGAGCCACTCGCCTTCTCACCGAACCAGTTCTCGGGCCACGCCAGGGTGTTCCCGCTGCCGAACCTCGTCATGTTCCCCCACGTGATGCAGGCCCTGCACATCTTCGAGCCCCGCTACCGGGCCATGTTTGAAGAGGCGATCGAGGACGATCGGTTGATTGCACTGGCGTCATTCGCCAGCGGATGGGAGGGGGACTACGAAGGCCGACCGCCGCTCCGTTCAACGGCCTGCCTCTGCCGCATCGCCTCGCATCAACGCACCGACCAGGGCACCTACAACGTGCTTGTCCTCGGCGTGCGACGGCTCCGGCTTGTGAGGGAGCTACCGCCCAAGAAGCTTTTTCGCGTCGTCGAATCGGAACTGCTCGACGATATCGAGCCCGCGGATGCAGCCGCTGACGCCGCTCCCGCGCTCCAGAAGAAGCTCTTGGCTGCATTCAAGCAGGCCATGCCCCGAATCCCTGATGCCTACGAGCAGCTCGATCAGCTTCTTGGAAGTCAGATCACGCTCGGGATGCTCGCCGACATCGTGGCCTACACGATCGATCTCGATCTCGAGACGAAGGCGAGGCTTTTGACCGAGTGCGACGTGTTCCAGCGGACGGCGATGCTTTTAGAGGCGATTGCGACGCGTGCTATGGCTGGCCCTCACCGGCCGTTTCCCCCCGAGTTCAGCGCGAACTGAAGCCGCGGGCGGGGTTGCCCTTGGGGTTGCCCGTGCCATCCTGGCTTCGCTTGCGGCTCCGGATGCTGAGGAGCATGTCACCGCCGGCGAACCAACGTATTTGAATTTAATTGCCCCTGCCGGAGGGATTCGATGGCCCCTGCATGCCGCCCCGTTTCGCAGCGACAGCCGTCGATTACACTCGTTCGCCATGAGTGACGCTTCACCCCACCAGGTTGATCAGCCCCGCATCGAGCGGGCGGTTCGAGAGATCCTTGCCGCTGTCGGGGAAGACCCCGAGCGCGAGGGGCTTCTCGAAACGCCGGCCCGCGTGGCCCGGATGTACGCCGAGCTCTTTAGCGGGCTCGGGCAAGACCCGCGCATCCACCTCGGCAAGGCCTTTGAAGAGAAGTACGACGAGATCGTGCTCGTCCGCGACATCGCCTTCAACAGTATGTGCGAACACCATCTGCTGCCGTTCATGGGCCGCGCCCATGTGGGCTATCTCCCGAACGGGCGTGTGCTCGGCCTGAGCAAGCTCGCCCGCGTCGTCGAGACGCTCTCGCGGCGGCCGCAGGTGCAAGAACGGCTCACCGAGCAGATCGCGACGCTCCTCGAGAATGACCTCGGGGCCAAGGGTGTGGCCGTGGTCGTGGAAGCCACCCACACCTGCATGACGATTCGCGGCATCCGCAAGCCCGGCAGCATGTGCGTGACCTCGGCGATGAAAGGCGTGTTTCGCGCGAACGTGTCGAGCCGAGCGGAGGTGATGTCGCTCATCTTCGGCCACCGGCCCGCCTCCTGAGGGCTGGCCAGGGTGGCCGGTGCACCGAGCCGTACGCATGATTCTTTTGCTCGACTTTCTGTGCCGGTTCGGCTGGGGCATGGCTGCTGGCCTCGTTCTGACCCCAGCGACGATGGTGCCCGCGGGCTTCTTTCGCGTGAACCTGCTCGTGGTGCTCGGGCTCGCGACCTCCGCGGCACTTGTCAGCCGGAGCCTTTCCGACGTAGGCGGCATTTGGCTGCCGGCATCGGCTACGGCAGTGATCGCGTGGATCGGAAGCATCGCGTGGCTTGCCGAGCGGACGCGGGCCGGCCAATGGGCCTGTGGCATCGCTGCGGTACTCATGGCGGGCGCGACACTCGCGACCAGCGTCGCCGGCGGTGGAGCCTGGGGGGCCGCGGCGGGGCTCGCTGGCGGGGCGGCGCTCGTGTCGGGACTCGTCACCGGGCTCACCGTCCACGCGATGCTCCTCGGCCACTGGTACCTGAACGCCCCTGGCATGCGGGTTGACGCGCTTCGACGGATGATCGATATGGCGCTTGCGGCATGGGCCATTGAATTGGTCGTGTCGGTGACCGGGCTCGTCGCCGGCCCCGGTTTTCCGTCGGATTTGACCGCGACCGCGCTGCTGGCCCTTCGCTGGCTTGCTGGTCTCGCCGGCCTTCCTGTCCTGCTCGTTATGGCCCGCAAGACGCTCGATATCCCCAACACCCAAAGCGCGACGGGTATCCTGTATGTGGCATGCCTGGCAGCGATCCTGGGGGAACTGACCTCCCAGCTCCTCCAGGCAGCAACCTGACGCCGAGCGCTGCCGATGCGAATCACCTACGCCTGCCCTTCCTGCGACGCCACCGTCACCCTCGCGGGGGTCGAGACGGCCCGCTCGCTTGCGTGCCCACAATGCGGTGAGGACGTGATGGTGCCGGCCGATGCCGTGATGTGGATGAACGCGGCAGGCGGGGCGGTCGAGCCAGGGGCAGGTGAGGCTGTGCTCCGGCGGTGCATGGTATGCCCGGGTACCGAGCTTTTTGTCCGGAAGGATTTCCCGCAGCGGCTCGGGGTGGCCATCGTTGTCGTGGGATTCGCGGCGAGCTGTGTCACCTGGGCCTGGCAGATGCTCCTGCCCACGTTCGCGATTCTCTTTGCCACGGCGCTCGTCGACGTGGTGCTCTACATCGTGATGCCGGAGTGCCTCACCTGCTATCGCTGCGCTGCGCGGTACCGCGGCGCCGGTGGACCGCACGGCGGCTTCGACCTCGAGACCCACGAGCGGCACCGTCAGCAGCGAATCCGCCTCGCCGAGGCCCTGAGCCGTAGGGGCGGCCAGGCCGCGTCACCAGCACCCTAGGCACCCAACCGGCAAGACCATGGATTCCGGCAAGGCACGCATTGAGGAAGACCTACGGGGCGTTGTCTCGGGTGACGTGATATGCGACGACGTCGGTCGCTCGCTCTATGCGACCGACGGAAGCCTCTTTGAGGAGTGGCCGCTGGCGGTCGTGCGGCCCCGCTCCACTGACGACGTGGTGGCCACGGTCCGCTGGGCTGCCGAACGGGGTGTCAGCATCCATGCCCGCGGCGCCGGCACGAGCCTCTGCGGAGGGCCGCTCGGCCGCGGCATCGTGGTCGACTGTTCGCGATACATGCGACGCATCCTCGGCGGGGTCGACACCACCGTGCGTGTGCAGCCGGGCGTCATCGGCACCCAGCTCGATTCCTTCCTCGGCCGCCGCCGCCGCTGCCTTGGCCCCGATCCTTCCAACGCTGCGTCGAGCACGATCGGCGGCATGATCGGCCGCGACGCGTCTGGCAGTCGGTTTCTCTCCCGTGGGTCGATTCGCTCACGAATTGTTTCGGCTGAGGTGGTGCTCGCCGACGGCGAGGTCGTCCACTTGGTGGCCACGGCTTCCGCCCCTCCGGTTCCGGAGCCGACCGTGGCCCACGGCATCACCTCCGCCGCGATCAGCCGAACCACGAGCCTGGCGACAGGGCTCTCAACAATCCTCGAGCGGCATCGCGACGTGATTGCCCGCGGGCAGCCTTCCACGCGGGCTCGCCACGGGGGCTATCGGCTTCACGATCTCGAGCGCGAAGGGATTGTCCATCTGCCTCGGCTCCTGTGTGGCGCGGAAGGCACGCTGGGCATCGTGACGGCAGCGACGTTCGAGACGATCCCGCTCGACGCTGCCACGGCGATGGGTCTGCTGCTGTTCGACTCCCTCGAAGCGGCTGCGGCTGCCGCGCTGCGGCTGCTCACGCTGTCCCCGAGTGCCTGCGACCTCTTGGATCGCCGCCACCTCGCGCTCGCCCGCGGCACGCGGCCGGCGTTCGAGCTGCTGATACCGCCGGTCGCCGAGGCGGGCCTGCTGATCGAGTTCACCGCCGACGAGCCCGCCGATTGCAACGCTCGCCTGGAGCAGGCACTCGCCTCGATGCCGCGGGGCCGACGCGGCTGCATCGACGTCCGCCGCGCCGAGGATGCCCATGACGCGGCATTCTTCTGGGAGCTCTCTCGAAGCGTGATGTCCACGCTCTACGGTGTGCGAGCGGCGGTGCGACCGGTGCCCTTCATCGAAGACATCGTGGTGCCGCCGCCAGCGCTCCCCGATTTTCTGCGTCGGCTTCAGTCGGTGCTCCAGCGGCTCAATCACACGGCGATGATCTTGAGCCACGCAGGCCACGGCCAGCTCCATGTGCGGCCTCATGCGGTGCCTCGCGACCCTGCGGAACGAGCGCGACTCGAGACGCTCGCTGAGGCCGTATACACCGAGGTGGTCGCGGTCGGAGGCTCGATCGGCGCGGAGCTGGGGCTTGGGCTTTCGCGAACGCCGTTCTTCGCCCGGTTCTTTCCCGAGCTGTCAGCCGTCTTCGTTGAGGTGAAGCAGCTCTTCGATCCTGCCGGGATCATGAACCCAGGGCGGGTCGTCCCCGCCGACATGCCGGCGCCAGGATTTCGCCGACCGCTCGACCCGCCGCCCGGGGCGGTCGCTGAAAAAGATCCATTACAACCCGCGCCGCAGATCGTGCCGTTGACGACATGGAATCGTGAGCGGTTTGCGATCGAGGTGGACGCCTGCAATGGGTGTGGCGCCTGCCGCGGGATCGCCGCCACCACGCGGATGTGCCCGCGGTACCGCGAGAACCCTTCGGAGGAAGCCTCGCCACGGGCCAAGGCCGACGTGATGGCGGCGCTCCTCTCGGGCAGGCTCGATCCCAAAAAGATCTCCAGTGAGGCGGTGCGTGCCGTCGCCGATACCTGCTTCAACTGCCACCGCTGCCGGATCGACTGCGACGCAGGCATCGATATCCCCGCGCTCGTGATGGAGCTCAAGGCCGCCCACTACGCCACGAATTCCACGAAGATGGTTCCGTGGCTGTTGTCACGGATCGACGCGCTCTCGGCTGCCGCTGGTCGGGTGCCGTCCCTGGCCAACTGGGCACTGGCAAATCCACAAGCCCGCTGGGTCATCGAGAAGACACTCGGCATCGCTCGTGGCCGCAAGCTGCCGCTTGTGAGCGGGAGTCACGTCATGCGGTGGGCGGCACGTCGGGGCCTCACCCGTCCGTCACGCCGCAGCGGGCCGCGGGTTCTCTACTTTCTCGACACGTATGCGCGGCGACACGATCCGCTCTTGGCCGAGTCCTTCGTGGCGGTCCTCGAGCGCAATGGCATCGGCGTCTTTATCGATCCGCGGCAGGTCGCTGCGGGGATGCCGATGGTGACGGAGGGCGACCTCGACGGGGCACGCAAGCTCGCCCGCACGAATCTCCGCGTTCTCGCGGAGGCTGTGCGACTCGGCTATCGCATCGTGTGTACGGAACCGGCCGCGGTGACCTGCATCACGCACCACTATCCCCTCCTGCTCGACGATGAAGAACTTCCCCGTGTGGCGGCAGCGACCTGTGACGCGGCCACCTACCTCTGGGAGCTCCATCGCGAGGGAAGGCTGCGGCTCGACTTCCGGCCAGTGCCGGCCAAGATTCTCTACCACGCCGGCTGCCACGAGCGAGGGAGCGGTGGCACGTCGCCCGCTGAAAACCTCCTGCGGCTCATCCCCGGCCTTGCCCTCGAAGCGGCCGACCACGGCTGCTCCGGAATGGCGGGCACGTTCGGCTTGGCGCGGGAGCATTATCGGGCAAGCCTGCGGATGGGGCTCGGGCTCGTGTCGGGAATGCGAGCGGCCGGCATCGAGGCTGGGGCAACGGGCTGTAGCGCCTGCCGCATTCAGATGGAGCAGGGCACGACGAAGCCGACGGTACACCCCGTCAAGATTTTGGCGAAGGCGTATGGGCTGCTGGAGGGGCCGCCGCCCTTCGGGCTCGACGCGTTACTCACCACCACAAGCGGCCGACTCACCACCACCTGAGCGGCAGCTTGGCCCTACGGAAAAGTTTTTTGATGCGTGAGGAGACCCCGACTGTGCGAGTGGCCCTGTTTGCAGGCATGGCTGAAGCAGCGGGCGCACGGAGCGTGGACGTGCCGTGGAACGGTGGCACGGTCCACGACCTGAGGCAGGCCATCGCCGCGCTGTTTCCGGTGGTCGAGCCACTTCTGTCGAAGAGCACCTTCGCCATTGGTGATCGCTATGCCGCGGCCGACGAGCCTGTGCCCGTGGGAGCCGATGTGGCCATCATTCCTCCGGTCAGCGGAGGGTGACAGCACATGTCTCGTCAACCGCCCGAAGCCCCGACGATCCCTGAAGCCGTCATGCTCACGCGCGATCCCATCGACCCGAATGCGCTGCTGGCCGCAGTGGCCGACGTGACGGCGGGGGGCAACGTCCTCTTCGTGGGAACCACACGGAGCTTGACCGACGGCGCGACGACCACCTGCCTCGCGTACGAGGCCCACGAGCCGCTGGCCCGCGCGGTCCTCGCGGGGCTCGTGGCCGAAGCGCGCGATCGGTTCGCGCTGGTGGGCTGCGGCGTGGTCCACCGACTTGGCACGGTGGCCGCCGGCGAGGCGAGCGTTGCGGTAGCTGCCAGTGCCCCGCATCGGAAGGCCGCGTTCGCCGCCGGAGAATGGCTCATGGACCGGATCAAGCGAGAGGTGCCGATTTGGAAGTGTGAACACCGGCTCGACGGCAGCCGCGCGTGGGTGCATGGCGATATGTCGCCCGATGCCTTGAGTCGCATGGCGGAGGATAGGAATCACCCATGAGCGGCCTTGTGGATGGCTTCGGGCGTGTGCACACCGACCTGCGGATCAGCGTGACTGATCGTTGCAACCTGCGGTGTGGCTACTGCATGCCCGCCGAGGTGATCTTTCGCCCGCGCGAGGAACTGCTGACATACGAGGAGATCGCCCGCGTCGCCCGTGTGGTGGCAGGCCTTGGCGTTCGTACGATTCGGCTCACAGGCGGCGAGCCGCTGCTGCGGCGAGGCATCGCGGAGCTCGTGCGGCTCCTCACGAACGTGCCGGGCATCGACGAGGTCTCGCTGACGACCAACGGCATGTTGCTCGCAGAGCAGGCAGCGGAACTGCGAGCCGCAGGGCTTTCCCGGCTGAACGTCAGCCTCGATGCCCTCACAACACAAACCTTCGAGCAGATCACCAGGCGACGAGGCCTCGACCGCGTGCTCGAGGGGATCGCCGCGGCCCGTGACGCAGGCTTTGACTCGATGCGTATCAACGCCGTCTCGATTCGCGGCCTCACCGAAACTGAGATCGTGCCGCTGGCTCTCTTCTGCCGCCGCGAGGGCTTGTGTCTTCGGTTCATCGAGTTCATGCCGCTTGATGGAGACGGGGCCTGGGATGGAGCCCATGTGCTTTCGGGCGAGGAGGTGCGTGGCATCCTGGTCCGCGAGGTGGGCCCGCTCGAACCGTTGGCAGTCGTCGATCCCAGTCAGCCGGCAGTCGATTGGCGGTGGGCCGACGCCGGGGGGATCGTCGGATTTATCAATCCGGTGACAGAGCCATTTTGTGAGCGCTGCGATCGGCTGCGGCTCACGGCCGACGGACAGTTTCGCAACTGCCTCTTCGCCACGACGGAGTGGGATGCGCGAAGCGTGCTCCGCAGCGACGGCGACGACGACGCGATCGCGGCGCTGCTGCTTTCCTGTGTGGCGGCGAAGCGCGCGGCCCACGGAATTGGCTCGCCCGCCTTCGAGCGGCCAGCCCGCGCGATGTACCAGATCGGGGGTTGACCAGTGGGGCTTGCACGCCGGTATCTCGACAACGCCGCCACGACATGGCCCAAGCCCGCCGAGGTTTTTGGAGCGTGGCAGCACGCGGCCGCGGAAATCGGCGCCACGGCTGGTCGCGGCATGTACCGCGAGGCCGTGGAGGCGTCTGCGATTCGGACGCGAGCCCGCGTGGCGGCGGCGCGACTTCTCGGAGGCGTTGATCCTGCGCGAGTGGCCCTTCCCGCGGGCTGCACCCTCGGGCTCAACGCTGCGATTCAGGGGCTCGTGCGGCCAGGCGACCATGTGATCGCCACGGCCGCCGACCACAACGCCACGCTCCGGCCGCTGCACGCGCTGGCCGCGCGCGGGGTCATTGCGTGGTCGGTGGTGCCCTGCGACGCCACTGGGTTTGTCGATCCGTCGGACATTGCGTCAGCATGGAAACCGGTGACACGGCTGGTCGTCTTCTCGCATGCCTCGAATGTGACCGGTGTGATCCAGGATGCGTCGGCCATCGCGGCCATCGCCCATGACCGCGGCGGGCTGGTCCTGCTCGACGCCTCCCAAACGCTCGGCCAGGTGCCTTGTAACCCGCCCGCATGGTCCGCCGACATCGTCGCTGCACCGGCTCATAAGTGGCTTCTCGGCACGGCTGGCGCCGCGGTGCTCTGGGCCCGCGAGGGCATCGAGCCTGAGCCGTTCGTGTGTGGTGGCACGGGGACGTCCAGTGACTCCCTCGCCATGCCGGATGCGTTTGCCGATCGCATGGAGGCCGGGTCGCCCGACGTGCCGGCAGCTGCAGCGCTTGCCGCGGCGATCGGCTGGCTCGAAGGGCAGTCGATCGCGAGCGTCGGGAACCGCTGTCGGCAACTGGCCGATGCCTGCGCTGCCGAGCTGGCGACGATTCCTGGGGTGCGGGTCGTGGGTGGGCGACGTGGACCGCCGATTGTGAGCTTCACTCTCAAGGGCTATGATCCCGCCGACGTCGCTGCGATGCTGGAGGCGAGTGCAGGCGTGCAGGTGAGGGCTGGGTTTCACTGTGCCGCTTGTATCCACGAGTACCTTGGCACGCGGGCAGGCGGTACGGTGCGGGCGAGTTTTGGCCCGTTCAATGATCAGAGCGACGTTGATGCTCTCGTGTGGGGTGTCGCGGCAATCGCAGCGGGCTGACAAGGAGGAACTGGATTCATGGCAGGCATTCCGAAGGATAAGTGGTACGCCGACGGGCTTCGATTTGCGTGTACGCAGTGTGGGGACTGCTGTACCGGAGCCGAGGGCTATGTGTGGGTCAATCAGGCCGAGATCGACGCGATGGCGGCTCGGTTGGAAATGACCTCGGCCGACTTCGAAGCCGCGCATGTCTACCGCGTGGGGATTCGTCGCTCGCTCAAGGAGCGAAAGAACGGCGACTGTGTCTTGCTCGATCCCACAACAAAAAAATGCACGACGTATCTCGAGCGACCGAGGCAGTGTCGCACGTGGCCGTTCTGGGATTCCAATCTTCGCTCACCGCAGGCGTGGGCAGACGCCGCCGAGGCCTGCCCTGGCTGTAACAAGGGCAACCTCGTGCCGCTCGAAAGCATCGTTGAGCAGGCTGCGCAGATCCGTGTGTGAGGCGTCGCTGCGGCCAGCTGGTTATGCGCCGGCGCCGCCGGCCCGGCGTCGGCTTCGGCTTGCGGTCGCCGTGCAAAGCCCGGCTCCCGGCCGGGCGGAGGCCCGGCCAGGCCGCCGGGGCCATGGATGGCCCGCCGGCCGTA
>CAYZHH010000011.1:13462-23701 GCA_964478275.1 uncultured Candidatus Kuenenia sp.
GGGCGGAGGCCCGGCCAGGCCGCCGGGGCCATGGATGGCCCGCCGGCCGTAAAGCTCGAAGCGAATCCGCGAATGACCCGTCTGTTCAGGCGAACTACGCCGCAACGCGCCCGGAATCGGGAGCCTGGATGGCTCCCGGCTGGGCGGAGGCCCGGCCAGGCCGCCGGGGCCATGGATGGCCCGCGGCCGCTATTTACAGTATCCCGCCGTGGGTTCGCCACGGGGTCATGTGTGAGGGCTGGTCAAGGAACCAGATTCGCTCCCACTCGTCGGTGAGCGACCGAAGGTCTTCCGACGTGTAGATGAGCTCTTGGGCCCGCCGAAGCGGGTCGCCTGAGTACATCGGGATGAGGCAGCCCGTGGACGTTGCCACGAGGGTCACCGCACATAGCAGCCACACTGCCTTCCTCATCGCCTGGTCCTCCTGACCGGTGATCGTGATCCGTCTGCGTTCTCTGTCACGTCGTGAGCGCCGGTGGAACCGGAGCTCGGACGTGTGAGACATAACTGAAACCGTGAGTTGGCCGCGAGATGAGGTCGGCCAAAGACAAACCGCACGGGCTTGCCTGGCTTCCCTGGCCTTCGCGTCACTCCCCGACTGTCTCCCCGCTCCCTGACTTGGCAGGGGGCGGGGGGGCTTCCGGGGCCGTCTTTTCCTTCTTCACAGCCTTCCTTGAGGCCGCCTTTGCAAACTCTCTGACCCGTGCCTCCATCTCCTTACCTGGCTTGAATGTCACTACGCTCCTGGCCCGCACCATGACCGGCTCGCCAGTTCGCGGGTTGCGGGCCTGGCGGGCCTCACGATGCTTGATCTGGAACACTCCGAAATTCCTCAGCTCAATCCGGCCGTCGCGGACCAGGGCGTCGATCAGGGCCTCGAACGTCTGCTGGACCAGCTTGTGCGTGTCAGTCTGGGAAAGATCGGTTTGTTCTGCGATCGACCGAACGATGTCTCTCTTAGTCACGGCAGGGCGGCTCCGACCACGATCCATCAGCCCATTTCCCGACGGGGAAAGGAGGCGTGATGAGGGGCCTGAAAACGTCCGAAGCCTAGGCCTGGCAAGCACTAGTGTCAACCGAATGCCCCTGCGGCATACGGTCCACGAGCGCCGTTCCACAGGATGGTATCGACCGCCTATCCCGCAAACTTGATGCGATCGATACGACCGGCACCTGGGCGGCTTGGGGGCCTTGGAAAAGCCACTACACTCGCCTTGGGTCCGCCGTCACCAATGTCATTGTCATTTCGCTCCATGCCTGATTCCCCTGCCGGGCTCGGCTTGTCCGTGCCACCGATCGATCTCTGCGTCCGCCTGGGCCGCCTGACCCTGCCGAATCCGATCCTCGTGGCATCGGGCACCTTTGGCTACGGCCGCGAGATGACGGGCTTCGTCGAACTTGCCAGGCTGGGTGGCATCGTCCCGAAGACGATCACGCCGCAGCCACGGATCGGGAACGTGCCGTGGCGCACCGTGGAGACCGCCTCCGGTCTCCTCAATTCGATCGGCCTCGACAATGACGGAGTCGAGGCCTTCCTCACGAAGCAACTTCCCTTCCTGGCTGGCTGCGGGGCGCCGGTGATCGTGAGCATCGCGGGGGCCAATGCAGACGAGTTTGTCGAGCTCGCCCGACGGCTCGATGGCGTGCCCGGCATCGCCGCGCTCGAGCTCAACGTCTCGTGCCCGAATGTCAGCCACGGCGTCGATCTCGGCACCGACCCAGCCACGTGCCGGGCTGTCGTTGCGGGCGTGCGAGCGGCCACGAGCCTGCCGGTCATCGCGAAGCTCACCCCGAATGTGACTGATATCGTGGCGGTGGCCCGCGGGGCCGCTGAAGGTGGTGCCGACGCCGTGACGCTCATCAATACGCTCCAGGGCATGGCGGTCGATTGGCGGCGACGCCGGCCCCTCTTGGGCAATGTGGTCGGTGGCCTGAGCGGGCCGGCGATCAAGCCGGTGGCGCTGCGTTGCGTGCATCAGGTGCACCGCGGCGTCGGCATCCCGATCATCGGTGTGGGTGGCATCATGACGATCGACGACTGCATGGAGTTTTTTGTCGCGGGCGCCGCGGCTGTGCAGATCGGTACGGCCAGCTTCGCCGAGCCCGTGGTGTCGGGGCGACTGCTCGACGAGCTGCCGGCAGCCCTCGCGGAGGCGGGCGTGACAAGGTTCGCCGACGTCATCGGCACGCTCACGCTCACGCAGCCGGCAAGCTGTGCGACCCAGTCACCGCAGGGAGCCCCCCATGCCACCTGAACCATCCCTCCCTCGACCGACGCGAGCCCTCTCCGGTATTCAGCCCACGGGCCGCTTTCACTGGGGAAATTATTTTGGGGCGATCCGGCAATACATCGATCTCCAGCCGGGCGCCCACCAGGCGGCCGACGAGGCCTACTACTTCATCGCCGACCTCCATGCCCTCACGACGGTTCGCGATCCCGAGACGCTTCGGGGCTTCGTGCGGGATGCGGCGATCGACCTTGTGGCCCTCGGCCTCGACCCCGAGCGGGCGGTCATGTTCGTGCAATCCGATGTGCCCGAGGTGACCGAGCTCACGTGGCTGTTGATGACCGTCACGCCGATGGGTCTCCTTGAGCGGTGCCACGCCTTCAAAGACAAAAAGACCCGCGGGCTCCCGGCCGACGCGGGTCTCTTCACATACCCCGTGCTCATGGCTGCCGACATCCTCGCCTACGATGCCACGGTGGTGCCGGTGGGCGAAGATCAGGTGCAGCACATCGAGGTCTGCCGGGATCTCGCTGGCACGTTCAACCATCTCTATGGCGACGTCTTTACGTTGCCGAAGTCGCGGCTTGTGGAAGGAGGCGCGAAGGTGCCGGGCACCGACGGCCAGAAGATGAGCAAGAGCTACGAGAACACGATCGAGGTCTTTGAGGAGCCGGGGCCGCTCAAGAAAAAGATCATGCGAATGACGACCGATTCACGGGCCATGGAAGAGCCCAAGGAGCCCGAGGGGGACCATCTCTACGAGCTCTATGCCCTCTTCGCCGCCGACACCGATCGGCAGGCGATGGCCGATCTCTATCGTCGAGGTGGCTTTGGGTATGGCGAAGTGAAGAAGAAGCTCCACGAGGCCGCAGGGCAGTATTTTGCAGACGCCCGAGCCCGTCGGGCCGAGCTCGCGGCCGACCCTGATCGTATCGAAGCGATCCTCGCCGCCGGCGCGTCGAAGGCCCGAGTGAAAGCGGGGGACGTGCTCGCTCGGGCCAGGCTTGCCTGTGGCCTCGACCGGAAGCCTCCGAAACCCTCGGCGGGGATCGCGCGATGAACGTCCTCGGTATCGGCACCGACATCACCGAGTGCCTCCGGATCGCCCAGATGATCGAGCGGCACGGCGAGCTCTTTGTGGGCCGGGTGTATACGCCACACGAGATCGAATACTGCCGCAGCCGGCGGATGGCCACGCAGCACTTCACCGGCCGCTGGGCTGCGAAGGAAGCCGTGCTCAAGGCGCTCGGCACAGGCTGGAAGCGGGGCATCAGTTGGCGTGACGTGGAGGTTCGCAACCTGCCGAGCGGTCGTCCTGTGGCCTTCCTCTCCGGGGGCACGCAGGAAGTGGCCGACGCGCTCGGAATACGGTGTGTGCTCGTGAGCATCTCGCACTGCCGCTCCCACGCGACAGCCTACGCGATCGCCCTCGACGAGATCCCCGCCACCGGCTGACTCCCGCCGCGGCTCGGGACTACCCGTGCCATGTCGCCGGGCGTTCGCTACGGGCATGTGCTTTCGCGCCGGCGCCGTCCCGGCTTCGGCTTCGGCTTCGGCTTCGGCTTGCGGTCGCCGTGAAAAACCAGGCTCATACGGCGGGTGTTGGGGGGGTTCAGAGCCAAGTCATCGCCGCGCAAGATACGCTCGAGCCCGATCGGCTACGCTCAGAAGCCGATCAGTCGCCACAAACACGTTGCCGAAGTGCCGTTGACCGTCCTATCCTTGGCGAGGGTTTCGGCGTCTATCTCGACGGGGGCCGTTCTACGAAAGGCCGCGCGGTGTTTGGTCGCGCGAAGGTGGAAGACCTATCGCAAACATGATCGATACCGATTTCCTACATCGGATTCATGAACGAACACAAGGGCACCCGGAAACAGCACGTTTCTATCTGGCTTCAGGAAATGGAAGTCCCAGCCGTCGCAAAGGGATCCGCCGAAGGAGAGACCTCCAAAAAAATGAATCGCTCAACACCCAAGTTTTAAGAATAATCATATGAAACCATCGAAACTTTGTTCCCTCGCCATTCTCTTGGCTCTCGGCTCTCCGCTGCACGCTGAGGATGCCGCGAAACCCTCAGGCCAGCCTCTCAAGATCGTTTTCCTCCTAGGCCAGTCGAACATGGTCGGCATGGCAAAGGTTGATACCGCCCGGTATCTCACCCAGCCGCAATACCAGCCGCCGCGCGAGGCGATGGTCAAGCGCTCCAAAACCTATGACTGGACGGATCTCTACTGGGCCGGCATCCAGCATTTCGACGGTGCCAAGGAAGACAAGGACAGGCTCGGCGTGCTCTGGAAAGAAAGGGGACACCTGCGCACGCTGTGGCGCAAGCGCGTGCGTGGCAACGCCGGGCCATGGCAGGAGAGCTGGGGCAAGGAGCCTAAACTTGTGGGCGGGCGCGATGTGGTTGGCGCATGGCTCGACGAGCGGGTCGCGGACGAGGGGATTTTCAAGGAGATTTCCTCGATCCTCGACAAGCCGGAAAACAAGTTCTCACCGGAAAAAGCCTATGAGGAGATTATCGGTCGCGACGAGCGCAACAAGCAGCAAATCGAGCGCGTCCGGGAGATCTATCTTCCCGGCACGAAGCCGGAGGACTTCGACAGCTTCCACAAGGCGGTCGCCGAGTCTGGCATCAACGTCGCCTATTCGAAGGAGCCGGAAAAGGATCGTGCCACCTACGCCGCCTTGGCGCGTGAGCATTTGCATCTGCCCATCGCGGAACATACCTGGATCAGCGCGTTCGGCTCCGTAGCCGGCTCCACCGGATCGGGCATCGATACAGAAACCAAGGGGCCGCTGAGCATCGGATACGGATCCAGCATCACTGCCATCGGACCTGAATATGCCGTTGGCATCACCCTCGACAAGCTGACAGGAGGCCCTGTGCTCCTTGTAAAATGCGCATGGGGAAACACCACCCTCGCCAATTCATGGCGTCCCGGATCGCTCGGCGATGTCGAGACGCCCATCGAGAAGACCGCCCGTGAGGATTGGAACGCGCGGGAGACCAAGGACGCAGCTGAGCAAGGCCGGGAACCCAAGCTCAGGGAAGCACCCGCAAACAAAGGCAAGCCCGGCTGGTGCTGGCAAAAGGCTCTGCCACACATCCGCAAGGTTCTTGCAAACCCGGGAGATTACTGCCCCGCCTATGATCCGGCCAAGGGAGCTGAGATCGCCGGCATGGTGTGGTTCCAAGGCTACAGCGACATGGGCAACGAGGCCTACGGCGAGCAACTCGTCGAAATGATCAAATGGTTCCGCAGCGAGATCGACGCCCCGAAAATGCCGGTCGTCTGCGGCTCCCTGGGAGTCGGCACCTTCCAACGCACCGAGCTGGCCGGAAATGTCAGCGGCGGAATGGTCTATGCCTCCAATCACACCGATCTCAAGGGCACCGTATCCGTCGTCAACACGGGACGCTACTTCCCCGCTGAGTTGCAAGCGGCGCATACAATAAACTCCGGCCTCGGAAAGGATGATCCGGAGCGCGCGAAACTCGCCGCTCTGCTCAGCGGAGCGGTAAGCAACAAAGGATTTCATTACATGGGCAGCGCCAAGTTCTTCCTCCTGATGGGAGATGGCATCGCCAGAAGCCTCGTCGAATCATGGAAGCCATAAAAACCGCCCCGCTAAAACCGGAGATTTCCCCACATATGAAAACCAACAAAAGTCTTGTCCCAATCCTCTGTATAACCATGTGCGCTCCGCTCATTTCGCTGGCTCAGGCGCAGACTGGGACCAAAGACGAGGAGGTCCAGAAGATGCTGAAGATCGGAGTTCCCGAGGAGACCAAACAGGAGAATCGGGAGGTTTCCGATGAAAAGAAGTTACCGCGCGTTCTGCTTATCGGAGACTCTATCAGCGGAGGATACCTCGGCGGAGTCTCATCGCGGCTCAAGGGTGCAGCAACCGTCGTGCGGGGCAACAACGCAGGTGATTCACGGGGCGGGCTTGAACAGATCGACAAGATTCTCGGGACGGAGCGATGGGATGTGATCCATTTCAACTGGGGCTTGCATGACATGACGTGGCAATTCCGGATGAAGCCGGAAGACCGTGGAATCGAGCAATATGCGGCACGCTTGGAAAAAATCGTGCTGCGGCTGGAGAAAACGGGCGCGAAACTCATATGGGCCACCACGACTCCCTGGTGCCCGGAGGACTACGAATACATAGAGAAGCGGTTCAAGCAGAAGTATGATTATGCCGGTGAGGAGGAGTTGAAATGGAAAAAGGCTGCGCTGGAGGTGATGAGCCGCCACAACGTGGACATCAATGACCTTTACTCACTGCTTTACCCGAAACTCGATGAATTCCTTAACAAACCCACCGATATCCATTTCAACGGCAAGGGAAGCGCCTCGATGGCAGAACAAATCTCGAAAGTTGTCGGCCAGCATCTGAAGGGGGATGCGGCATCCAATCCAAGAGTCGGCGAAAAATAACATACCATTAGCCTGACCGTTATGAACATTCCGACCCGCCACAAAGCATTTGTGACACTCTGTCTCTGCTCCCTCATATCAGCCGCCGCCCTGCATGGCGCCGAAATCCCCCCATTGCTCCATGCAACCGCTGAACAGGGGGGTTACTCTGTCGATCTCTCAGCGCTGGATGGCGATACCATTTCCCTGGAACTGCCGACCGGTGGGACAGTCGAATACAAACGCCGGGACATGGCTGGCGGGCGGGAGGAGAAAGGAACCTGGACAGGGATTGTGGAAGGTCAGCCGGCTTCTGTCGCAATTCTCGCCGAATTCAACGGGGTCATAAGCGGATCGGTGAGCCACGGCGGTAAATCCTACAACCTTCGCCCATCGGGTGATGGGCGATACACGCTAGACCTGGTCGAACCGGAGAGCGGGAATCAAGGGTGCGGCTGCGAACATCCGCCCGCCGCCCCTTCGCAACCCCTGGAACAGAATGCATTCCCGGCAGCGGCAGAAGCCCAGATGGCAGAAATCAATCCTGCGGACGTCGGCATACCCCACCTCGATGTCATGTTTGTCTACACGTCTGCGGCAAGAACCCAAGCAGGTGGGGAAAATGCGATCCAGGCCTTGATGAGGAGCTGCATCGCCTCCGGAAACCTGACCCTAGCGAACTCCGGGATCAATCTCCGGCTGCGTTTCGTGGGAAGCACAAATACGATACAGGAATCCGGCTCGCACGGCTGGCGCTGCGCGACAATTACGGATTCACGAAACGAGTGCCGACAGGGCCTCTTTACGAGAGTCAGAAAGTCGAGGGTGATACGATCCGCATCGGGTTCCAGCACGCAGGGAACGGGCTGAAGGTTGCGGAGAAGAATGGCATTCTCCCCCCGAAGCCAACCCCCGACAGGAAACTCGAGTGGCTTGCCATCCCGGCAAAAGATGGCACATGGCACAGGGCGGAAGGCAAGATCGATGGCTCGGAACTCCTTGTTTCGTGCAAGGATGTCAAGCAGCCGATTGCCGTTCGCTACGCCTATGTGTCCCGCCCGGTCGGATGTATGCTTTACAACAAAGATGGATTGCCTGCGGCACCGTTCAGGACTGACGAGCCAAAGATGTCACGTAAATGAGGTTTATGGGTTTACCTCTATGAAAGTTTTACCATGACCATCACAGAGAGAAGAAACCGTCCTTTTGAATTGCTTACGATCGTCTTTGCGACACTCGGGGTGATGAACTGCGTGGCGACCGCAGATCAGGCGGAAGCGCGACCGAATATCCTCTTCATCATGTCAGATGACCATACCACCCAGGCCATTGGGGCTTATGGTGGACGTTTGGCTGGATTGAACCCAACACCGAACATTGATGCCCTGGCAAGGGGCGGAATGCGGTTTGAGCGGGTCTTCTGCAACAACTCGATCTGCACGCCCAGCCGCGCGAGCATAATCACGGGGCAGTATTCGCAGGCAAACGGGGTGCTCGATCTCGATGGGCGCGTCCCGCCGGACAGGCAGTTTCTCCCGATTGAGATGAAACATTTGGGCTACCAGACGGCGATGATAGGGAAATGGCACCTGACCTCGGAGCCTGCGGCATTCGACTACTACTGCGTGCTTCCGGGTCAGGGGAAATATTTTGATCCCGATTTCCAGATTCGAGGCGACAAGCCATGGCCTGGAAATGTGATAACGAAAAACGGGATGCATTCCAGCGACGCGATCACGGACCTTAGCTTGGAGTGGCTCAGGGAGGGGCGGGACAAAGATAAGCCGTTCTTCCTGATGCATCACTTCAAGGCCCCGCACGATATGTTCGAGAATGCGAAAAGATATAATGATTATCTCGCCGATGTCAAAATTCCGGAGCCTCGCAATCTATTGCAATCGCCCGCTGGCTCGTTGGGAAGCGCCGGAATGGGTTCCGGCCTTGGAAAAAAGCACGCACCATGGAAGCTTCCCGAAAAGCTGGGCATTGACCCGGCCTTGGAAGAACCGGGCTACTCAAAAGCAACCTATCAGGAGTTTGTGAAGCGATATCTCCGCTGCGTGAAAGGGGTGGATGACAATGTCAAACGCCTGCTCGATGGCCTCAAGGAGATCGGTGAACTGGATAACACCATTATCATTTATACCGGTGACCAAGGCTACTTCCTTGGCGAGCATGACCTGATGGACAAGCGCTGGATGTACGAGGAGTCGATGCGGATGCCGTTCATGGTGTCATGGCCAAAAGGGATGAAATCAGGACAAATTAATGACTGGTTGATCAATAACACGGACTTCGCCCCAACCATCCTCAGTCTAGCAGGTGTCAAAACAACGCCTGCTTACATGCAAGGGCGCAGTTTTGCCGCAGCGCTGCAAGGTGCTGAAAAACCGACCGACTGGCGTGAAGTCACCTACTACCGATATTGGATGCATATGGCTCACGATCTCGCCGTGCCGGCCCATTTCGGAATTCGCAGTGATCGCTACAAGTTGATTTTCTTTTATGGGACTGATCAGAAAGGATCTAACACTGGCAGAACTCCAGCCGCTTGGGAGTTCTACGATGTGAAGGATGATCCGAATGAGATGCGGAATGTTTACGGCAATCCCGAATATAAGGAGACAATCGAAAAGATGCGGGGTCAGCTCAAAGAAACGAGAGCGGCATTGAGAGAGACCGATGAGACACGGCCGGCAATTCAAGCGATCATTGATGAGAACTGGCCCAAGTGATTTGTTATTGGGCTGCGTGAGCGGCTCTCGCTGGGTGGATCTTCTTTCTGATAGTGGATCGCTCCTTCTGTTCAGGGGTAAGGATGAAAAATACTCGGCACCATTTCTAGAAGGTCACGCTGTCAAGTGGACTGGGAAACCGCATACAACGCGGGAGATCGTGGCTGACGGGGTTTTTGCGTTCCAAGAGGAGCGCGTACGGCTTGTCACGCTCAATCGTGGGGGAACGGTTGGATTGTGGGACTGGAAGGCGAGAGAACACAAAGCAACTGTTGATCTCGAGACAGGCGAGGTTGAGGAAATCGCGGTCTCGCTGGGTGGGAAGGTCGTGGCTATAGCGACCGATAAGAGAGTCCAATGTCTTGATGTCGCGACGCGGAAGCCGGTCGGTGGTGAGGCCTACGAGCACCCGAAGGTGAAGCGGATTCGCTTCGCCAACGACAACAAGCACTTCGCGAGCCTGGGGGTCGATGGCGAGCTCCGCGTGTGGGCGCTCGACTTCATGGAGCAGATCGACCCGCTCAAGGTTGCACCGCATTACGACGGCCAGTCGTTTTGAATGAAGCATCTGGATCTGGGCTCTTGTGGCTCAAGCTTTGGGACGGATGACACTCTCCCGTTGGTCAAAAGCGATCGGGAAATGTTGGGGGCGAACCGTTTCGGACGAGCGTGTCTGTAGTTCCCGCCTGAGCGGAATGCATGGGCCGCGCCCCGCGAAGTTCGCGCGGGTTATGGAGTGTTTGCCGGTCGCGGCCCCCGCGCTCGTTCGTACTCATAAGGGCCCCGGTGTGGCCCCCACGAGAACGCGAGAAGCGTCCGTGGTCACCATCTGCCACCAGCCGGCAATTT
>CAYZHH010000012.1:0-2865 GCA_964478275.1 uncultured Candidatus Kuenenia sp.
GCCGTTGCCCCTCTCCAGATCGGCCCGGTCGTCGTCGATCCTCCGGTGCTCCAGGCACCGATGGCAGGCTACACCAACTACGCCTACCGGCAGGTCGTTCGTGAGTTTGGCGGCGCGGGTCTGCTTGCCACGGAGATGATCGCGGCGCGGAGTGCCCTCTGGCTCGAGACGGCGAAGGGCGAACATCCCGATCGCTTGTGGGGCATCCGCGACGAACCGCGGCCGCTGCCCGTGCAGATGTGGGACAACGACCCCGACAACCTTGCGGCCGTCGGCCGGCGTCTGGCCCATGACTTTCGTGTGAGCGTCGTCGATCTGAACTTTGGCTGCCCCGTTCGGCAGGTCACCGAGAAGGCGCACAGTGGCTCCTGGCTCCTTCGCGATCCCGAGCGGGTGGGCACGATCGTAAGGCGAGTTGTGGAGGCCTGCGGTGATGTTCCCGTCAGCGCGAAGATTCGTCTCGGCTGCTCCGAGAGTTGCCAGACCGCTATCGAGGTAGCCCAGCGGATCGAAGAGGCAGGCGCCGCGTGCCTCACGGTCCACGGCCGCGTCGCCGATCAGTTCTTCACGGGTGAGGCCAACTGGGATGCCATTGCCGAGGTCAAGCGAAGCGTGTCGCGGCTCCCGATCGTTGGCAATGGCGACATCGACTCAGCCGAGACCGCCGTCCGTCGCCTGCGCGAAAGCGGCGTGGATGGCATCATGATCGCCCGCGAGGCGCTCGCGAAACCGTGGATCTTCGCGCAGGTAGCGGCCCTCCTCCGTGGCGAGACCCCGCCGCCCGATCCAACGCTCGCCGAGCAGCGCGAGATCGTGCTCCATCATTACGACCTCGTCTGTATGCGGTTCGGCGTCGACCGAGGCACGCTCCTCATGCGGAAGTTTGCCTGCGCCTACGCCCAGGGGATCCCGGGGGCTCGTGATTTCCGTGGCCGCGTCTCGCGAGTTGTGGCGCGTGAGGAGTTCCTCGACGTCGTCCGCGACCATTTCCCTCGTGACGCCTGACCGAGCGGCATCACGCCACGCCGGGCCAACGGGCCTGGACATCGCCGCCCGCGAAGAGGGCGCCATCACCAAGCGACTCCTGGATCCGGAGGAGCTGGTTGTACTTTGCGACGCGATCGCTTCGCGAGGCGCTGCCGGTCTTGATCTGCCCGGTTGAGAGGCCCACGGCGAGATCGGCGATCGTGGCATCCTCCGACTCACCGCTGCGATGGCTGGCGATCGAGGTGTAGCCCGAACGGTGGGCCAGTTGCACCGCCGCGATCGTCTCGGTGAGCGTACCGATCTGATTGACTTTCACGAGGATGGAATTGGCCACGCCCTCGGCGATCCCACGGGAGAGCCGTTCGGAATTGGTCACGAAGAGATCGTCGCCCACGAGCTGAACACGGTCACCGAGCCGCTCAGTCATGAGCTTCCATCCAGCCCAATCGTCCTCGGAGCAGCCGTCCTCGATCGACACGATCGGGTACTTGCCCGCGAGATCGGCCCAAAAGGCCACCATCCCGGCCGGGTCGAGCTTTTTGCCTTCCATGGAGTAGGTATTGCTCTTGGCGTCGTACAACTCGGTGGCCGCGACGTCGAGCGCGATGGCGATCTCTTCGCCGGCCTTGTACCCAGCGTTGCCGATCGCCGCGAGAATCACCTCGAGCGCCTCTGCCGAAGTGGCGATATGCGGTGCGAAGCCTCCCTCGTCGCCGACGCTCGTGGCAAGCCCCTTGTCTTTGAGCACCTTCTTCAGCGCGTGGAACGTCTCCACGCCAGCCCGGAGCGCCGTGTCGAACGTGTCAAAACCCAGCGGCATAATCATGAATTCCTGCACGTCGAGCGGATTGTCGGCGTGGGCACCGCCATTGATGATGTTCATCATCGGCGCCGGCAGGAGGCGGGCGGTGGCGCCACCGAGATAGCGGTACAGCGGCAGCCCACAGTGCTCAGCGGCGGCGTGGGCCACGGCGAGGGACACGCCCAGAATCGCGTTGGCCCCGAGCTCCTTCTTGTTGGGCGTGCCGTCGAGCTCGAGCATCAACTCGTCGATCGTCGTCTGATCCAGCGCGTCGCAGCCCTCGAGCTCCTCGGCGATCCGGGTGTTGACGTTCTCGACCGCTGCCATCACGCCCTTGCCGAGATAGACGCCCTTGTCGCCGTCCCGCTTCTCCCACGCCTCGTGGGCGCCCGTGCTGGCGCCCGATGGCACTGCCGCGCGGCCGAAGGCACCGTCGGCGAGCGTCACGTCAACTTCGACCGTGGGATTGCCACGGCTATCGAGGATCTGACGGGCGTGGATGTCGACGATCGTGGACATGGAACCTCCGGAAGGGCGAGAGCAACTAGAGAAAACCCGAAGCCTAGAGAAAACCCGAAGAGAAAACCCGAAGCCTAGAGAAAACCCGAAGAGAAAACCCGAAGCCGTGGCCTCCGGTGCCGCTGATTGTGACGGCGTGGGGGTGGTATGCAAGTGGTTTCCAGCCCGAGCGTCCACGCGGCAGAAAGAGAGGTTATTCTGCATTTCTGTTTACAGCTGAATTCGGCGACAGCCGTCTCGGTTGCTGCTTCCCGGACCCATTGCCCATGTTTACCGGCCTCGTCGAAACACTCGGAACGGTTGCCGCCGTCGTGGCGGAGCCACCAGGGGTGCGGCTGATCGTCGAGGGCGGCGGCATGGCGCATGACGCGCGACTCGGTGACAGTGTCTGCGTAAGCGGCTGCTGCCTGTCGATCGTGCGAATCGATGGCGGACAGCTTGAGTTTCAGCTTGGCCCCGAGACACTTGCCCGCACCACGCTCGGGCGGCTGGCCACTGCGGGCCATGTCAACCTCGAGCGCTCGCTGCAACTCGCCGACCGCCTCGGTGGCCACCTC
>CAYZHH010000012.1:2875-9016 GCA_964478275.1 uncultured Candidatus Kuenenia sp.
CCTCGTTACCGGTCATGTCGATGGCGTTGGTCGGCTCGAATCCCGCCGTGACGAAGGCGACTGGACGACCTGCCATTTCTCGGCACCCGCCTCCCTCATCGCCCAGATGGCCTCCAAGGGATCCGTCGCCATCGATGGGGTGAGCCTGACGGTGGTTGACGTCGACGACGCTACATTCAGCGTGGCGCTCATCCCTCACACGCTTGCCGCCACCACACTTGACTCGCTCACGGAGGGTGACAGCGTGAATCTCGAGACCGATCTCGTCTTCAAGTACGTGGCGCGGTGGCTGACCACACGAGAACCTGGAACCCCATGACGCGCCGCGATACCCCCATGCCCGATCAATCCGCTCCCGAAGCATCCCAGCCACGGCAGACCACGGCCTATCTCAAGAAGCTCTTCGCCGAGGTGGGCTTCACGGTCAATGCCCGCCGCGGCCAAAACTTCCTGGTTGACCTGAATCTGCTCGATGTGCTCGAACGTTCGGTAGCGATCGAACCGGGAGATGTCGTCCTCGAAGTGGGCACAGGAACGGGGGCACTCACGGAGCGACTGTCCGCGGCGGCCGCGCGAGTTGTGACCGCAGAGATCGATCCTCGTCTCGCTCAGCTCGCTCGCGAGCGGATCGTTGATCGCGACAACGTGACGCTTGTTGAAGGCGACGTGCTCGCCTCCAAGCATCGGTTTGCCCCGGCGGTGCTTGACGCCATCGAGGAGGCCCGACGCGCCTCGCCAAGTGGCCGCCTCCTCCTCGTCGCGAACCTTCCTTATTGCGTCGCTACGCCGGTGATCTCAAACCTGCTCGCGCTCCCCCGACCGTTCGATACAGCGGTCGTAACGGTCCAGCGAGAAATGGCCGAGCGGATGGTCGCGCCGGCCGGAACAGCGGGATACAACGCCCTCTCGGTCTGGGTCGGGGCTCAATGCCGCGGGGAGATTGTTCGAATCCTTCCGCCGACTGTGTTTTGGCCACGGCCAAAGGTCGAATCGGCGATCATCCGCCTCGACTTGGAGCCTGCCCGCCGACACGCCATTGCTGACCTCGCCCGCTTCCACGGCTTTGTCCGAGACGTTTTTTGTCATCGCCGGAAGCTGCTTCGTGGCGTGCTCGTGCGGATGGCTGGAGGCAAGGGGAGCGCGGGGGCCAAGGAACGGGTCGCTTCGGCATTTGCCGCGTTGGACCTTGGCCCCGATGCCAGGGCTGGGGATATTCCGCCCGACCGCTTCGTCGCCCTCGAACAGGCATTCCAGGCTGCCGCCAGCAACGAAACTGCTTGAATAACCGGAAGGAACGGTCGTTCCGAAACTTTCGGTTGTCCAGGCCGGAGGGGTAAACTGTGGCCCCCTGGGGGGTTCTCTGCCGAATCACCGGACGGGCCCCGCCCCGCGGCACAGCGGAACGGCAGCGAGGGCGGAGGCAGTGCGAGCGTGATCCCCAATCCCACTACAGAAGCCTCGTTCGCCCCCACGATCGTTGACCTCCTCCGGCAACGGGCTGCATACCGCCCGCACGACCGGGCGTTCACGTTCCTCGTCGACGGTGAGTACGAGGAACTGAACATCACCTACGCCGAGCTCGACCGCAGGGCGCGAGCGCTCGGGGCGTGGCTGCTGGACCGCGGAATGACGGGCAAGCGGGCTCTCCTGCTCTATCCGTCGGGCCTCGACTTCATTGCGGCCTTCATGGGCTGTCTCTACGGAGGCGCCATCGCGGTACCCGCCTACCCGCCTCGCAAGAACCGTTCCGTGGAACGGATCGAGGCAATCGCCGCCGATGCCGATGCGGCGGTGGCTCTGACGACCCGCGATGTCGTCGATCGTCTGGAACACCTCGGGACCACGGCCCCGAGCCTCGAGCACATCACCTGGCAAGTGGACGCCGAGCTCGCTCCGTCCTGGGCCGATCGCTGGGACCGCCCGGATATCGACGGCGACACCCTCGCGTTCCTTCAATACACGAGCGGCTCAACGGGCACGCCCAAGGGCGTGATGCTTTCGCACGAGAACCTGCTCCACAACTCCCTGCGGATCATGCAGGCTTTCGAGATCACCCGCAGTCAGTCGGCGGTTTTCTGGCTGCCGAGCTTCCACGACATGGGGCTCATCGGCGGAATTCTCGTGCCGCTCTACGGTGCCAAGTTCAACGTGCTCATGTCGCCGGTGGCTTTCCTCCAGAAGCCGCTGCGATGGCTCCAGGCCATCTCGCATTACCGCGCCACGATCAGCGGCGGCCCCAACTTTGCGTATGAATTGTGCGTCCGAAAAACGACGCCCGAACAGCGGGCATCCCTCGATCTTTCGAGCTGGTCACTGGCCTTCAACGGCGCAGAACCAGTGCGGGCCGAGACGATCGACGCCTTCTGCGAAGCCTTTGCCGTGAGCGGTTTCCGTCGCGAGGCCTTCTATCCGTGCTACGGGCTCGCCGAGAGCACGCTCATGGTGACGGGTGGGATGAAGTTCGAGCCGCCGGTCATCCGGTCCTTCGACGCGGTGTCGATCGAGACCGGCACGGTGGCCACCGTGCGTGACGATGCCTCTGGCACACGTCGGCTCGTCGGCAGCGGCCGCGAGCTCGACGGACAGGACGTGCTCATCGTTGATCCTCACACGCACGAGCCGCTCCCACCGGGCAGGGTTGGCGAGATTTGGGTGAGCGGGCCGAGCGTCGCTCAGGGCTACTGGAACCGCCCTGAGGAAACGCAGGCGACCTTCGGCGCCATGCTCGCGGAGCCCGACCCGACAGCGCCGGCGCAGGTGGTGGCCCGCTGGCGGCCCAACCCTGGCCCGTACATGCGGACGGGCGACCTGGGCTTCTTCGACAACGGTGAGCTCTACGTCACCGGCCGGCTCAAAGACCTCATCATCATCCGCGGCCGTAACCACTACCCGCAGGATCTCGAATTTTCTGTTGAGGAAGCAACGCCCCTCGTGAGGGCCGGATCGCTCGCGGCATTTGCCGTGGATCACGATGGCCGCGAGCGGGTGGTGATCGTGGCAGAGCTCGAGCGTGGCCGTCACGACCGAGCTGAGATTCTCGCCGCGACCGAAGCCATTCGGAGCCGGCTGGCCCGCGAGCAAGAGGTGGCCGTTGAGGCGATCGTGTTCGTCCGCCCCAACAGCATCCCAAAGACCTCCAGCGGCAAGATTCAGCGGCATGCCTGTCGCCGGCAGTTCCTCGACGGCACGCTCAATGTGGTCGAACAGCATGTGGCGTGGCTCGCATCGGCGCTCCCGGAGCCGGTGGTACCGTCTCCCGCGCTGCCGAGGCTCGCACGCCAGCGACCACTCGGTGAGGCGGGACATGCCCACCGTCCCGACCGCGACCTGCCCAAGGAGATCGTGCAGACGGTTTTCGAGCACGTCCGCCGCATCGCGAAGGAGCGGGCGGGCAATCTGACGCTCGATACCAACATCGTCGAGCTCGGCCTTGATTCCCTCGAGCGCATGGAGATCGTCGCGAGCCTCGAGGAAGCCTTCGGCGCTCGTTTTCCTGAGCAGGTGCTGCCGCTCATCGAGACCTGCCGCGAGGTCACCGAGGCGATCATCGACCACATGCCGGCCGAGAACCGCGAGAAGCTGCAGGGCTCACGGACTTCTGGTGAGATCCCTGCGGATGCATGGCGAATCGAAGAGTTTTCCGAGGTTCGGGCACTCGAGCAGAATTTTGTGATGGTCCGCAATGCGGGCCTCGAGAACCCCTATTTCAGCGTGCACGAGGGCCTCACAAACGACCGCACGATGATCGGTGGACGGGAGCTCATCAGTTGGGCGTCGTCCAACTACCTGGGCATGTCGGGCGACCCGGCGGTCACGGCAGCAGCCAAGAATGCGATTGATCGCTTCGGCACGAGTGTTTCCGCAAGCCGTCTTGTCTCGGGTGAGAAGACGATCCATGGCGAGCTCGAGCGGGCGATCGCCGACCTCGTCGGCGCTGAGGATGCCATCACATTCGTGGGTGGTCACGCCACGAACGAAACCGTGATCGGCCACGTGGTCGGCCCGGGCGACCTCGTGCTCCACGACGCCCTTGCCCACAATAGCCTCCTCCAGGGGGCGATCCTTTCGGGGGCCCGTCGCCGACCGTTCCCGCACAACGACGGGGCCGCGGCCGAGGCCATCCTCGCCCAGGTGCGAACCCAGTACCGCCGTGTGCTCGTCGTCATTGAGGGCATTTCCAGCATGGACGGCGACTATGCCGACCTGCCGCAGTTTGTGGGCCTGGCGAAACGAAACAAGGCCCTCCTGATGGTGGACGAGACCCACTCGATCGGTGTCATGGGGCCGCAAGGCCGAGGTATCGGCGAACATTTCGGCGTTGCTGCGAAGGATGTCGATCTCTGGATGGGAACGCTCTCGGAGGCGTTTGGAAGTTGCGGCGGTTACATCGCGGGGTCGGCCACGCTCGTTCGCTGGCTCAAGTACACAGCGCCGGGCTTTGTCCATTCGGTTGGCCTGCCCCCGGCGGCCGCCGGCGCGGCACTGGGGGCCATCGAGCTGCTGCGACGGGAGCCCGAGCGGGTCGCGAAACTACGAGACAACGCCCGGCTCTTCTTGCAGCTTGCCAAGGAGGCGGGCCTCGACACGGGATTATCCGCCGACACCGCGATCGTGCCGGTGATCCTCGGCAACTCAACCAATGCGATTCGGCTGTCCAGAGCCCTCTTTACTCGCGGGATCAACGTGCAGCCCATCCTGTACCCGGCCGTGGAGGAGAAGGCCTCGCGTCTCCGCTTCTTCATCACGTCGCGGCACTCGCATGATCAGATCCGCCGCACGATCGCCGCGGTCCAGGAGGAGCTCGCCAAGATCGACCCGGCTTATGGCCGAAGGACGGGCTAAGGGTTTCTTTACGACCGGCGGGCCATCCATGGCAATCGTGTTCGGCACGCCTGTTGCATTGGCTGCTGAATCCGACCGCATTGGTTCGACGGCGGTGATTCGCTGTCCGACGTCTCGAAAACGCTTGGCTGGCCTGCTCGAGATCTCGCAGTGATCTCTCGCTTCCTCTGCTCGGCCATGAAGGGCACGATACCGGCGCAGTAACCAGCGCGCACCTCTGCCTATCTTCACAGGCTTGCCACCAAAGCCCCTGATGCTGAGGAGCCGGTCGGGGGCACGCGCAGCCGTCAAGGAGCTTTGCGCGGCCAAGCAGCGCACCATCACCCACGAGAGCAAACTCGCAAAGTCCGCCGGCGGCGAGCATGTCACCGCCGGCGAACCTATGCGGGTTGCGGCCGCCATCCTGCATTCGCCGTGCCGAACACGATTGCCATCCATGGCCCCGGCGGTCGCACATCCTGGCTCCCGTTTTCGTGCGCGTGGCGGTGTGGTAAGCGTTCATAGTCGAATGGGTGGTGGCCACGGGCCTCCCCGCTTCCCCCTTTCGTTGTTCACCCGTATAACGCGGCCCATGGCTGCTACGGAAACTACCGCCCATCGGCTCGTGCTGCCGGCCGATGCCAACCATCACGGCACGCTGTACGCCGGCAGCCTGCTGCGCTATGCGCTCGAGAGCGGCTATGCCACGGCCTGCCGGGCGGCAGGCCCCGATGGCAACCTCATGCTGCGCCGCGTACTCTCGCTCGAATGCCGCCGCAGCGTCCCCGTGGGATCGCTCGTAGAGATCCGCGGCGCCATCCTTCAAGTGAAACGGGGCTACCTCGTGGCAGGCGTTGTCGGCATGCCGCTCGAGGGCCACACCCTGCCCTGGATGGACGGCTTGCTCGGGTTCGCCCAGGTGGACGCAGCCGGCCTGCCTTCCCTGCTCCCACGACCGATCGAGGCCGTGGATCCGACCGATCGGCTCTGGCAGCCCCTCGTGGCTCGGCTCGGCAAGCTCGCTCAGATCAAGGGAGCGACCGCCGAGTGGATCAACGCGGGCTTCGGCAGTTGATAGGACGATTCGCCGATCTTCGGATCAGTACTTGATCTCGACACCGAAGTCGATGCCGTTGGTCAAGACGTAGTCCTGAATCGCGGCTGCTGGCGGTGCAATTCGCGTATAGTCCACCGGAACATCTGCAACGATGGTCTGGGTATTGGTCGGGCCCACCGGCAGCGATGGGTCGAAGGCGGGATTCGCCACCGATTGCTGCACGATATCGGTCTGCGTGACATAGGCCGTGTTCGCCGAAGCCC
>CAYZHH010000012.1:9026-18448 GCA_964478275.1 uncultured Candidatus Kuenenia sp.
ATCTGGCCCATCCACATGCCGGTGTACCCGGCACGGAGCATGATTGCCTGACTCACGCGAAACTCGGTGCCGAGCCGCCATTCGCCGATGGGCGTGAAGGTGAACTGGTGCTCGGCGATGTTCGTGGCATTCTTCTGCCCGAGCCCGAAGACCTGGACATACAACGGCTGACCCGACACCACGACCGGTGCGGTCGTCGTGGTAGCCGCCGAGAACGTGGTGGCCGTTGTGAACGTGCTCCGAATGAAGTCCGCCGACAGCGACGCGGGGAAGTTCGAGCCTCGATAGATCATGTTCTGAAAATTGAAACCGCTCGTGAACTTGAAGTCGGAGAGGACGGTCCACCGCCCCTTCGTCGACTCGAAGTGAAGGCTGAACTCGGGGCCCGCGGTGTTATTCGACGCGTAGGTCTCCCAGTCGCCCTGTTGGAGCTGCGAGCCTCCGGAGAGCCCGGTGAGGCTCGAGTTTCCGCTGATCGTCTGAACGTCACCACCTGAGGTCGGGGTGACGGTGTCCACGACATCCCCACCCGCCACCGAATCGAATCCGTACTGGTAGCTCTGGTAGGTCATCGAATAGCGATCCGCGAGCTGAAGGAACCGCGGACCAAGCCCGAAGCGAACGGTTGAGCCCGAACCGCGACGCCCAAGTTCCCGTCGGATAAGCCACGCCGCGCCAGCACTCTCGATACGGGTCTCATTGGACTGCCTGAATTCCTGGGCGATGGCGTGGTCCGGGGGTGGGCTCGTGCTCGTGATGGTCGTGGTGATGATGGGCACGGCCACGCCGCCGACAGTCGCTGCCGATGTCGCTGAATCTTGGGTGAACGTCTGCTCCGGTGTATTGAGCGCGTACTCATTGACGGTCGTGAACTCCTGGCCCTGCGGCCCCGAATCCCAGTAGGAGAAGAGCATGCCGCGGTCCTCGTAGATCCAGCCGCCCTCGTAGCGATTGCCCCACGACATCTTCGTCCGTATCCAGCTGGTATCCAAGCTCAAATTGAACTGATCCGTGCCATAGATGACGATGCCCGCAAAGCCCCCGTTGGCTGAATTGAGCTGCTGAGCCACGTTGGGATTGAGCGGTTCGACCGGGAAGAAGTCGGTGTTGCCAACGGGCACGACGTTCGGCACCGTGATGCCCAGGTACAGCCTGTCGTAGTTGAAGAAGAGCCCTTCGCTCGCCTCCTTGTACATGGAATAGCTGTTGAGATCCGGCGGCGCGAAGAGCTGGAAGTCGTAGAAGTCTTGGTCGGGTAGGAGTGGCATCCAGTCGTTCCCCTTCGCAGGAACGGCAGCCGCGAACGTCGCCGCGAGGATCGCCGCAAGAAACCGCCTTGAACCTGGTGTAGTAGCCATCGCTATTCGTCCTGTGGTGCAGGAGCCAACCTTTCCGCCTGTGCGGATTGCTCCTCATGTATCGGCCATACCGATCGATCGGGTTGACGAAACTTGGCAGACCCTGCGGATTTCTCCGATTACACGGCCGCTCCCATGGAGTCCGCGGGGCCATCTCGGGTATCTTGCTTGAGAGGGCCGCGCCGGCCCCTTCTTCATGGAGGCCATTTCATGCTCCGCCTGTTCAGCCTGTCTCCCCTGCTTGCCCTGCTTGCCACCATCGCGGCTTTCACCGTCACGGCCGCTGACGAGCCGCGTCAGCCCGCGGCTGAGGACCATAAAGGAGAAGCCGAGACCGAGTTCCTCCGGCTCACAAAGGACGATTCTGACAACCTTGTCTCGCTCGACACCTCCATTGTCGAGTACCGCGAGACCCCAGAGGCCGCAGCCCGGGCCGGTCGAAAGCCCATCACAGTCGATCTCGTGGCAGCCGTCCATCTTGGGAGCGGGGACTACTACGAGACCCTCGACAGGCGTTTCGAAGAGTATGACGCCGTGCTGTATGAGCTCGTTGCCCCGCCGACCGCCCGAGTGCCAAGGCCGGGGCAGGCCCCCGCCGGCGCCCTGGGGGCTGCCCAGCAAGGGCTCACGAAGATGCTCGGCCTCGAGTTTCAACTCGAGGCCATCGACTACACCGCGGAAAACTTTGTGCATGCCGATCTCTCCCCGAAGGAGTTCGAGGCCGCCATGCGCAAGCGAGGGGAGAGCTGGTGGACCATGTTCACCAAGCTCATGCGCGAGAGCATGGCCCGGGCCGAGCGGGGCGATACGGGGGCAGCGGGCGAGATCGGAGTCAGCGACGTATTTGGCATGCTCTTCGGGTCGCAGGCTGATCGCCAACTTCGGCTCCGGCGGCTCATGGCCGAGCAGTTCACTGATATGGACGCGATCACAGGTGCCTTTGGAGGCAAAGAGGGCTCGACCCTGATCACGGATCGCAATGCCGCAGCACTCGATGTCCTCCGGCAGCAGATCGCCAAGGGCGACCGGAAGATCGCTATCTTTTATGGCGCTGCCCACATGGCAGACTTCGACCAGAAGCTGCGCGAGGACTTCGGGCTTCAGCCGGGAGAGACGGTGTGGCTCGAAGCCTGGGAGCTGAAGGGACCGCCTTCGCTGCGAGACGAGCCAGCTCCGCGGCGGGACGAGCCGGCTGTGAGGAAGTGACCCAGCCGCGCGGGGGGCCGCGGGAGTTCGACGGGCTGTGAGAATTCGGCGGCAAGCCTGGATGACCAGGTCGCTGCTAGGCCTCGAGTTTCGGCCAACACGTTGTCGTACCCCATCGCTTCGACAGCCTCGCCGACAGGGTCAAACTCGACGTCACCCCGAAACCCAGCCGCAACGAGATCGCCCAGCACCTGCTCGAGCGGAAGGGATCCCTGCCCTGGCGGGAGGCGGTCGCCCCCGGCCGTTGGAGGGCCGACTCGATCTGCCACCTGGGCGATGGCCGTGATCTCTGCCACACGCGGCAGCAGCGGGCCCACGTGGGGGTCGTCTGCCCAGTGCCAGAGATCAAACCCCAGCCGTACGACCGCGTCGTCGAAACGCTCCACGAGCTCGACAGCCTCGGCCAGGCGGTTGAGAAAACTGCAGCCTGCCGCGGCGTGCATCGGCTTGATCGCCAGCACCACGCCGGCCCGTGCTGCCCGTGGTACGAGTGCCTCGAGGGCCTGAACCAGGAGCCTGGCGGCATGGGAACGGGTATGACCGCCGCGACAGCCGCTATGCAGGACGACCACCCCGGCCGCGAGCCCATCGGCCATGTCGATCGCATCGTAGGCATCGTCGAGGCACTCGTCGAAGGAGCGACCATCCCCCCCGGTGAAGCCACCCGCCCAGTGCACGCTCGAGACCCGCACCCCTGCCGAGGCCATGAGGGCCGCGGCCGTCGAAACGCCGACATCCGATACTTTGGGCCGCCACGCTGCGATGGCGTCGTACCCGTGGCTGACGAAGCACGTGAGATCGTCGGCGAAGTTCCATCGCGCGGTTGTCATCTGACTGATCGAAACGTCGAACATGCTTGCATCTACTCCTAAGGGGAGGCACCGGGAAATCCGCGGCGCCCCATCACCCGCCTCGAAGGCGAAGAGTATGGGACCGGCCCGCGCAGACTGTCCAGAGAAGCGACAACTCTGTCGCGCCGCGGCCGTATCAGCGTTGTCATGAATGCGGTCAGGCATGACAGCACGTCGCCTGAGCCGCCCTTGACAAATCCGCCGCGCCATCGCTCGATATCACTGACCATGTGACACCACGAGTTTCCCTTCATCCACGACTCCTTGGCATACTGGAGCAGGAAAATCAGCCATGCCTCGGGCCCGTCAACTCATCGTCGTCGCGAAGGACCGTCGGATCGTGATTCCCACGTCGGACCTCGAGTGGCAGTTTGCGCGGTCTGCCGGGCCCGGTGGCCAGCATGTCAATCGCACGAGCAGCAAGGCCATCCTGCGGTTCGATGCCATCGGCTGCCCACATGTCCCAGACGACGTCCGCCGCCGGCTCCTGGCCAGCGTACGGGCACGGCTCACGACCGACGGTGCACTCGTGATTATGAGCCAGCGTCACCGCGAGCAGGGCCGCAACGTCGCCGACTGCCTTGAAAAACTCTCGCTCCTTATCGAGAAGGCAATGGTGCCGCCCGTGCCTCGCCGAGCCACCCGTGTTCCCCGCGGCGCCCGAGCGTCACGGCTCGAATCGAAGAAACGGCGGGCCTCCACGAAGCGTCTGCGCCGCGTTTTCGACGAGTGACCGAAGGGGGCATCGGCCGCTGATATAATCGGTTGATCGGGCCCTGAAGCCCGTGGTCCAACCGACGAAGGATCCCCCCATGCCGAGCCCGCGCGATATCGACACGCTCTTGAAGTCCTGGGTGTTCCGCCCCGGCGAGGTCACTGCCAGGCTCATCAAGGCCCGCAGCGGCCGTGAGGTGCTTCAGATGCGGATCGACATGGGCGTCGTGCAGATGGAAACCGACCTTCGCCCAGATGGTCAGCGGCCCGGCGGCGCGGAAACCTACTACGACTATCTGGTTGGCGAAGCGGTCCGCACGGGCGACAGCTTCCGGCTCAATCAGGAACAGTGCGCGGAATCTGACCGCGAGTTTGTGCAGTACTACCAGCGCCGCCTCTGCTGGCTGGCGCTTCGGGAGTACCGCCGGGCAGCCCAGGACGCGGACCATAGCCTCGCCTTCATGGACTTCGTCCACCGGCACTCGCCAGATGAAGAGTGGACGCTTTCGCATGAGCAGTACCGGCCCTTCGTCCTCTTCCACCGTGTGCAGGCCAGTGCCCTGGCGGCTCTCGAAGAAACGGGACCGGAGATGGCGATCAGCGAAATCAACAACGGCCTGGCAAGGTTTCGCGACCTGTTCGCTCGTTATGACGCTGCTGACCAGTACGCCGAGGACGAGCTTGTGCGACGGCTCGAGCAGATGCGGGAAAGTGTCCGGGAGCGGTACGAGGTTGGGCGGACCCTGGACGAACAGTTGGCCGAGGCGGTGCGGGCCGAAGACTACGAGCTGGCGGCACGCATCCGCGACAACATTCGTGGCCAGGCGAGGGCCGCCCGCAAGGGCACGAGGGCCAGCACCGGGGCCGGCCGACGAGGGAGCAAGCCCACCGAAGACGGTGGTACGTCGGGGAAGGGCGTCTGAAACTTTTTCAATGCGGCCCTGCCCGGCCTCGTTTCACCAGCCTCTCTATCCGCCCAGAACACTCTCCCCGACTATCAATCTGGAGAAGCCTTGCGGATCGGGCAAGCAGTCCGCCAACGATTCTCTCTCCGATGGGTTTGGCACGCCGTGTGCTTCTCTCAGGGAACGACGGCGACAAGCCTCGTCGTCCTATCGCCAGGGAGCCACGCCATGACCACGGTCACCAGCCAAGCCGATTCATTCGTTCCTGCCCGCTACAGCATGAAGGTAGGGAACGTGGAGTGCGTAGTCCGAGCCACTGAGGTCTGGCCGATCCCCGAGGTACTCGATCTCAAGGGCTCGTTCGAGCCAGGTATGGAACTAGCGGATCCGGTGCTTGACGACGCCATCCTCGCCGATCTGCTCTCGTCCCGGATGATCGCGCCGCCAAGGCCCCGCCGCCGCCGCGAGAAGTCGGTCAGTTCCCGAGCCGTCTTTTTCGCGCCCAGCGCCGGCTGACCGCGTCAGGTGAGGGCCCTGCCGGTACACTCGCGGGCTCCAGCCTGAGGGCCTTGCGATGAATGGCGCCTTCCCCCTTCTCGATCCCGTCGCCTGCCGAGGCCGCCAGACCCGGCTGCTCGAAGCGATGCGCGCGGAACGGCTCGACCTCATTGTGGTAGTGCTCCCGGAGCACATCGAATACCTCACGGGCCACCGCTGGGACCACCGCTTCGCACCGCTTGCCGCCCTCACGGCCGACGGCACCTGCCTCCTCGTCTGCCCCGACAAGCCGGCCGTGGACGCGGCCGCCTGTGACGTCCGCACGTACGAGGCCAAGTGGCGGTCAACGCTTCGGAACGACCAGCGGGAGACTGTCTCGACTGCTCTCGGCGACTGGTCAGCCGGCCGTGGCTTCCGCCGCATCGGTGTCGAGTTCTCCGCGTGTCCGCCACATGTTACCGCGCGACTTGGCGACGCAGCGCTCGTGGATATCGAACCAGCACTCTTTGCCATGCGCCGCCGCAAAGATCACGACGAAGTGGCTGTGCTCAAACGGGCCATTGCCGCCTGCGGCACGATGTACGAGGCCGCCCGCGGAATGGTCGCGCCCGGTGTGAACGAGCTTGATGTGTTCTCGGCGCTCCAGGCCGCGGCCGTCTTGTCCTGCGGCGAGATGCTCACCGGCACGGGCAACGACTACGCCTGCGGTGTACGAGGCGGCCCTCCGCGTGACCGCCTGTGCGAAGCCGGCGAGCTCTTCATCCTCGACCTTGGGCCGGCCTATCGTGGCTACTTCGCCGACACCGCGCGGGCCATCGCCGTGGACGCCCGCCCCACCGACGCCCAGCTCGCCGCCTGGGAGCGCGTGTGCGGGGCCCTTCAGATCGTGGAACGACTCGCCCGACCAGGCGTCCGCTGCCGCACGATCTATGAGGAGGTTTCGGCGTGGCTGGCCGACTCCCCAGTGGGCTCGTGGTCGAGTCACCTCGGACACGGCATTGGCTTGTTTCCCCACGAGGCTCCCCATCTCAATCCCTCGTGGGACGATGTTCTCCAAGAGGGCGAGGTCATAGCGGTCGAGCCCGCGCTCTACGACCCCGTGCTTCGCGCCGGCCTGCGGATCGAAAACGACTACCTCGTGACAGCCGTGGGCGTCGAAAACCTCAGCCCGTTTCCGCTCGGCCTGGCCTGAAGGCGACGGTGTCGCAATGCCGCACTATTGCCTACATTGTGGGCCCTGACACCTGCCATTCCGGTACCCACGTGAGACGCTCCCGATGACCGTTGCCGCCCCGACATCCCCGAGCCGCTGGCAGTCCCTCGCCGATCGCGTCCTCGCTGGCGAGGAGATCAGCCGCGACGAGGCCCTCGCGATCCTCGAATCGCCCGACGAGCAACTGCTCGATCTCCTGGCCGCTACCTACCGGATTCGCCACAAGGCTTTTGGCAATACGGTGCAGCTTTTCTTTCTCATGAACGCCAAAAGCGGCCTCTGTCCCGAGGACTGTGGCTACTGCTCCCAGTCCAAGGTCTCGGACGCGGAGATTCCGAAATACAACCTCCTCTCGGCGCCCAAGCTCATGGAGGCTGCACGGCTGGCCTCCGAACAACAGTCGAAGACGTTCTGCATCGTCATCTCCGCTCGTGGGCCGACCGAGCGAGAGATCGATTTTGTGTGCGCGATCACCCCCCGCATCAAGGCAGAGTACGGACTCAATGTGTGCGCCTGCCTCGGCCTCCTCACGCCCGATCAAGCGAAGCGGCTTGCCGGAGCGGGCGTGGACAAAGTGAACCACAACCTCAACACGAGCGAGCGGTATTACGGCGAGGTCTGCTCCACCCACAGCTACGCCGACCGCCTGGAAACGCTCGTCGCCTGCCGTGAGGCGGGCCTGGCCCTGTGCAGTGGCGGCATCATGGGTATGGGGGAGTCGCCACGTGATCTTGTGGAGATGGCATTCGAGCTCCATGCACTCGAGGTTGAGTCGATTCCCCTGAACTTCTTGAACGCCATCGACGGGACGCCGCTCGAAGGCACTGACCGACTCACCCCCCGCGACTGCCTCCGCGGCCTGGCCATGATGCGGCTCGTGAACCCTACCGCTGAGATCCGAATTGCTGGCGGTCGCGAGATTCATCTCGGCAGCCTTCAGCCCCTGGGCCTCTACGCCGCCAATTCGATGTTCGTCGGCGACTACCTCACCACGAAGGGCCAACTCCCTGAGGCCGACTACCGAATGATCGAAGACATGGGGTTCACGATCACCCGCGGCGTCGAGGCCTCCGAGCCGGCGCCGTCACTCGGGTGACGCTCCGGCGGCCCGTGCCCGTGGCTCAGCCGCTCCCCAGGCTCATGAGCAGTTCCGCCATCTCGCCGGCGGCATGCTGGTTTCCCTGACCGCGGGCCGCTTCGATGCCTTCGCGAAGGGCCCGCCGAGCATCCTCAATGAGCCCTCGGGCCGCCAGAAACTGCCCCGCCATCTGCAGGGCGGGGACATAGGGAGGCGTCTCACGGCCAAGGGCCTCGAGCAATTCCAACGCGGGCTCCCAGTCGCCAGCCCCCTCGAGCTCGAGCGCCAGGCTGTACCGGAGAAAGACGTCGCTCGGGTCATCCCGGAGCAGGGTCTCGATCTTCTCGCGGCGGGAAAGACTCATGGCACGGCACTCCGGGGTCCAACAGGCTCGAGCAAGGAGGGATCAACCCGCGACACGGTGCGGGGCGGCTTGCCATGAACGACCACAATGGCTCGCTCTGATGCCGAAATCAAAGCTACTGGAGCCGTGATCGCATCGACCAGCACCGGCTGGATAGCCTGGCGACCATGACGGAGTATCGCGTCCAGGCGCCAGAGGCCGGCATGCTCATCTGTGTCGGTACCCACTGCCCAGAGCATCCCGTCGCCCCGTCCGAAGCCGATACCAGTGACACGCCGCATGCCAGTCGGAAGCCGGAGCAGTTCGCGGCCTCCAGCATCGTAGAACGCGATTGCGTCGTCGCGATCCGCACGCCTCAGGACGAGGACGAGATCGCCAGCGTGATTGTCTGCGACGGCGACAGGCCGACACCCGTCGGGAATCTCGGGGCATGATCGATCCGAGAGGGGGCCCAGGCGCACGCCCGCGACGACGGCTCGCAGGATTGGCGGCAGCGGTCGGGGAAGTCCGGCCACGACGAGCCATCCCCGCGCGTGATTCACTGCGACGGAGACATCGTCGCCCGTTCCCTGGGCGGAACCGAGATCAATCTCCTGGAGCGGCTTGGACGGGACTGCGACCGTCGCCGGTGCCGTCCGAAAAGTTCGCAATGACCAGGTGTCGCCCGCTCGACACACAGTAGCCACGACATCCCCGGCCAGACATGCCACCGCGACCGGCTCTGGATCTCCGGATCCCGCCGGACCGACAACATCCCGCCATGAGTCTGCACGTGTCGGATCCATGGCCATGACGGCCTTCCTTGCACCGTCGATGCACACAACCGTCTGGCCGTTGGCCGTCACCGCAAGACCTCTCGGCGCTGCGGGGCCAGAGCTGGGGGGCGTGCGATCAGGCCCAACCGCCAGACACGTGGTGCCGATCGCTGCGCAGGCCCCCGCGATCAACCCCGTGACGACTCGTCGACGCACGAATTGCGTCACCCCGCCACCGTCGGCAGGCCATGGGCTGCTTCCCACGCGGCGATGGCGTCGGTGTGGGCGAGCGAGAGGCCGATGTCATCGAGACCCTCGAGGAGGCATCGTCGCCGGAATGGTTCCACTTCGAACGAGCGCTCGAAGCCCGCATCGTCTCGTACCACGCATGCCTCGAGATCGACCTCGAGCCGATACGGCTTGCCGAGGGCACCAGCCGCCGCCGCTCGCCGGAAGATTTCGCCAACGTCCTCCTCCGAA
>CAYZHH010000012.1:18458-23318 GCA_964478275.1 uncultured Candidatus Kuenenia sp.
TCCGAAAGCCGCACCGGCACCATGCCGTTCTGGAAGCAGTTGTTGAAGAAGATGTCGGCAAAGCTCGGGGCGATCACGGCGCGAAAACCATAGTCGACCAAAGCCCACGGTGCGTGCTCTCGACTCGAACCACAGCCAAAATTCCGGCGGGCGAGGAGGATCGTGGCTCCCGCCGCTTCAGGCTGGTTGAGCTCGAAGGTGGGATTGGGCGAACCGTCGGGCATGAAACGCCAGTCAAAAAACAGGAACTGGCCAAAGCCCGTCCGTTCGATTCGTTTGAGAAATTGCTTGGGGATGATCTGGTCCGTATCGACATTCGCGCGATCGAGGACTGCGACGATGCCCGCGTGGGTCGTGAACGGTTCCATTCAGCGATACTCCCAATCACGGATGTCGACAAAGTGCCCGCGAACGGCCGCCGCGGCCGCCATCGCCGGCGAGACGAGATGCGTCCGCCCACCCTTGCCCTGCCGCCCCTCGAAGTTGCGGTTGCTCGTGGAGGCACACCGCTCACCGGGAGCAAGCGTGTCAGGATTCATGCCCAGGCACATGCTGCAGCCCGCCTCCCGCCAGTCGAAGCCCGCCGCCTGGAAGACCAGGTCGAGCCCCTCCTTTTCCGCCTGTCGCTTCACCCGGCTACTGCCCGGCACAACCATCGCTCGCACGCTCGGGGCCACCTGGTATCCCTGAACGACACTCGCTGCTGCCCGCAGGTCCTCGATGCGGCTATTGGTACATGAGCCGATGAAGACCCGATCGACTGGGATATCGGCAATCAGCGTCCCGCCGGCGAGACCCATGTATTCGAGCGCTCGACTCACGTTTGCCCGTTCGCCGGGATCGGCCAACGAGCCCGCATCGGGCACGCTGCCATCGACACCAACGACCTGGGCGGGGTTCGTGCCCCACGTGACCTGGGGCACGACGTCGGCTGCCGAGAAGATCTCGACGCGGTCGTATGTCGCCCCGGGGTCGCTCGGCAACCGCTCCCACGCGGCGACGGCCCGATCAAAGTCTCGCGGTGCGAAGTCGCGGCCTCGCAGGTAGTCGAATGTGGTCGAGTCGGGGGCGATCATGCCAGCTCGGGCGCCAGCCTCGATCGACATGTTGCAGACGGTCATACGTTCTGACATGCCGAGCGACCGGATGCACTCACCGGTGTATTCCAAGACGAAGCCCGCTCCCCCTTCGGTCGAGAGCTTCCCAATGATCCAGAGCACGAGATCCTTGGCCGTGACACCGGGGGACAGCCGCCCGTTGACCCGGACCTCGAATGACTTCGGCTTCGCCTGCCGGAGCGTCTGCGTGGCCAGCACATGCTCGACCTCGCTCGTGCCAATCCCGAACGCGAGCGCCCCAAGGGCACCGTGCGTGGCGGTATGGCTGTCGCCGCAAACGATCGTCATGCCCGGCTGCGTGATCCCCAACTCAGGACCAATGATGTGGACGATCCCCTGGTCGGCGTCACCGAGATCAAAGAGCCGCACGCCAAACTCCCGGCAGTTGGCCCGAAGCGTATTGATCTGCTGCTTGGAGACCGGGTCGGCGATCGGCAGTCGTCTGTCGGTCGTGGGAACGTTATGGTCCGGCGTGGCGAACGTGGCTTCTGGCCGACGGACTTGCCGGCCGGCAAGCCGGAGGGCCTCAAACGCCTGAGGGCTTGTCACCTCATGGACAAGGTGGCGGTCGATATAGATCAGCGGCAGTTCACCAGCAGGAGAGCAGACGACATGCTCATCCCAGATCTTGTCGAGCAGCGTTCGTGGGGAGGCCATGAGACGGAGGCAGGCGGGGGTGCGGATCGGATGGAAAGCATCCGATCATAGCAGACACCCTGCCCATCGCGATGGTCGCGGAGGCCCCCCAGGGAGACACGCAGAGGCCTCGCGTTAGCCGGCCCGCCGCACAACCACGCGGGCGGCAAGCTCCTCGAGACGGCTTCTTGAAAGCTCCCGCCACGGAGCGCCCGCCCGTGGCTCAACCAGGATCGTCGTGTCCTTCGCCACAACCCGTTGGATGAACAGCCAACACCGCTCCAGGTGACGCTGGTCATTGTCGGCAGAGACGAGCACGAGGTCGAAGTGCCCGAGCATGTTTCCGATTCGGGCGAGCGAGGTGTCCACGTTGCCTGGGACAAGCTGGACCTTGGCACGCGCGTGCAGCCGGCGGTGCGCCTCCTTGAGCGAAACCCCAGGGGGGTCGCCGACGTCACGGCCTTCGAAGCGATCCAGACCGACGTACTGCACACCACCCGCCCGTGCGGCCGCCCGAAGCATCCGCTCGGTCCGGACCAGCGTACCCATTCCGATCTCGAGGATTCGTCTGATCGGATTCTGGAGGACATGCCGATGGATGACTCGCTCGGAGGCTGGACGCGAAAAACGCGAGAGCCAGATCGATCCCATCCATCCGAGTGTCTTCATCGTCGCGTCGCTCCCTGACGTCCATGCGTGGAGAGCGGACGGCAGCCTGACGATCCTGAACCGCCGCCGATCCCACAAAGCGTTCCATCGGCGGGCGTCGTGGCGACGCTGGAGCGGAGCTATCCGTTCCCGCAATCCTTACCGGACCGCGCTGAGCGGACTCGAGCCGATTTCGGCTCAGTCAGGCTTACGAATTCGGTTCACCGCCGCGGCGGCAGCGGCGCGGACGTTTCGCGAGGGATCTTCCTCCGCGAGGAGCTCAAGCAGCGGCAGAGCGGACGCCGCGGGAGGCCCGATCTCACCAAGCGCCACGGCAGCCTCCAGCCGCGCCAGCTCCCGCTCCTGATTGAGGGTGTGACGAAGCTTCGGAATCGCAACATCGACGAGCGACTTGTCGTCGGGCTTGATCTTGAGGACGGCCCACACGGCAACCGTCGCCATCAGCTCGTCCTTGGAATCCACCAACTTCCGCAGCAGCGGCTCAGCTGTCACCGCGTGGGCGCCGATTCTTCCAAGGGCATAGGCAGCCGTATAGCGAGCCTCAGACGGTGCCGACTCATCGGCGAGAAGACTCTCGAGGGCTCCAACCGCATCCTTCGCCTCAGCGCCGAGGGCGGCGAGGGCCATGGCGGCATCGCCGCGATAGACGGGATCGGGATCGGCCAAGCCAGCGATCATCTCGTCGAGGGCTGGCCGGGCCGCCGGGCCCAGCTCGGCGAGAATCTCCATGCCGGCCTGCCGCGCGTTGGGCTTGGAAAGCGTCTTGAGGAGAGCATCCACGGCATCGGGGCCGAGACGGATGAGCCCTGCACCCGCGGCCAGGGCGACCTGCTGCTCGGGATCGGCCAACAGGCTTGCGAAGGTGTCGGCAAGCGTGTGTCTCTGGGCCTTGTCCAAGTCGTCGTCGAGCTCCGAGAGCCCCTCGACGCCCGCTCGTCGAACTTCGGGCGACTCTGCCGTGATGGCCGCGGTGAGCCGCTCCACGGCAAGCCTGCGGAGCTCGACGTCCTCAGGGTGGATTCTGGCTCGCGCCCAACTGGCAAGCGTGACGAGGAAGGGGTCGTCTGATTCGCTTGCCACTTTGAGCGCAGCATCCCCCTCGCTCACCCTGAGCTGCCCCAGCGCGTACGCCGCCACATAACGAAGCGATGCATCGGGTGACTCGAGTGCGGCCGTGAGCTGGGGAGCTGCCACTTTCGCAGCCTCGCCGAGCCGGGCGAGGGCAAGGATCGATTGCACCCGGTCCTCGATCTCCCCTTCTTGGGCCAGCCTCGCCAGTGGCTCGGCGGCCGCCGCGGCGTCCGGACCGATCTCACCCAGCACGACTTCGGCCCAGAACCGACTCGACGGATCCTGAAGCGCTTTGATCAGAAGCGGGACGGCGTCTTTGCCAATATCGGCAAGGGTGTGGAGCGTCGGCATGATCGCCATCGGATCGACGTCGCTCAACTGCCGCTGCACGAGCGCCAAGACTTGTTCCCGCGATGTGCTCACCGCCTTGAGCGATCGGATAGCCGCCCGTCGCACCCGGGGATCCGGATGCACCATCACCGCCACGAGCGGCTCGACTGCTCCGGCATACAGCGCTGCATCGGCCGCCGGGATTTCTGGCCGCTCGTCATCGAGGCGAATGTGGCCGATCGCCGATGCAGCCTGCGTGACCGCCAAGGGATCCTGGTCGGCAAGGAGCTTGATGAGCGCCGGGATGGCCGACGCAGCCTCGTGGCCAATCAGCCCAATGGCCCGCGCAGCATGCCATCGCACCCGGGGCTCAGGATCACCGAGCGCCGCAACAAAAGCATCGAGAGCCGGAAGCGCCCCTCGAAACCGAGTGGCGATCGCGTCAATCGTGATGACCCGCGTGCGGCTGTCGTCCGTGGTCGTGAGCGTCTTGAGAAGGTCGGCGACGGGGTTGCCCGTCTCTGAACCGGCCTCCTTCGCTGCCGGCTCGCCTGAGTCACCGTCGGGGCGAGCCGCCGTGGCCTTGGGCTTGGACGACTTTGGGTCGGTAGCAGGCGAGGCGGGCTTGGCTGGGGGTTCGGCCGGTGGCTTCGAGCAGCCACCGATGGTGGTAAGCACGAGCAGAAGAATGAGCGGCAGGACCAGGGGGCGGTTCGCGCGAGTCATGGACTGGACGGCTCCAAATGGCGGAAACGATCGGTGCACGGAATGGCAACACGATGGCGGACAGAGCCGCAAATTAGCAACCCTATTTCCTGTCGCCCGTTCCGAGAACGGCAAGTATACTCCAACGCTTGTTCTCGGCATCGTGGGCTCCCCACGGGCGCGGAGCGCTCCCCACGGGCGAGGAGCATCGTTCAGCGACAACGGGCAACGAGGTGATGCATGGAGTGGCGATCGGGTGTGCGAAGCGGGCTGAATTGCTGTTTCCCGGCGACCGGGATCTCGCGATTGGCGGGATTGGGGGCCCTCGTGG
>CAYZHH010000013.1:0-5614 GCA_964478275.1 uncultured Candidatus Kuenenia sp.
AGGTATCGGCGCGCGGGGCCAATCGAACGCGGCTGCTATGCGGGGCGCTTCATGGTTGCGGTAAATACCCCTGCCGGTACAGCCGGCGCCAATTGCCACGGGAGCCCGGAGGTGCGACCGCCGGCCGTGAGCTCAGAACACACTTCGGACGCCCTCGGCGATGGTCCACTCCGTGCCAGGCGCCTTCGGATCGGCTGCCCAGGCCCGCCACAGGTTCACGTCATCCCCGAGGTCGCGGCCACTGATTTCCTTGAGCGCGGCGACCGCCCGATACTGGACGGCGGGATCTTCACTTTCGAGAGCCCTCGCAAGTGCCGGTACTGCCGTCTCATCGGCGAGCTTGCCAAGCTCCTTGATCGCCTTCAGGCGCACATCAATCGATGTATCCGCGTCGTACCGGGCGGCAAGGAGAGCGACCGCCTCGGGGCCGCCCCGCTGGCCCCAAACCTCGCAGGCCTTGGTACGAACCCGTTCGTCTGGGTCTTCGAGGGCACCCTTACAGATGGCAATGGCCGAGGGCGCATCGAAGCCGGAAGCTACGTCGAGAACAGCACCTCGAACTCGAGGATCATGCTCCTCGGGCATGAGTGTCGCCAGTCGTTGCGCGAAGTCTTGCGATGCCTGGCTGCCCTCCTTCTTGGCCTTCTCGGCGTCGGCTCGAAGGTCTGCAATCCGCTGGTCTGCGGTGGCCCCGTAGCGTTCCCGCTCGAGGGCAGCCTTTTTGGGATCGAGACGGTTTGCCCATCCGGCGCAGCCGGTGACCAGGAGGGCGGCCGTGACGAAGACGAGCCCAGAAGTTCGCGTTGCGGCGGAAGAGGACATCCGAGACGATGCTCCAGGAAGGGTGGACCGTGGCACCGAGTGGGCAAGGACGCTAGCGATCGAGTGATGCCGACGCGATGCCAGTGCGACGGTTGTGATATTCATGGCTCCCGCGTTACGAAGTTCACCCAGCCTTCCCAGTCGCTTCTATTTCTCTCGTGGCCCTGCGATGACACGCGCTATGCCCCAACGTTGCCGCGACCCCGCCTCAGCAGTTTGGCTGCGGGCCAGTGGCTTGACGATGGTGTGCCGCGCGGTGATCGCAGCGAATGTCGCCTTGATGCCGGCCCTTGCGGGCGAGGTGGCATCAGAGCCCTCGCAAGGCCGCGTCGAACTACACGCCTCCGACGGTCGTGTGGCCACCGGCACCGTGGTCGTGGAGGCCGTCGATGGCGGTCTGCTCCTCGAGCATGACGACGGACGGTACGAGGTCTTCGAGCCCGGCTCGGTCGCCTCAAAGGCACCCGCCGTGCCTCCGTCGCCTGCGATGGCTGACGAATTCGGTGAACGGGTGCTGGCGACTCTTCCCCGTGGGTTTGAGATCCATCGGACAAAGCACTATCTCGTCTGCTTCAACACGACCCGCGACTATGCAAAGTGGTGCGCCGCCCTCTTCGAGCGGCTCCATGATGCCTTCGGCAACTACTGGACGAAGGGCGGCCTCGATCTCTCCGGCTCGGAGCGGCCGCTCGTGGTCGTCATCTTCGCCGACCGCGAGTCGTATGCAGCCTCGGCAGCAGGCGATCTCGGACCAGCGGCAGACCGGGTCGTGGGCTACTACAACCTGCTCACCAATCGGGTCATCACCTACGACATCACCGGGAGCGACGCATTGGCGGCCGCGCGGGGCCGACGCCCTGGCCATGTGGGTCTCGATATCCTCGCGAGCCCCGCTGCGAGCAGCATGGTCGCGACGATCGTGCACGAGGCAACTCATCAGTTGGCCTTCAACCGCGGCATGCACCGCCGCCTCGCCCCGGTGCCGCTCTGGGTGAGCGAGGGTATCGCCACCTACTTCGAGACACCCGACCTGGAGAATGCCCGGGGCTGGGGGGCCATCGGATCCGTGAATCGTCCTCGGCTCGACCACTTTCTGGCGACCTACCGCCCCGGTGTCATCGAATCGATCATCGGTGGCGATGAGGCCTTCCGAAAGGCCGAGACGGCGCTCGACGCCTATGCGGCGGCGTGGGCCCTCACGCACCACCTGCTCCAGACACGGAAGCGAGACTTCATGGCCTACCAGCGGACCCTCGGCGCCAAAGCGCCACTCGCCGACGACTCGGCAGCGCAGCGACGCCAGGAATTCCAAGCGGCTTTCGGCGATCCCCATGACGTTGAGGCAGCCGTCTTCAAGGCCGCCGCACGGCTGGCCTCGCGGTCCCGCTGAAAGTGGGCATGCATGTGCCGTGGCGACTACACTGCTGTCGGCGTGGCAGCCACGGTGGTCCACGGTGATTTCTCTCGAGGAGCTGCATGATATGCCCACTCGCGAACGTTCCTGGCGGCCAACCCGCCGCGATCTCTTGGCCAGCTCCTTGGGGACAGCCTGTGCCGCTGCGGCCGGGAGCCTTCCGGCCGGTGGCGTATTCTCTGGTGGCAGCGACCGGATTCGCATCGGCCTGATTGGCTGTGGCGGACGTGGCACCGGGGCGGCGAGGCAGGCGGCCACGTGGCACCCGGCGATCAAGATCGTCGCGATGGGCGACCTCTTTAGCGATCATGTGACGGAATCGGCGCAGCGCCTCGAGCAGCCTCTCGGCGAGCAATTCGACTGCCCACCCGAGCGACGCTTTATTGGACATGATGCCTGGCGTCAGGTCGTGGAAGCCGACCTCGACGCGGTTATTCTGGCCGCGGCTCCGTGGTCACGGCCGGCCCACTTCGCTGCAGCCGTGGCCCGCGGCCTCCATATCTATTGTGAAAGACCTGCCGCGATTGACATCCCTGGGATGCGTTCCATTCTCGCCGCGGTCAGCGATGCCAGAGCCCGCGGCCTGGTCGTCGTATCAGGGCTCGCGGGCCGGCATCACGCACCAACCATCGAAACCATCGCCCGCATTCACGACGGCGCCATCGGTCCCACGGTCGGTGCCGTATGCTCAGCCAATCTTGGGCTTCCGTGGCATCGGCCGATGCGTTCCTCGTGGTCCGCGGATGCGTTTCGGCATCGCAACTGGGTCACCGATCCGAGCTTGTCGGGTGGACCGCTTGTCGAAAGTCATCTCGACGCACTTGATCGCGGTCTCTGGGTGATGAACGACGCATGCCCTGTCACCGCATCTCCGACCGCCTCGAACGGGGGTCTGGCCATTCGGTACCGCTTTGCGGACGGGAGGGAATTGCATGCCGACATCATGCGGTCCGCCGGTGCGGCCGGCCAGCGCGAGGAGATCGTTCGTGGGAGCCGCGGAGCCGCTGACCTGATCCGACACCGAATCGTCGGTGAGCAGCCCTGGCAGCAGCCCGAGGGATCAGTCGCCAACCCATGGCAAGCCTGTATGGGGTCTTTCGTGAATGCGCTGGTGACCGGAGGCCGGGGGGACGGCGGCATCCCGCTTGCTCGCAGCAATCTCGTGGCCTTGCTCGGACGGATCGCGATTGAATCCGGCCACGACGTGAATTTCCGCGACGTGGCCGTCCAGACAGGTGGCACGACCGATATAATCTGAGCGGTCGTGGACCCTCGGGCGACGGCTGACGATAATCGGACGAGGGCCGCCGACGGCTGCCCATGCGCCAGGGCATTCCATGGCGCTTCCACGGGTGAGATTCTCCAGCGAGAGGTACGGCGAGCATGGCTGGCAGTCGCTCGGCACCAACGGCCCTGACCATCGCGCTGAGCATTTTCGTGATGCTGGCATTCGCGCTCGGCGTCACGACCTACCTCTACTTCGACAAGGCCGAAAAGGCCGAAGCCGCTCGGGCGCAGGCCACCGCCGAAGCTGCCCGCGCCGAAACGAAGACCCGAGAGACCCTCGATGAGATGAACCGCCTTCGGGAGATCATCGGCGTCGCTGCGGACCTGCCGGTCGACGATATCGGCACTCAATTCAACACGTTCGTTACCGGCGACTTTGCCGGATTCCCTGGCGATGCCCCGACCTACCTCAAGCTCCTCGAGTGGGTGCGGCAGGAGTTTCGCGACAAGAACACGCGGGTGAAGACCGTCGAAGAAGAGAAGAAGGCCATCGCGGTGCAAAAGGACGCGGAGGTGGCTTCCGCAGAGAAAGCCAAGCAGGACGCGATGACTGCGGCGCAGGAGGCCTTAAAGTCCCAAGCCGACGACAAGGCCGACTTCGATGCTAAGTGGACGGCACACGAAGCCGAGCAGGCCAAGGTCATGGACGCGAGGCGGGTTGCCGAAGAGCGGGCTCGTGACATGGACAGCCTCAAGGCCGAAGTCGAAAAGGGGCTCGACTACATGCCCCCCAACCGCCGAGCTGAATTCCGTGCCGCGATCGAGGCCGGGGATTTGATCAAGCAGCTCGACCTCCTCCGCTTTGAGCTTCGGATTCGTGCGAAAGAGATCGAGACGCTCAACACGGTCCTGGCAAAACTGCGAGTGGCCGATCCCGATCTGCAAAAGACGATTGCTTCCGCACGTGATGCGGACGACCGCATCGACGGGTTCAACGGCCATATCGTGAGCGTCGATCCGCGCACTGGGACGGCGATCGTCTCCTGCCGGACCACGGCTGGGCTGCGTCCCGGGCTCGTGCTCCAGGTGTTCCCGCCCGGCGACCCGCGGCCAGAGTTCGGGACGCACAAAGCTGTGATCGAAGTCACCGAAGTGGAGGGTCCAACCCTCGTGAAGGCGGTGCTTCGCCGTGAAGACGCCCGCGATCCAATTCTCACCGGAGACGGCGTGGCGTCGAGCCTCTGGGGCGGTGGCGGCTCACCCGAAATCGTTATTGTCGGCTTCAACGATCTGGATGGCGACACCCGGTCGGATCTCGCCTCGCTGACGGCCACCGTGGAGCGGGCCGGCGGGAAGGTCATGGATGGGGTCACGCCGAAGACGGCCGTTGTCGTGGACCTCGGTCAGCCCCCAACGGGCCAGGATGAACGTGAGGTGCCGGGCTGGCCAGCCGAGGCCAGGCGGCGAACTCGGAACCTGGATTCCGCTCGTATCTACAGTGTCCGGGTCACGGGGATCGACGGCCTCCTCGACATGCTCGGCCTGGAAGCGGATTCATTCCGACCCGGTAGCATGCCGAAGTCCCGCGCCGTTGGTCGGTTTCCGGCACGTCAGTAGCCGTTGCCCCGCGGCATGGCATACTGCGTGTTCGATGCGGCCCGTTCCGGCTGCCCCACGTCACTCCGGGAGGCCTGCCTCGTGCCGATAGCTCTGTCCGTTTCCCGAGCTCTCTTCTTCTGGGCGCTCGCGTTGGGGCTCACCGTGGTCGTGGGCCGTGCCGACGACGCTGGCCTCGTGCCGATCTTCGACGGTGAGACCCTGACCGGCTGGGAGGGGAAGCCCGAGTTCTGGCGTGTCGAGGACGGCGCGATCGTCGGGCAAACAACGCCCGAGAATCCCACGAAGGGCAACACCTTTCTCATCTGGCGAGCAGGGCTCGTGGACGACTTCGAGCTCGAACTCGAGTACCGGCTCACCGGGGGCAATAGCGGCATCCAATACCGCAGCCGCGACCTCGGAGACTTTGTTGTCGGCGGCTACCAGGCCGACTTCGAGGCAGGCGCTAAGCACTCGGGCATTCTCTATGAGGAGAAGGGCCGCGGCATTCTCTGCACGCGCGGCCAGCGGGTGACCATCGCCGCGGACGGGAAG
>CAYZHH010000013.1:5714-23024 GCA_964478275.1 uncultured Candidatus Kuenenia sp.
GGCCAGCGGGTGACCATCGCCGCGGACGGGAAGAAGGTGCCGGGCGAACCGATTGGCGAGACTGCGAAGCTCCAGGAAGCGATCAAGCAGGGCGAGTGGAACACCTACCGCGTCGTGGCCAAGGGCCCGCGGCTTCAGCACATCATCAACGGCCAGCTCATGTCGGAAACAATCGACGAGCAGCCTGGGAAGCGGGCTGACCAGGGCGTCCTCGCCCTCCAGGTCCACGCTGGGCCGCCCATGAAGGTCGAGTTCAAGAACATTCGGCTGAAGCGAACCCGCCTTGCGGACGGTCGCAAGAAGCTCGTCATGGTCGCTGGCAAGCAGAGCCACGGTCCTGGCGAGCACGAGTTCCGAGCGGGATGCATGCTCATGCAGAAGTGCCTCGCCGCAGCCTGCCCGCAGCTCGTCACAGAGGTTTACTCAGGCGGGTGGCCCACCGACCCGACGGCGTTCGACAATGCTGATGCCGTCTTCTTCTTTGCCGACGGTGGAAAGGGCCATCCGGTCGTCCAGAGCAACCGATTGGCCCAGATCAATGCCCTGGCGAAGCGCGGCGTCGGGATTGCATGCCTTCATTACGCGGTCGAGGTCACCAAAGAGAACGGAGGCCCTGAGTTCCTTGCGTGGATGGGGGGCTACTTCGAGCCGCATTGGTCGGTGAACCCTCACTGGACGCTCGCGCAGACGGAGATCGCGAAAGACCACCCGATCACGCGTGGGGTGAAGCCCTTCGAGATCAACGACGAGTGGTACTACAACATGCGTTTTGTCGATCCGATGGACGGGCTCACGATGATCCTCACGGCCGTGCCGCCCGACTCGACTCGGGAGCGGCCCGACGGCCCGCACAGCAACAACCCGACTGTGCGAGCCAACCGCGGGGGCCGCGAGGCGCTTGCCTGGGCGTACGAGCGGGCCGAGGGTGGCCGCGGCTTCGGATGCACAGGCGGTCATTACCATGCCAACTGGGCCGACAACAATTTCCGAACGCTCATGATCAATGCCCTCGCCTGGACCGCCGGGGTCGACGTGCCGGGCGACGGGCTGGTCGCCCCTGTTTCCGAAGACGACTTGGCTGCGAATCTGGATCCCAAACGCAAGAAGGGTAGCAAGTAGACATGCCGAAGCTCACTGTTGAGGATGTTGGAACATTCGAGGTGCCGGCCGGCAAGCGGCTGGTCAATGCCCTCGTGGATGACTGCGGAGTCGACCAGCTCCATGCCTGTGGCGGTGTCGCTCGCTGCACCACCTGCCGCGTCGAGTTTGTCGCGGGAGAACCCACGACGATGACGAAGGCCGAGAAGGACGTACGCGAGGCCAAGGGGCTCGCCGGCACGCCGGCGCTGCGGCTCTCTTGCCAGATCACCTGCGACACCGACATGACCGTGAAGGCGATCAGTCGGCTGGAGGGGTCTGGCCGTAAGGATGCCGGCAAGCGGCCAGCCGACGCGATCGAACCGCCCCCTGAGTGGAGCTAGCAACGCCAACATAGAAGCCCCTCGCTGAGAGCGAGGGGCCGTTGGGCGAGCCCGCTCATGATGGGCAATTGGGCGGCGCGGCACGGTACATCCGCTGCACAAGCCGCGCTGACTCGCGGGCGGTGTCGAGCCAGCGGTGGGCTTGCCTCGACAGCTCCACGTGGAGGCCGCCGGCGTAGCCGCCTGCTGAGAGGGCAGCGAGCAGCGAAGGAAAGTCTACGTCGCCCGTGCCGAGCGGAAGGTGCTCGTGACGACAGGCGAGCATGTCATCCACATGGACATTGACGATGCGGCTTCGCCACGGCGTGATGATGTCGGCAGCCGGCCGCTCCCCGAGGCATTCGAGGTGCCCCGTGTCGATCGTGAGGCCAAGGGTGTCGGGCTTCCCGAGTCGCTCGAAAAGCTGGCCGTAGCGTGCGACCGTATCGATCACCATGCCAGGCTCGGGCTCGAAGCCGAGACGAACACCCCGCCTGGCAGCGTGATCGAGGACGGTCTCGAGGCCGCCGCTGAGCCTCTCCCAGATCGCTTCCTCCGGAGCGGCATCGCGACCCACGCCACTCCAGAGTGATACACACGCAGCCCCGAGATCGGCGGCGATGTCGATGGCGCGCCGCGTGAATTCGACGCGGCGGTCACGGCCACTGCGGTCGGCCGAGACGAGCGTCGGCTCATGCTTGACGAGCGGGTCGAGGAGGAAGCGGGCTCCGGTTTCGATGACGCATGCCATGCGGTGTGCGGTGAGGGTTCGTTCCCATCGGGCAACCTCGTCGGAAAGCCCGTTCGCGAAGAGATTGAAAAGGTGCCGATCGGGCGTGATCGCGATCGACCGGTACCCCAGGTCTGCGAGGATCGGCACCGCGTCGAGCGGGTCGATCTCGCCAATGCTGTTGGTGCTGAAGCCGAGGAGCATCACGGCAAGCGGCCTTGCGAGGCCGCGTGTCAGGTGGGCGGTACGACCCGCTTGAACATCATGAACCATGCCAAGAGGCAGAGCACCGCGATCGCCCACATCTCGCCGCAGGCGGCCAGCACGAGCACGGCATCGAGGGTGATGATCGACATGATCGCGTTGCCCACGCCCAACCGCACGCGGCTCGGCTCAGGGCTACCGATTCCGGCGGCAACACGGTAGAGGATCGACGTACCGATGATGGCCCACAGCACGAGCCATGTGGACACCGGCATCGAGGCTCCTCGGACCAGTTCGATGGGGCCGCGGTCGGGCAGCCAGACAAAACCACTTGCCACGATGAGCCCCACGAGCATCACGAGCCCGCCGAGGGCAAGCGTGGTCCGACGGCTCGCGGCGGCTTCATCGCGTGCGTAGAGCGTGATGCCCGCGACATAGAGCCCCATTCCAGCGGGAATGAGCCACTCGTGAATCTGATCCGGGCCGCCGGCTGCGGTCATGCCGACGAGCCAGGCAAGACCTCGGCAGATTCCCATGACCACCGGTCCCGTTGGCGTGCCTTTCGCATGGCGGTCGTAGAGCCACACGCAGCCGCCGAGGATGGTGGCGGCCACCATAGGCCACGGAGACGTCGCCTGATAGCTGGCCCCTGCCGCCAAGATCAGGCCAGCCGCGAGAAGACCTCCGGCAGCGACGGCCGCGGCCCGAACATCGACCGCCCCACTCGGGAGCGGCCGCTCCGGTCGCTCACGCCGGTCGATCTCCACGTCGCAGACGTCGTTGAGCACCATGCCAGCCGCGTAGAGGGCGACGACGGCGGCGACGGCAAGGCCACATGCAGCCGGTGGCCACTGGAGCTCGCGGAGCCCTGCCACAACGAGATATCCGGCAAGCGGATCGGCCGCTGCCGTCGCGAGGTTGGGAATCCGCACAAGTCGAAGCCACGCAAGCATCAGGAAAGCTCCACGCCCGCATCACGCGCCACCGTGAGAAGGTGGGCCCGCGCCGCGCGGGCAGCGTCGTCGGGGCGGTCTCGATAGGGATAGAGCTCGACGGTCACCCAGGTATCAGGGGTATGTGTGGCAATTGCCTGCAGCACCGCCGCAAAGTCGATCGCCCCCTCCCCCGGCACGAGATGGTGGTGAACCCGCGTAGCTGCGATGTCCTCCACGTGGTAGTGCCGCGTGTGGCCGACGAGCTTGGGCACCCACGCCGCAGGGTCATCGTTGACGCAGTAGGCGTGGCCAACGTCGAAGTTGAGACCGAGCGAGGGGTGGTTCACCCGTGTGGCGAACTCGATGTATTGATCGAATGTTTCGATGAGGAGGCCGGGTTCGGGCTCGACAAGAAGCATCACATTGCATGCCGCTGCCACATCGAGAACGGGCATGATCTCGTCGTAGAAAATGGTTTCGGCTTCCTGCCGCGACTGCCCCGCCGCGAGCTCGCCGCCTGGCTCGGTCGAGATTGATGCGGCGCCCAGTTCCGCGGCCAGGCGAAGCGCCCGCTTCGTGTGCTCGCGGCGAATGGCCCGGTAATGTGGGTCGGGATCGGTCCAGCCAGGGTGCCAGTACGGCTGCCGCGGATCGGCCACGGCGTTCATCATGAACGCGTTGATGTTCGAAATCACGAGGCCATGCTGTTGCAGCGCCTTTCGGATTGTTTCCTTCTGCGCGTCGAGCAGCCCCGCTGGCCATGCATGGGGCACATCGGCGAGCAACTCGATCCCGCGGTATCCCGCCGCGGCAATTCTGGCGATGGCGTCCTCAACCGGCATGTCGAGGTAGGCGTTGGAGCTGAAGGCGAGCTGAAGCGGCATGCGACGTGGTCCTGGCGGAAGCCCACGATCCTACCATCAGAATGATCGTCCATCGAAGGGGCGGGAGCAGGCCTTCGGGCGACGGGGGCTCACGGCCAGAGGACGATGACCTCGTCGATCCACGCAGGCCGAAGGGGCAGCCGCTCGAGCTCGGTGTAGTACATCGCGGCAGGATCAACGCCCCGTTCTTCCATGAGCTCGACATGCCGCTGGATGGGTCCAACTTCGAGGAGCCGCGGCAAGACGCCGCACCAGACCGCGGCCGTGATGGCTGCGCCGGCGGCGAGCCGCAGTCCCGCCGCGAGATGGCCACCGGAAGCGCTCACGGCTCCACCACCTTCCGGAAGAGCCATCCAAACGTGAGGCTCGCCATCGCGAGCGTGAGGGCGAGATTGAGCGCCTGCCCGCCCAAGTAGAGCACCACCGGCCGGCCGCTCGCCAGCACGGGAGCGAGCTCACGGAAGTTGGTCTGCAGACCCATGCAGACGAACCCCGTGCAGAAGAGCCAACCGCGGAGTTTTATCGTGAAGCCAACCGTGGCCCCCTCGACCCAGAGGGCCTGTTCGGGGCCGAACGAGTGCAGCAGGGAGCAGACCAGCGACGCCCCGAGAAAGCCGAGGATGAATCGAGGAAACCGTCGCCAGGCCTCGCCGGCGAGCGAGCCACGAGGGGCGTCGGCATTTCGCTCGACCCAGCCGGCCCAGTAGGCGGCCACCGCGAAAGCAATGAGGCCGATCATCGAATTCTGAATCATCTTCACGGTGGCGGCCACCTCGCCCGCTTCCTTGCCGAGCGATTCCCCTGCGGCGACGACCGCCCCCGTGGCATCGATCGTCCCTCCGATCCAGGCGCCACCAACGACTGCGTCGAGCTCCATCCAGCGGATGATCGGCGGCATTGCCACCATCATGATCACCGTAAAGAAAAGAGAGAGGCCGATCGTGAGGGAGATCTCCTCCTTCTTGGCCCGACAGGCTGCTCCGGTCGCGATTGCGGCCGACACGCCACAGACCGCCATATCGGCCGAGAGCGTCATGCACAGCGACCGCGATGGCACGCGGAGGACATGGACACCAAAGAGATAGGTCGTCACGAGCACGATCGGGGTCACGATCCAGGCGGTCATGATTCCCGGCAGCCCGAGGGCCAGGAGGCGGCTCAGAAGGACCTCGGCTCCAAAAATCACAAGCCCCGTCTTGATGAAGAACTCGCCGACCAGCGCCGGCGAGAGCCAGCGGGGCACGCCCGCTGCGTTCCCTATGAAGAGCCCCACCGCGAGCGCCCACAGCGGATACTCGAGGTTGTAGTACTTCACGAGTTTTTGGGTTGCGAGGAGGTACGCCAGGCAGGCAAGCGCAGCGAGGACCGCGAAGCCCAGGATTGCGGTGCGAACCGTTCGGCCGCCAAGAACCGCGCCGAGCACCCCGACACACACAACCCAGGCCATGCCGACCACGACCGGCGCGAGGTCGAGGCGGCCGGTTGAGTCGCGAAAGGCCTGGAGTGGTTGATCGGTCCACGTGCCAGGCGTGCCGATCCATGATGCCGCCGGCGAAGGCCACCCCTTCGAATAGCGGTCGCGGTTACCGGCGTCTTCGGATGGTCGCGTCTGCCAGGTGATGGCAAGTGCGAGCACCACCGTCGCCAGGCCGATCACGACGGCGGCGATGTCCTCATGCAGACCCCTGCGAGCGGGCATTGGCTCATCCATATCAGCTCGAAGCACTTCGGTAGCGGGCGAGAGACCACTGGAAGACCAGGCGCGAGACAACGAGCGACGCAGCGGCCGCGGTAACCACACCCGCCACGGGCCACCATGCGTCGCCGGTCAGCGGCCTGACCAGCACGCCTGCCGGCACATTGACCACGAGGAGGATCGGGATCACGAACGTACACACCGAGCGAAGGGGCCCACCCCACGGCCCCACATAAATCTCGGCGGGATAGCGGGAGAAGTTCGTGATGTAAAACCAAAAATCATACAGGCTCTGGTTGCGTCCCATGTGGATCGTGGCGGATGCCAGCATGATCACGAGCGCGTAGAGAATCGCCACGCCACACAGCATGAGCGCCGGATAGATGATCCAGGCGACCAGTGGCGGCGGGGTATCGAACCGCGACACCGCCCAGAAGAGCAGCCCAACCCCGACGATCCCGTTGGCGAACGCCGAGAAGTCGACCCTGTGCAACGAAAGCAGGAACTGGGCATCAAGCGGTTTCACAAGGACAGCGTCGAGGCCGCCCGTGCGCACCATTTCGGTGAGCTCCTCCGCACTCGGCATGAAGAGGGCTTGCACGATTGAGTTGATGATGAGGCCCGTGGCCACGAACGCAAAAAACGGCTCCCGCGTCCAGCCCGTCCCCTTGCCGATCTCGGAGGTGAACGTGAAGACAAGGAGATAGAAGGCCAGGTTCATCGACATCCATCCGAGGCTGGTGAGGCACTCGAGCAGGAAGTTGGCCCGGAAGGTCATGTCGCGGACGAGGCAGGCCCGTGCGAAGGTGCCGAGGATCGCGAGGTAGCGAACCATCTCACCCTCCAAAAGCGCTGTATCGCCGCGTGCCGCGGGCCCACACAAACCGGCAGGCGACGACCATCACGACCACCCATGCAACCTCGACCACGAGGAGCTTCGTGAGCTCCGCGCCCTGCACCTTCCCCAGCCAGACCGCGGCAGGGAAGTAGGCGGTGAACTGGAAGGGAAGCCAGGTCACGACATCCGCCAGGCTTATTCCGGGAATCCCCGTGCCGATTCCGGCCAGCATGTCGATCGGGAACATGTGGCCTGAAAGAAGGTACTGCACGAGCATGTAGCCAAACACGATGCTCGAGACCTCCATGAACCAGAAGCCAAGCATGCCGAGCGTGGCCTCCATGAAAAAGCCGAGCAGAAACGAGAGCACGAGCGATAGGGTGAAGGCCGCGATCGTGCTGGCATCGGGCACCGGCGGAAAGAAGTCGCGGCAGACCCAGAAGACGGCGGCAAAAGGAATCACGGCCACGATGTAGTAGACGAGCTTGTGGGCCACCCGCGTGGCGAGGAGGAAGGCTATGTAGTCCACCGGCTGCACGAGGAATTTCTTGATGGAGCCGTCGCGGATACTGCGGCTGATGCCGCCGGCCAGGCCCGGCATGCTCGAGAAAGCTCTCGCGATCATCGTGAGGAGGTAGTAGGCGACGATGTCGTTCCGCGAGTAGCCGGAGATATCCGGGCGGGAGGTGGCCGAGAACACGGCGGTCCAGAGAAAGACCTGCGTCACGATCGGAAGGAATCGCATGAGCGTCCCGAGGGCGAAGTCACCTCGGTAGACGAGACGCTCTTCGATCGAGATGGCAAGCATCTTCCACCAGACCCGCAGCACCGCGAACGGCCGCCGCGCACGCGACGGCGGATCAATGGCCGAGTTCATGAGAAGATGCGCAGGAGGATGGTTCGATCAACGGCAGCATGGGAGCCTGCTGCTACCGTTGATCGGTGCCAGAGCGTAGCCGATCTGGCTCGAGCCTGACTTTCGACTCGCGGTGTGGCAACACTATCGAATTCAAAACGAGGATACGGTGTCGACAAGGGCCACGTCATTCAGGATAGGGCAAACTCAAGCAGCGGCTGAATATCATGGGCATCTGCGCCGCGGAGGGCGGAGATGGACTCCCTGCGTATTGCCGCCGGCTCTTGGAGATTGATGCGTCCCCACGTGAATCGGGACCTTCCCAGCCTGACCGCGAGCAGGTCAGCAGCGAGGCGGCCATGGCGACCGATGCCGTTGGGGAACGGGTGGATCAAGACAAGCCGGTGATGGAATCGGACGGCAATTTCGTCGGGAGGAAACGTCGCATTCTCCACCCAGTACCTGGCATTCTCCACCAGCAACCGCATCTGCGGCCGAATCTGATGGAATGCCACGCCGCTATTGCGATCTGAGTCGCGGATCGTACCGGCCCATCGCCACACTCGGCCAAGCATTCGATTGTGAAGCGCGAGCAAGAAGCCTTCCCTCAGTACGTTGCGTTGTCGAGCGAAGGCCCACGCAGTGGCGTCGGTGATGGTTGCTTGCTCAGCCTCGTTGAGCTCGGCGCGGGTGGCGATGTGTGGGAGGAGGAGCTGTCGTCGTTCCTCAGGCGCGAGAAGCGTCTCGCTCATGGGATTCAACGCCATCGTCGCGATCTGAGCTACCTCCCTGCGAAAAGAGCGGCGAGATTGTTTGCCACAACGAGATTGTTTGCCACAACGAGATTGTTTGCCACAAATAGCTCGCTCGCTCCCCGGAGTTGCTGGGCATGAGCAAACCAAGCAGCGGGGGAAGTTGGCCACTTCCGAAATTCATCGATGTCCAGTGGGTCTAGGGTCGTCATCGCCGTGGCCTCTGGAATGAATGAAATGAGCCGGAATTCACCGACTCAGGCCGGATAGGTCGTTGCCGCCCCCGACGCGATCGGCGTTGGGGATTTTCACCGTGCGGCCTCCACAGCCGGATGCAGCCCCGCCCTGCCCTGCCGAAACAATCCGGCCACGATCTCCTCGAGCGGCACGTCCTCGACTGACACGTCGCGCACCCCTGCGCCGCGCAGGAGCGAGGGCAGGACATCGGCGATGCGGGTGCGGTCGATGCGGAGGATCACCCGCGGTCCGCGAAACTCGCACCGGAACCCGAGCGTTTCGATGGCGCTGCGGTCAGGCTCTCGGTCGAAGTCGAGGGTGACTACCTTGTGCGTCGTAAAGCGATCGACGATCTGGGCGAGCGACCCGTCGTAGAGAATCGTTCCCTCGGTGATCACAACGAGCCGCTTGCACAGGGCCGCCACGTCCTTCATGTAGTGGGTCGTGAGGATCACCGTCATCTGACGCTCGACCTGCACGTGACGCAGAAATCCGTGGATCGCATGCTGGGCCACGACATCGAGCCCGATCGTCGGCTCGTCAAGAAACAGCACCTCCGGCTCGTGGAGGAGCGCCGCCACGAGCTCGAGCTTCATCCGCTCGCCAAGCGAGAGCTCCCGCACGGGCTGAAGCACGAGTTTTCTGACGTCGAGCAAATCGACGAGCTCATCTCGCGTGCGGGTGAACCGGGCCGGGTCGATCCGATAAATCTCTTGATGGAGCCGAAAACTCTCAGCGGCAGGAAGATCCCACCAGAGCTGGTTCCGCTGCCCCATGACGAGCGCAAATCGGCGGCGGAAATCGTCGGCCCGTTCCCACGGAACATGGCCAAGCACCGTCGCCGTGCCTCGCGTCGGCGTAATGATCCCGGAGAGAAGTTTGAGGAGCGTCGTTTTGCCGGCGCCATTAGGCCCGAGGAGGGCCACAAATTCGCCGCGGTTCACTGCGAGATCGACGCCTCGCACCGCCTCGACGAGTCGGCTTGTGCGGCGGAAGAGAGACCGGACGCTCGCCAGGAGGCCCTCTGGCTTGTCGTAGACCCGGTACTCCTTGGCCAGGCCAGCCACTTGGATCACAGGTTCGGCCGCGCCGACGCCTCCGGCGTTGTGCATGGCGAGAGTATAGGCGAAAACCTGGGCTCCTCCGGGAGTCGGATCATTCATGGCAGGCACTATTCGGGTCGGTCTTGGGCACGATACGCATCGCCTCGGCCCGGGCGAGGCGCTCAGGCTCGGTGGTATCGCGATCCCTCATGACCGGGCCGCGATCGGCCACTCGGATGCCGACGTCCTTCTTCACGCCATCACTGATGCCCTCCTCGGAGCCGCCGGCCTGGGCGACATCGGCGAGATGTTTCCCGACACCGATCCAGCCAACCGGGGCCGCGATTCCGCGGGGATGCTGCAGGCCGCCGCCGCGCGGGTCGCCGCCGCGGGCTGGCACGTCGTGAACCTGGATTGCGTGATTTTCGCCCAGCGGCCCAAAATCCTGCCACACCGGCCGGCCATCCGGCGGCGGATCGCCGAGATTTTGGATCTCGACGAATCTGCCGTCTGGCTCAAGGCCAAGACCGGCGAGCATGTTGGTCCGATCGGCGAGGAAGTCGCGATCGCGGCAGAATGTGTTGTGCTGGTTGAGCGGTCAGAAACGTAGATCTACGAAAGGATGCGCGATGGCGACGGCGGAAACGAAGCATGCGGAACACGGGGCCGCACACGCCCTTCCTGTGATTGAGGTCTACAGCACACTCACGCGAACGAAGACGCCCCTGGTCACCGTCCGACAGGGCCACGTGGGCATGTATCTCTGTGGGCCTACGGTCTACAAGCCGAGCCACATCGGGCACATGGTGGGGCCGGTCATCTTCGACACGGTGAAACGACACCTCGTCTCCTCGGGCTACGGCGTCACGTGGGTCGTGAACGTGACCGACGTAGACGACAAGATCATCGCCGAGAGTGGCACCCGCGGCACGACGATGGCCGCACTCGCCGAGGAGATGACCGCCGACTACCTCGAGAACCTCGCCGTCTTGGGCGTGACGGGGATCGACGTGATGCCGAAGGCGACCGAACACATCGGCACGATCATCGCGTTCATCGAGGGCCTCGTGGCGAAGGGGTTTGCGTACCCGAGCGATGGCGACGTGTACTTCGACGTCACGAAGGACACCGACTACGGCAAGCTCACCAATCGCTCGGTGGACCAGACCCAGGGCGAAGGAGGCTCGACCGCCGAACGAAAGCGATCCGCCGCCGACTTCGCCCTCTGGAAGAGAGCCAAAGCCGGCGAGCCCTCGTGGGAGAGCCCGTGGGGCCCTGGCCGGCCTGGCTGGCACATCGAGTGCTCGGCCATGAGCAAGGCGATCCTGGGCGATACCTTCGACATCCACGGCGGCGGCCTCGACCTCGTGTTTCCCCACCATGAAAACGAGATCGCCCAGAGCGAGTCGCTCCACGGGGCGCCGATGGCCACCTATTGGATGCACAACGGACTGATGCAGGCGGGCGGCGCCGCTGGCAAGGTGGGCGGCAGGCCCCGCGACGGTGGGGACGACGACGACGCGGCCCAGGCCGCGACCAAAATCTCAAAATCCACCGGTGCCGAACCCTTCAAGAATCTGCTGGCCCGTCATCGGCCCGAAGCCATCCGTCTCCTGCTTCTCTCGACGCACTACCGCAGCCCCATCCACTTCGGTGAAGAGCCGCTCAAGGAGAGTGCTCGGGCAATGGAGGCTTTTGAACGACTGTTTGCCCGCTTCGAGCGGATCACGGGCCGATCGTTCTACGCACTTCTCGCCCGGAACCGGCGTGCGGGTGATGCCGTGGCGGGCTTGGCCGGCGATGAGCTCGCCGACCTGCGCGGAAAATTCCTGGCGGCGATGGACGACGATTTCAATACCGCGATCGCTGTGGCCAGCCTCTTCGATGCCGTGCGGTCGATCAATAAGTTCATCGATCAGCACACGCTCGAGGCGACAAAGCCCGCATCTGAAATGGCTGCTCTGGAGGCCAAGATGCTGGTGCTCCGAGAGCTGACCGCGGTGCTCGGCCTGTTCCTCGAGCCGCCGAAGGCAGCGGGTGGTGGCGCAGACGAGGGGCTCGTGGCGAACCTCATGGATCTCGTCATCGAGATCCGTGCGAATGCCCGGAAGGCAAAAGACTTCGCGACGGCCGACCTCGTGCGGAATCGCCTCACCGACGCCGGCATTGTGCTCGAGGATCGCCCCGACGGCACTGGCTGGGCGAAGAAGTAGCCCGCGACCCCTAGAACGGGCTGAACCGGACCGTGAGCATGTCGTAGCCGAGCTGCCGGTCGTACGCGGTCGTGTGCTCGACGCGGTCGCGTTTTGCGATGAGGTCGATCCGTCCCACGCGGCGACACAGGACAGCAAGGAGCGTGCGCACCACCGTGCGAGCGTGGGCCGCGCCGAGGCAGAGATGGGCGCCAAACCCGAAGGCCACATGCGGGTTGGGACGCCGGTCGAGCCGCACCTCATCGGCCTGCTCAAAGACGGCTTCATCGAGATTGGCCGACGCCCAGCAGAGGCTCGCGCGGTCACCAGGCTTCACCTCGATCCCATGCACGTCGGCCCCGGCGGGGCAGACGCGGCCGATATGCGAAAGCGGCATGTACACTCGAAAAAACTCTTCGCTGGCATGGACGATTCGGTCGGCGTCGGCCCGCAGAAACTCAAACGCCTCGGGCCGTCCGGCGAAGTAGCCGATGATGGACGAGACGGTGTGGATGATCGTGTCGCGGCCACCCGCGAACATGAGGTTTGCGAAGCCGAGCATCTCGGCCCTCGTGAGCGACCGCCCCTGAAACGTGGCCCGCGTGAGGACGCCGTAGAAATCGTCGCCGGGCGCTGCCGCGGCGCGATCGAACTGCTCGTTGAGATACCGCTCGAGCTGGGCCCCTTGGGATTGCCCGTGCTCGCCGTGAAAGACATGCACGCCCCAACTGATGAACTGTTTGGCCTCAGCCTCGGGCACACCGAGCAGCACGGTGAGGGCCCGTGACTGGAGCGGAAGCGCGAAGCCGCCGACGGCTTCGACCGTATCGCGGTCGAGCGACTCCGTGACGAGCCGTTCGACGATCGCTTCGACGCTCGTCACGAACGCCGGCTGCTTGGCCCGCAAGAAAAAAGGCTCGACGAGTTTTCGGTATTCCGTGTGCTCGGGGGGATCGACTTCGATCGGCAGTTGCCGCACCGTGCGGACCCGCTCCTCCGACGGAATGGGCACGCGAAAGGGTGCGTCCGAACTGAACGTCTGGATGTCCTTGGCCGCCCGTCGCACATCTTCATGGCGAAGGATGAGCGGGATCATCTCCTGGTCCGTGGGCAGGCCGAGCACGCCCCGTTCGCAGCGGGCCTCACGAAACGGATCAGGGATGTCACTCATACACACCGCCTGCTTCTGCTTTTGCCTTACGGCAGCGTGATCGCCACAGGCTCACTCGGCAGGTTTGCGGCCTGCTCCGCCGCCATGTCGCGAATCTCTTGCGAGATCTTCATCGAGCAATACTTCGGCCCGCACATGCTGCAGAAGTGGGCGCTCTTGAAGGTCTCCTGAGGGAGCGTCTGGTCGTGGTACTCCCGCGCCCGTTCCGGATCGAGCGACAGCCGAAACTGCTCGTTCCAGTCAAACGAAAAACGAGCCCGCGAAAGCGCGTCATCGCGGGATCGGACATTCTTCCGATGCCGAGCCAGGTCGGCTGCGTGGGCGGCGATCTTGTAGGCGATCACCCCTTGCCGAACATCCTCGGCGTCGGGGAGTCCAAGATGCTCCTTGGGGGTCACGTAGCAAAGCATGGCCGCGCCGCTCCAGCCGGCAAGGGCCGCGCCAATGGCACTCGTGATGTGGTCGTAGCCAGGGGCGATGTCCGTGACGAGGGGCCCAAGCACGTAGAACGGTGCCTCGTCGCACTCCTGCATCTGCCGTTTCACGTTCATGTCGATCTGGTCCATCGGCACATGCCCCGGCCCTTCGACCATCACCTGGCAGCCCTTGGCCCATGCCCGCCGGGTGAGCTCCCCGAGAACATGCAGTTCGGCAAACTGCGCCTCGTCGCTGGCATCGGCGATGCAGCCGGGCCGCAGCCCGTCCCCGAGGCTCCATGTGACGTCATAGGCTCGAAAAATGTCGCAGAGGTCTTCGAAGTGGGTGTAGAGCGGGTTCTGCTCTTGATGGGTCATCATCCAGCGGGCGATGAGCGAGCCGCCGCGGCTGACGATTCCGGTGATCCGCTTCATCGTGAGCGACAGGTGCTCGCGAAGCAGCCCAGCGTGGACGGTCATGTAGTCGACCCCCTGCTGCGCCTGCTTCTCGCACATATCGAGAAAGTGCTGCGGCCGCATGTCCTCGATGTCGCCGCCAAGCTCTTCGAGCATCTGGTAGATCGGTACCGTCCCGATTGGCACCGGCGAGGCATTAATAATCGCCTGGCGGATGCCGTCGATGTCTTTTCCGGTGGACAGGTCCATCACGGTGTCGGAGCCGTAGTGGACTGCCATGTGGAGCTTCTCAAGCTCGGTGGCCACGTCGCTCGTGACCGCGGAGTTCCCAATATTCGCATTGATCTTCGTGCGAGCCGCGATGCCGATCGCCATCGGCTCGAGTGTTTTGGAGAGGTGCACGATGTTTGCGGGAATGACCATCCGCCCGCGGGCCACCTCATCGCGAATGAGCTCGGCGGGCAGCTCCTCCCGCGTCGCAACAAACTCCATCTCGGGAGTGATCTCCCCCTGTCGGGCCCGCTCAATCTGCGTCATCTGTCTGTCTCCGGCACCTCTCCTACGGGCTCATCCCGCGGGCGTGGCATGGTAGCAGATTCAGGGCTCCTCCCGGCCCCCTGCGGTGCTGTGGCCGGCGGCGGTCGCACTGCTCTGGCCTCCGGTGGGGCGAGCTCCAAAGCTCAATCGCTGCCCAGTCGGCGATCACCCGGCTGAAACACCTTGAGCGATTGCGGGGCGATCCATGGGCCAGGCACTGAAACGAGCAAGGTTTGGATTCAATTCAGCTTCTCGAATATCATTTTGAACATGAGCACCGACACAAAAGGAACTCTTCGCGGGCGATTCGTGCCCTGATCGCCGCCGACCAAGCGGCGACGGCGGACCGGGCCCACCCCAGGGCATATCTACCGGTCAGCCACGTGGACTACGGTCAGTGGTGACCTTTTTTGTGGACAGGTGTGGGTGCGTGGGTTGCCGTTTGTTGCGGCTAGCTTTTCCCAGGTGGGGCAATCGGATGCAGCCTTCGCAGTGCACGTGCGGCCAGCCGCTGTTCTTTGAGAACTCGCGGTGCCTGAGCTGCGGGGCCGAGGTCGCCTACGACCCGCTCCACCAGAAATTGGGCGCCGTCATGGCCGTCGGCGCGGGACTATGGTCGGTCTGCGGTGAGTCGCTCGATCCGCCGCCGCTGTTTCGCCTCTGCGCCCACCGGAGCACGGCGTCTTCATGCAACTGGCTCGTGCCGGCGTCGGACCCATATGCGGTCTGCCTGTCGTGCCGTCTGACGAGGACCGTGCCGCCGCTCGATCGCCCTCGGAACGCCGCCCGGCTCCTCCACCTCGAGACCGCGAAGCGTCGGGTGCTGTCGATGCTCCAGCGGCTCGGCCTGCCGCTGACGCCCATGGGCCGCGACGCGGAGCAAGGCCTGGCATTCGACTTCTTGGAGTCGCTGCCCGGCAAGCCGGGGGTGATGACGGGCCACACGGGGGGCGTGATCACGCTCAACGTCGCCGAGGCCGACGACGATTACCGGGAGCAGAACCGCGAGAGCCTCCGTGAGCCCTACCGCACGGTGATCGGCCATATTCGCCACGAGCTCGGTCACTACTACTGGGACATCCTGGTCCGCGACACCGCGTGGCGCGACCCGTTCCGTCAGGTCTTTGGCGACGAGCGGGCCGACTACGGGGAGGCGCTCAAGAGGCACTACGCCGAGGGGCCCACCGCTGACTGGACCAGTACCTGCATCAGCAGCTATGCGGCGTCGCACCCGTGGGAGGACTGGGCGGAGACGTGGGCCCACTACCTCCACATCCGCTCGACCCTCGAGACGGCCATGCTCTACCGGCTCGACATCTCGCAGTCGCCGGTCCGCTCGACGCCCTTCACGGCCGAGGTGGTCCGGTCGCTGCCACTGCCCCCGGCGACACCCGAGGCCGTGGACACCTTCCTCGAGTGGATCAACGCCTGGATCCGGCTGACGGCCGTGCTCAACGAGACGGCCCGGAGCATGGGACAACCCGACACCTATCCCTTCGTCATCAACGGGCCGTTGGTCGCGAAGCTTTTCTTCGTTCATCGCGTGGTGCAGGGTGACGGCGCGGCGACGATCGCGCTGGCGGACACGGTCGCCGTGCCGGTGGTGGTGTAACGGGTCCTCCGGCAGACGTTCAGCAGTCGGCACCTCGAGAAAGCGCCGTGGAGCCGGCGTGGCTGGCACGCGAAGCCAGGATGCCGAAGCGAAGGTACACCGAGTGAGCGAAGGGCTTGGATGCCCTGAGCGTACATCCGGCGATGCGGCCCCTCTCTGGCGATTCTCCTTCATGATGACGAAGCCCGTCCCCTCACGAGCGCGTCACCGCATGCCACCGTGGCCCGAGGCTTTGACCGTACTGTCCGTCATTGAAAGAAGCTTGGCTTGTGCGGCGAGATGTTTAACTCTGAATAGTGAAAGCCGCTATCAGGAGGGTCGTAGTCGCCGACAATGGCCATGTTCGACGTGGCGTCGATCGTGTCTTCCATCCCGAGGCACCAGGAGGCGGCATTCACGGTGAGGCGGCGAAGACCCTCGCTCTGAAAATCCTTGGCGCTCCCCATCGTGACATGGAACACCCGCGCAGTGCGGCCGGTGTTGCCCGTCCAGGTCTTGACCCACGCCACCGGAAGCGGCTCGAGCTCGGCGTTCACGGCGTCGTCGTGATTCCGGCCGACGAGCGGCTGGCCATCCACCAGGGCCAGGCATCCCTCGGGAAGACTGCCACCCTCCGGATAGGTGCGATAGACATCGGACGTGCCCCAGATGTCGTTGACGCCCCGGAGAATCGGGTGCGACTTGTTCTCGTCGACGACGATGCCGCGAGTCGAGTCTTGCTGCCAGCGTCCATGATGGCTTCGGAATGACCCGCCGAGCACATCTTCCCCACAATTGATCTTCGCGCCATACTTGAGATAGTCGAAGCCGATGAAGCCGTGGTTCGCAGTGCGGATGCCGATGATCGGTTTTCCGGAGTCCAAGTAGTTATAGAAGTGCTGAAGCTGGTCGGGTGGGAGCGACACCAGCCGACTGAAAAGGATGAGGAGATCGCACGTTTCGAGGTGCTCGAGCCCCGGGATGTCGTGCGTCATCGTTTTGTCGTCGTGTCGATTTTTTTGCGTCGGATCGACATCGCCGTCCTTGTTCAGGCTGAACAGGACCGTGCAATGAAACCCGTGGTGCTTCGCGAGGAGCCGAGCCAGCATCGGCATCGAATATTCGCTGCGATATTCCTGGTCGGCAGCGATGAGAACGATATGTTTTCCGGCGCCTGGCCCTTCGCCGCCTGGGTAGATGAGCCACTTCGGGTTTTCGGAAACAGGGTGATCTGCGGCCTGTGCCACACCATGAATCGCTGCGAACGCGGCCAGGGCCACCACAGCGCCTGAAAACAGGCCCGTGGGGCGGGGTGCGTGGAGAGTCGTCGGCATTTCGTGCGTTCCTCGGG
>CAYZHH010000014.1:0-22983 GCA_964478275.1 uncultured Candidatus Kuenenia sp.
GATCGGCCGCAAGCGGGCAGCCGACCCGCGGGAGACGATCATCTTTGATTCAGGTGGGGGCGAGATGCTGCACCCGCTCACGAAGCAGCCGACGCCGCCGAAGTTTCTGGGTGGTGTCGCGCCCACCACCTCTGGCATCGCAAGGCGCGCGGCACTCGCCGCCTGGATCACCTCGCCAGACAACCCCTTCTTTGCGAAGCACATCGCGAACACCACATGGAGGCACTTTTTCGGACGCGGCATCATCCACGAGCCCGACGACGCCCGCGTGAGCAACCCGCCCTCCAATGGCCCGCTCCTCGAGGAGCTCGGTCGTCGGTTCATCGCGTCGGGCCAGGATTTTCGGCTTCTCGTTCGCGACATCTGCACGTCACGGACGTATCAGCGTTCATGCGAGCCGAACGCGTCGAACCGGTTCGACGAGACGAACTTCTCGCATGCCTCCGTTCGCCGCCCCCGCGCCGAGATCATCCTCGACGTGCTGGCCCAGGTGACCGAGACAAAGAACAAGTTTCCCGGGCTCCCGCTCGGAGCCCGAGCCGTGCAGGTGGCCGACGGCCGGACCAGCACCTACTTCCTCACCACGTTCGGGCGCGCCACCCGCGAGAACGTCTGTAGCTGCGCCGTGAGTATGGACCCGAGCCTCTCTCAAGCACTCCATCTCGTGAACGGCGATGCGGCCAACGCCCGGATTCGGCAAGGGAACATGATCGGCCGCATGCTCGACGAGGGCCACACGCCCGGCGACGTCATCGATGCCCTCTTCGTCCGATGCTTCGGCCGCATGCCAACCGAACGGGAGCGGATCGAAACCCTCGTCACGGTCCTCGACGGCCGCGACCGCAAGCAGGCCCTCGAAGACATCTTCTGGGCGCTCCTCAACTCCCCTGAATTCATCTTCAATCACTGATGTTCTTTGCCACGGCTCCACGCGTGCTCTTCATGGGACTGCTCATCGCGGCCGTCGCCCCGGCTGGCGGCGCAGATACGCCCCCAAACTTCGAGGAGCACGTCCTCCCGATCTTCCGCGAGCATTGCTGCGGCTGCCACAATCCAGACAAGAAGACGGGGGGCCTCGATCTGTCGAGCTTCGGTCAGGCAATGGCCGGTGGGAGTTCGGGAGGCATCATCGACGCAGGCGATGCAGACGCTTCCACCCTTTATCAGCTCGTGACACACGCCTCCGAGCCGCAGATGCCGCCGGAGTCTTCGAAGCTCCCCATCGAGTCGCTCGCCATGATCCAGCAATGGATCGCTGGCGGCGCGATCGAACGGGCCGGCGGCAAGCCGGCAGCCCGTTCAACGAACACGCTGGCCCTCGACGTTGCCGTCGCCGTCACGCCAGAGGGCCCCGCCGTGATGCCACCACGGCTGTCGCTCGAGGTGATCACTCATGGACGCAGGCCGACGACCGTGACGGCGCTTGCCGCCTCGCCCCATGGCCAGGTGCTTGCCCTCGGGAGCCGCGAGCAGGTGCTCCTTTACCACACGGGATCGCTCGACCTCATCGGTGTGCTGCCGTTCCCCGAGGGCGTCGTCCGCATGACGAAATTTTCACGCAACGCAAAGCTCCTCATGGCGGCCGGTGGTCACGCCGCCACGAGCGGCCGGGTGGTGATCTGGAACGTCGCGACGGCCAAGCGTGTCGCCGAGGTCGGCGAAGAGTTCGACGAAGTGCTGACCGCCGATATCTCCGCCGACCAACGGATGGTGGCCCTGGGCAGTTCGTCCAAAGTGGTTCGGCTGATCGAGACGGCCAGCGGCCGCGTCGCCCACGAGATTCGCAAGCACACCGACTGGGTCACGGCCCTCGAGTTCTCCCCCGACGGCAAGCGTCTTGTGACGGGCGACCGTATGGGCAATCTTTTTCTCTGGGAATCCCGTGGCGGACGTGAGCTCGTGACGCTCAAAGGCCACTCCGCTGCGATCACGGCCGTGGCCTGGCGGCTTGATGGAGCCGTGATCGCAAGCGTGTCTGAGGACGGGTCGGCCCGCCTCTGGAATGCCGCGACGGGCGAATCGCTGAAAACCTGGCCAGCCCACACACGCGGGGCCACATGGATCGCGTGGCTTCCCGACGGAAGGCTCGTGACAACCGGCCGCGACGGGCGGGCCAAGCTCTGGAAGGCCGATGGCAGCCTCGAGCGAGAGCTCGGGGCGCTGGCCGACATCGGCACCCGCGTCGCCGCCACTGACGATGGGACGAGAATCTTCGCCGGTGATTGGTCAGGCACGTTGGCTGCATTCAGCGTGGCAAACGGGGCCAGGATCGGAACGGTCGACACGAATCCGCCACGGCTCGAGGAGCGGCTCGCCGCCGCGGAGAAGGCTCGTGCCGACGTGATGGCCGTCAAAGACTCTGCGGGCGAGAAGCATCGCGTGGCCCTCGAAGCGCTCGCCGTGGCCGAGTCCCAAATGGCAGCGGCCCGCACGGAGGCTGAGGATGCTGCCTCGGAGCTCGAGGCTGCGAGGGAACGTCAGGCGGAAGTGAGTGAGGGAATCGACCGGTGGAAGGCCGAGATCGAATTTGCCCGCAAGCAATCCGCAGAGTGACCCGGCGTCACGGCGATCTCCAACTCACTCGTTACCGCGGTCGAGGTTTGACTTCTCGCCTGCCAATGCGGGCGTGACCAAGCCGAGTGACGCCAGCCGCCCGTGCTCCGAAATGTGTCCGTGGAGACCGATGATGGGCTCACCACCGCCCGACATCTCTTTGGCATCTTCCTGGCGACGACCGCAGTAGTCGGAGGTATAGCTCTGCTCGGAAATCAGCCGATCACCCGATATCTGCATGAACGTAACCGACAGACCATCGATTCTCCAGTTCGAGTGAACCGTGATCGCGCCGATGGCAAACCCGGGCTTGGCCCTGATGTTGATGATCCTTGGAGTAGGCATGCCAACCGGTTTGCCGCGAACCTCGGCGCGTTGCGTCGCATACACACCCTGCAACGCCTGAATGAAGTCGCCGTCGCGACTCAAACCCACGTCCAGGCCAACCATGATGCCCCCCGGCTCGGGGACGTCCATCCAAGGAATATCATTCTGGGGACCTTCCGGATGCGGCTTGTTGATCTCCCTGTTCTTCACGGCATTGAGAGCCTTCGCGTAGATCGATACGACCGGTGGCGTCGCGCCGCCCCCTTTCGCAAACTCGGCGGCCTCAGCCACGCGCTTCTCGGCTTTGGCCTTGCTCAGCCCAGAGAGCTTTGGAATCGCTTTTTGATACCACTCGGCCGTGCGAGATTGGAGGCGTCCCTTGGCAACCGCGTCTCCCTTCTCGGCGGTCGCCCACCACGCATCGCCGATGGCAACCTGCTCCGCCGGCTCCGTCGGCTGAGCAAGGTCCTTCTCTGCCAAGGACTTGAGCGCTGCATCGCCTCCCTGTGCGAGCATCGGGAGCCCACGGGCCCAGTCACCTTTGGAAAAACAGAAATAGGTCCCTGCCAGGAGATTGGCCGCGGGATCGGCAGGCTGTTTCTCGAGCGTGGCCAGGGCATCCTTCACGACGGCGAATTGCTTGGCAAGTTTCTCGACTTCAGCCGTTCGCGTGTTGGCCACCTTGGCCGTCGCTGCATCCTTGGCCTTGCGACCACTCGCACCTCCGATCTTGACCAGATCCCTGGCCAGCGCATAGTCGTCGGCTTCGATTGCCCGATCGATCAGCGACAACGCCAATTCGGCGATTTGCTTGTGAGCAGGCGGCGGCAAATTGTTGCCGAGGGTCACCAGTGCGTCCCGCTTGAGACCCAACGAGGTACTCCTGAACGCCCTGGTCAGCTCGTCAATCGCGGCGAATGCCGTGGTGACATCTCCTCCCTTGGCGGCAAGCAACGCCGTCTGCTCGAGCAGCGCGAAGTATCCGGCGGGATCACTCTTGGATGCCCACGCCTGCTTGAAAAGCACCCGGGCAAGGTCGGCACTCTGGGCGGGGGTCTTGACCGCATCCATTTCCTTTTTGAAGAGATCGCGAACCACGGCCCGGGCTTCGTCGAGAGCCTTCTTCGATGGGGGGTCTAAAGCCTTCTCGGCGACAGCGGGCGGCTTCGCGTCGTCGCTCGGCGGCTCGCCGAGCAAATTCCCGAGCGTCGGGTTCTCCCGACGCGGTTCGTCTGGTGAAAACTGGCCCCTGGCCGGCAGTGCCAGCGCCAGCAGGAGCGCCGACATCAATGTGACGTACTTCATGAAAAGCGTCCTCAACGGCTGGCCATGTCGCAGGAGACGCCTCCTGCGGCCGGTACATAGCTGGCCCGGGCATAGTCCATCACCATACGGTGGGCACTAAACCGCCAGGCCAGCGAGCTGATCGAGTTCATCATCATCTTTATCCAGCCCCTCGGCAAACCGTCACTGTCGCGTTCGTAGAAGAGCGGGATCACTTCCTTCGTGAGCGTTTCGAAAAGCGCCGCCCCGTCTCGGGCATCGGTGATCTCGTCGTTGAAGTGGGTCTCCCCGCGGGCGATCGCGAAGCCATTGCGGCCGTCAAACGCCTCGGCCCACCAGCCATCGAGAATGGAGCAGTTGAGGGCTCCATTGAGCACCGCCTTCTGCCCGCTCGTGCCCGAAGCCTCGAGCGGTCGCCGGGGATTGTTGAGCCACACATCGACGCCCTGCACGAGGTGCCGAGCCACATTGATGTCGTAGTCTTCCACAAACACGAGTCGGCCTGAGAACCGTGGGTCGTTGCGGAGGTTGGCAATCTTGCGGATGAGCCCCTTGCCAGGCTCGTCGGCCGGATGGGCTTTGCCGGCGTAAATGATCTGAATCGGGCGATCCGGATCATTCACCAGCGCCGCGATCTTGTCGAGGTCGCCGAGCAGGAGATCCGCCCGCTTATAGGTCGCAAACCGCCGCGCGAATCCGATTGTGAGGATGTTGGGATCGAGCGCCGTGCGGGCCTGCTCCACGGCTTCATCCGACTCGCCTCGGCGACGGCACTGACGGGCCAGCCGCCGCCGCACGAACTCGAGGAGCAGGCTCTTCAGCGCATAGTGGGTCTCCCAGAGCTCGCCGGGATCGCAGTCGTAGATTTTCTGCCAGATTTCCGGGCCCGCCATCTGGCGAAACCAGTCGGTCGGAAAGATGCGGTCATAGAGAAGCAGCATCTGCCACGAGAGCCAGCTTGGCACGTGCACGCCGTTGGTGATGTGGCCGATCGGCACCTCCTCTTCGACCTTCCACGGCCAGAGATTCGCCCACATCTTCCGACTCACATGCCCGTGGAGGGCGCTCACCGCATTGGCCCGCCGCGAGAGCTTGAGCCCGAGCACCGTCATGCAGAACGTCTCGCCGTGGTTATGCGGCTCGACGCGGCCGAGCCCCATGAGCTGGTCGTGCGAGATTCCGAGGCCGTCTCGCATCGGGCCGAGATGCTCCTCCATGAGGGCGTTGTCAAACCGGTCGTGGCCTGCCGGCACGGGGGTATGCGTCGTGAAGACCGTCTGGCGGGCAACGCGACGAACCGCGTCGTCAAAGGGATAGCCGTCTCGCTCCATCCGTCCGCGGACAGCCTCGAGGGTGGCAAACGCGGAGTGTCCTTCGTTCAAGTGGTAGACGCCCGGCACGATGCCCATGGCACGGATCGCCTTGACGCCGCCGATGCCGAGGATGATCTCCTGACGGATGCGGATCCGCGTGTCGCCACCATAGAGCCGGCTCGTGAGGGGCCGATCCTCTGGGGCATTCTCTTCAACGTCTGAATCGAGCAGATAGAGACTGCACCGCCCAACCGCCATCTTCCACACCTTGGCGTAGAGCGAACCGCTGCGGGTATCGACCTTCACCATGACCGGCCTGCCGTCGGTATCGAGCGCCGGCTCGATGGGGAGGAGATCGATCTTCGTCCGTTGGTACTCCTCGTGCTGAAACCCGTCGGCATCGAGGTGCTGCCGAAAATAGCCGTGATTGTAGAACAGGCCCACGGCGATGAGCGGGATGCCGAGGCCGCTGGCGCTTTTCACGTGGTCGCCGGCGAGCACGCCGAGACCACCGGAGTAGATCGGCACCGACTCGTGAATGCCGAACTCAGCCGAAAAGTAGACGACCGGCTTGGAGCCGAGCACGCCGGCATGGACCGTGCTCCAGGTGTTCTCCGCGCCGAGGTATTCCTTCATGCGCCGGAAGGCCTGGTTGATCCGGCTATAGAGGACGAGCTCGGCGGCCCGCGCCTCGAGCCGCTCGGGCGTGAACTCAGCCAAGAGCGCGATGGGGTTGTGGTCGAGCTGCCGCCAGCGGACGGGGTCGAGATCACGGAAGAGATTGGTGACCTCGGGATGCCAACTCCACCAGAGATTCCGAGCCAGCGCCACGCACTTCGCGTAGAGCGTCTCGGGGGAGAGCTCATCGAGCCGCAAGGGCTTATGGACGACCCGCGGCGGGGTGGGGGCGGGTGACGACGCAGCAGCCGGTCGGACGGGGGCGTCTTTGGCCTGGCTCATTCGATGAAACTCCGGTCAACGAGTAAAAAACAGTAGGGACGCCTGCCAGAAGTGGCGGCAGTATAGCGACGGCGGGCTAGCCGTGCGCCCCGTGGCGTCCGGCCGTGGATGGCCCTGGCCTGCCCGTATCATGGGGCCATGACCAAGGCCCGCATCGACGCCTTTCCACACTTCTCCACAGACGTGGTCTCGAGGGAGCTCGGGGCGCTCGCCGATCGTGCCGATCACGAGGGGCCATGGGCCGCCGGTTGCATGCACATCCTGGCGCGACGGGGCATCCTTGCAGGCTTTGTGCCGACCGACTCTGGCGGCACTGCGGCCAGCGAGCCCGCGATCATCGACACGCTCGTGGCGATTGCATCCTCATGCCTGACAACGGCGCTTGCCCTCTCGCAGTGGGCCGCAGCCGTGCGGATCATCGCGACGGGAACGCCGGATGTCCGGGCCGCGCTCCTGCCGTCGCTGGCCTGCGGCGACACCTTCACAACGATCGGCATCTCCCAGCTCACGACGAGCCGTCAGCACCTTCGTCGCCCCGTGCTCGTGGCCAGCCGTGATGCCGATGGATGGCAGCTCCATGGGCTCTGCCCCTGGGTGACCGGCGCCGATGCGAGCGACACGATCGTGACCGGCGCAACAACAGCCGACGGAGACCAGCTCTTCTTCGTTGTGCGGAGGGATGCGCCAGGGCTCGTCATCGACCCACCGCTCGCGATGCTCGCCCTCTCGGGAAGTCGCACCGCGGCAGTTCACTTCAAGGCGGTCCGGCCCGCGTACGTGATCGAACCACCCGAGCGGAACGCCGCCCGCACCGGCGGCCTGGCAACGACCGCGCTGGCCCTGGGGTCGGCGCGGGCCGCGGTCGGCATCGTGTCCGACGAAGCCACCCGTCGGGAAGATCTCGTCGCGGTCGCCGCGAGCCTCGACACCGAGCTCGCAGGCCTCGTCGCCCGCCTCGACAGCGCCGCCCGCGCTGGCATTGCCCTGGCCGACCGAGACGCCCTCCGTGGCGACGCCACCAGCCTCGTGCTCCGCGCCGCGCAGGCAGGGATCACCGCCTCGAAGGGGGCCGGCTTTGTGCGCGGACATCCCGCGGAGCGCATAGCCCGCGAGTCGCTTTTTTTTCTCGTGTGGAGCTGCCCGCAGTCGGTGTCGTCGGCGCTTTTGTGCGACTGGGCCGGCATCGCCGCCGACGGGCAAGGGTGATCATTCGCCCGCGAGAAACTCACGCAGCTCGGGCGTGGGCCGATCCCCGAGAACATGCTCGGGAGTGCCCTCTGCGTTGATGTGACCCTCGTGGAAATACACCACGCGGTCGGCAACATCGTGGGCAAAGTCCATGTCGTGCGTCACCAGCGCCATCGTCATGCCCTCATAGGCGAGCTCGCGAATGACCCGAAACACTTCCTTGGTGAGCTTCGGGTCGAGCGCGCTGGTCGGCTCGTCAAAAAGCACCATGTCGGGGCTCATTGCGAGCGCCCGTGCGATCGCCACCCGCTGCTGCTGACCGCCCGACAGCTCGCTCGGCATCGCCGTGCCGCGTTCGAGCATGCCCACCTTCCGCAGCGCCTCCTCGGCGAGGGCGTCCGCCTCGGCGCGGGTTTTTCGCTGGACGTTCATCGGCCCTGCCGTCACGTTATGCCACGCATCCATGTGGAGGAAGAGATTGAATTGCTGAAAGACCATGCCGACCCGCTGGCGAAGCGACTGAATAAGCCGCTGCTCATCTCCGTGCGGATGATGGCTGGGGGGCGTTCCGCGGGTGATGACGGCGCCGTCGAGGAGCACCTCCCCTTCGTCGTACCGTTCGAGATGATTGAGGCAGCGGAGGAACGTGCTTTTGCCGCAGCCGCTGGGGCCGATAATGACCACGACCTCCTGCTCCCGCACGGCGAGGCTCACGCCCTGGAGCACACTCCGCTGACCGAACCGTTTGCGAATGCCCCGTGCCTCGAGGAGCACGCGGTCGGTCGGCGCGGGGCCGTCTCCAGCCGACGCCGGGCTGCCAGTCGTGTTCTGCCATCCTGATTTAGCCTGCATCAATGGCTCTCCCCACCACCGTCGATCGTCCGCATGCCGCAGCTTCGGAGCCAGGCCTCGACCCGCTGTCCGATCCAGGCCGCAACGAGCGAGAGCACCAGATAGATCGCCGCGGCAGCCACGAGCATCTGGGCATACATGAAGGATGCCTTCCCGATCGATCCCGCCACGAAGAGCAGCTCGGCCACGCCCACCACGCTCACCAGCGAGCTGTCTTTGATCATGCTGATGAGGTCGTTGATGACCGGCGGCAGGATGATCCGGAAGCTCTGCGGGAGCACGATTCGGAAAAACGCCTGGTTCTCACTCATGCCGAGGCTGAGCGCAGCCTCCCGCTGCCCCGGCGGCACGGCAGCGAGTCCAGCGCGATGAATTTCCGCCTCGTAGGCCGCATAGTTGGCGGTCAGGCACAGCACCCCCACCGCGAGCGCCGGCCAGGTGAGCCAATCATCCCACGGCGACCCGAGCCACTGGCCGATCTGCGGCAGTGTGAAAAAGATCACGTACACCTGCACGAGCAGCGGCGTGCCTCGGATCACCTGGATATAGATCTGTGCCGGCAGGCGAACCCACCAGCTTCTCGCCCGGGTCATGATGGCGAGCATGAGCCCGAAGGCGAGGGCCAGCGGCATGCTGATCGTTGTCAGCACGATGGTGTAGAGGGTGCCACGGCCAAGCGCTGCGGCGATGCGAGCCGTTCGCTCCCAGGTCACCGGCAGGCGGGCGTAGGCGAGCGGACTCACCGGCGTCTCCGGCCCCTTTACGACGCCGATCGCCGCCTCGCGGTCGTTCCAGATACCCCAGCGCTGGTAGATCTCACCGAGCTCGCCGCTCTGCTTCATGATCGCGAGCACGCGGTTGAGCTCGGCGAGGAGTGACCTGTCGGCCAACCGGACCGCGGCGCCGTAGTATCCGGAGCTGAAGGTCTGCGGGAGATTGAAGAGTGCGGAATCGCTGCCGGCGTAGTACGACGCGATGATCGATTCCCCCATCGCCGCCTCGGCCCGCCGCTGACGCACGGCGAGGTAGGGTTTGAGCGAGTCGTCGTACTCCGTAATGAGCTTGGTGGGCCAGCCTTCCTCCTCGAGCACCTTCACGGCGGCCGTGCCGTTGAGCACGGCGACTGGCTTCTCTCGGAGCGACTCGAGCGAGACGTAGCGGGCCTTGTCGTCGGCGCGAACAGTCAACTGCTGGACATACTCGTAGTAAGGTTCGGTAAAGGCGACGACCTCGGCGCGGTGGGGCAGGATTTCGAGGCCGTTGACCACCACGTCGATACGGCCCGCCTCGAGGCTGGGCACGAGCGAATTCCAGTCGCTGCGAACGAGCTCGGGCTCAACGCCCATGTGCTTGCAGATCGCAGCGACCATGTCGACTTCGAAGCCGATGACGTGCGACGGATCGGACGGGCTCGTGAAGACAAACGGCGCGCCGCCGGAGGTATCGGCACCCCACCGGAGCGTTTTCTCCTCACGCACTTGAGCGAGCGTACTACCGGGGGTCGCCTCGATGGGGTCGCTGCCATCCGCGGCTGTGGCGCCGCCCGGCGTGATAGCGCACACCGCCACCGCCGCCCACACCAGATGGATGGCCCTCAGGCGTGCACACCTCCATCTCACAATTTGCTGCATCAGATCCATCACCTCGATCGGTCGTCCGCGGCTTTTCCTCGGATTGCGGTGCGACAGCATACCGAAGGCCTGCGCCGGGCTCACCTTTCGGTAACCAAAAACTCACGCTCCAGAGCCGGAATTGGCCTTGTGGCGAAGCATGGGTTCTCGCGATTCTCTGGGGAGTCCCCCGGCAGGCGTTCGCCCCATGGCCTCACCGCGCTCGATCGTCGTTATCAAACTCTCCGCGATCGGAGATGTCCTGCACGGCGTCCCGGTGGCCGTGGCCCTCAAGCGGGCGTTTCCCGATGCCCGCATCGGATGGGCTGTCGAGGGACGGGCGGCCGACGTGCTCGCGGGCCATCCCGCGATCGACCACCTCTTTCGGCTTCCCCGCGGCTGGCTCAAGGCGCCATCGGCCGTGCTCGCGCTGCGGCGTCAACTCCGCTCGTTCGCTCCCGATGTGACGATCGATCTCCAGGGCCTCCTCAAGAGCGGCGTAGCGAGCTGGCTCTCAGCCGCCCCGATGCGGATCGGCTTCGCCAAGCCGGCATCCCGCGAGCATGCATGGCTCGCCTACACCAACCGTGTCCGTCCTGTGGCGACGCATGTCGTCGACCGCAACTGTGATTTGCTGGTGCCACTCGGCATCCGCGAAAGCCAACCGACCTTCGACATGCCCCACTGGCCCGTGTCTCGTGAGCGAGCCCACCAATGGCTCGGTGGCCTCGGCCTGCATGAAGCCCCCGTTCTCATCAATCCCGGCGCCGGCTGGGCCAGCAAGCTCTGGCCTCCCGACCGCTTTGCCGCGGTCGCCCGCGGGCTGCATCGCCGTGGGCTCCGTTCGCTCGTGGTGTGGGGTGGTGCCGCCGAACGGGCCGCAGCCGAACAGATCGTCGCTCAATCAAACGGCGCCGCGGTGCTCGCGCCCGACACCAGCCTTCAGGATCTTGGTGAAGTCTGCCGTGCCTCGCGTCTCCTGATCTCGAGTGACACCGGCCCGCTCCATCTCGCCGCCGCTGTCGGCACCCCCTGCGTTGGCCTCTTTGGCCCAGTGCCCGCATCGCGAAACGGCCCCTACGGCCGCCAGCATGTATGCGTCGAACCTCCGCCCGAGTTCCGCCCCTCGTGGGACAACCGCAAGACCGACACCGTCTCGATGGCCGCCATCGATGTCGACCGCGTCATCGCCGCGGCCGAGTCACTGCTGAGCCGCGCGCAGGCCGCAGCCTGAGGGCTTCTGTGCTTCAGGCTCGTCGAAATAATTCGCCGGGCCGGTGACGCCCTCCTTCGCGGAGTAACTTTTGCGAGGTGTCCTTCGGAGGTTCACACGTTGCAGTGTGCGAAATTTCCAACGCTCGTCGGGCCATCCATGGCCCCGACGAGCTTGCCGGCCCTCCGGCCGGCGACCGCTCATCCTGGCGGCCGTTTCGTTCGCAGTGAGGTGTGGTGCGCCCTCGCCGCGGTAGACTGTGCTTCCGCAACTTCCAGGTCGCGTCATGCCACGCCCCCCACGTAACCCGTTCTACGTCATCCTCGGGATCGCGGGCATTGCGTTCACGATCACGGCGGCAGCGTATTGTGTGTCGGTGCTGCGAGGGATTCGGCCGGAGACGAGGGCTACGAGCGGAGGGCATCCGCTCGAACGGCTCATGGATCTCCACGGCACGTCGATCCTCACGGCCGAGCTCGTCATCCTGGCCATTGCCACCGTCGGCGCCGTCTGGCTCGACCATGTTGCCGGTGAACGGATTCGACGCGAACGGGACATCGAGCGGGCCGGCGATTCCTCCGGGTCTGATCAACCGTGACGCCCTCGGTCGCCACCCGGATCGTCAAGCTCCGCGGCGCGATTCGCCGCCACGATCGGCTGTATTACGTTGCGGCCACGCCTGAGATCACCGATCTCGAGTACGACCGGCTCGTCGAGGAACTGCGCGAGGTCGAGGCAGCTCACCCAGAGCTTGTCTCGCCCGATAGCCCCACGCAACGGGTGGGTGACGAGCCTGTCGCAAGCCTGGAGGCCGTGCGGCATCGCGTGCCAATGATGTCGATCGACAACACCTACGGGGTTGACGACCTGCGGGCGTGGGGGCACCGCGTCGAAAAACTGCTGGCCGAGGCTGGCGACACGCGCCCGCCGCAATGGGTGCTTGAGCTCAAAATCGATGGCGTCGCCGTGTCGCTCATGTATGAGCAGGGCCGGCTCGTGCTCGGGGCCACGCGGGGCAACGGGGTGACCGGCGACGACATCACGCACAACGCCCGCACGATCCCGGGCATTCCGCTCGTCCTCGCCCTCGACGATCCGCCCCAGGCGGTCGAGGTTCGCGGCGAGATCTACATGATGAACTCCGATCTCGTGGCCTTGAACGAGCGCCAGACCGCCGCGGGGCTCGCCGCGTATGCCAACACGCGAAACGTCGCGGCCGGCAGCATCCGCCTGCTCAATCCGCGGGAGTGTGCGGCCCGGCCGCTCACGTTTCTGTGCCACGGCGTCGGCGATTCGACCGGGCTCGGCGTCGCCTCGCAAATGGATTTCTATGCGTGGGCGGCGCGGGCTGGACTGCCGGTTGCGATGCATACGGACGTGTTCACGTCGCTCGAAGCACTCATCGAGCGGGGCACGGAGCGGATCGAAGAGCTCCACGATCTCGATTTTGAAGTCGATGGATTTGTCGTGAAAGTGAATGCCTTCGATCAGCAGCGGCAGCTTGGCGCGACGGCCAAGAGCCCGCGCTGGGCGATCGCCTGGAAGTTCGAGAAGTTCGAGGCCACGACCACGCTCGCCGACATCCGAGTGCAGGTGGGCCGCGGCGGCACGGTCACGCCCGTGGCCGATCTCGAGCCGGTCGAGCTTGCCGGCACGATCGTCCGCAGGGCGAGCCTCCACAATGCCGACGAAGTCGCCCGCAAGGATATCCGCATTGGCGACGTGCTCGTGGTGGAGAAGGCCGGCAAGGTCATCCCGCACGTGGTCCGCGTCGAGAAACACCTCCGCACCGAAGACCTTGCCGCGTGGCACCCGCCAACCGAATGCCCCGAGTGTGCGACGCCGCTCGTCAAAGATCCCGACGGCGTCTACATCCGCTGCCCAAACGTCGGCTGCCCGGCCCGCTGCCGCGAACGCATCCGCTTCTTTGCTTCTCGCAACGCAATGGATATTGAAGGCCTCGGCGACAAGCTCGTCGAGCAGCTCGTGGCAACGGGCCTCGTGAAGCAGTACGCCGATCTCTATCTGCTTGATGCCGCCCAGCTCGAACCTCTCGAGCGGATGGGGGAGAAGTCGGCCGCCGCCCTGGTCGATGCGATCGCAGCGAGCAAGGACCGCGGCCTCATTCGCGTCTTGAACGCCCTGGGCATCCGCCACGTCGGGCCTCGCGTGGCCGCGGGACTAGCCAGCCGTTTCCCCACGATCGATGCCCTCACCGCTGCGTCGGAAGAGGAGCTTGCAGCCGTGCCCGACATCGGCCCTGTCATCGCAGCAAGCGTGCACGAATGGTTTTCAAGCGACTATGGCAAGCAGACTGTCGCGGGCCTCCGGAATGCCGGCGTGCGGCTCGACGTGCCCGACTCTGAGCGAATCACCGAAGGCCCGCTCACCGGCCAGACGCTCGTCGTCACGGGTTCCCTCGAGCGATTCACGCGTCAGGAAGCCGAAGTGGCGATCGTTCGCGCCGGCGGCCGTGCGTCGGGGAGTGTTTCGAAGAAGACCGACTATGTCGTCGCCGGCGCCGAAGCCGGCAGCAAGCTCGACAAAGCCACCAAACTCGGCGTCCCCGTCATCGACGAAGCTACGTTCGAGAAGCTTCTCGCCGGCGGATAGCCGAGCGGAGCGGACGGGCAGACCTTTATACAAGCCCCTCGCGACAGCGAGGGGGCAGCGGGTCACTGGGCGAGCCCACTTCGTCATGGCAAACGGGACGGCCTTCCACCCGCAGCCCCACGGCTATCGCCGTGGGCTTCTATGGGCAAGACGCCGCCTGAGGGGGCTCATGAGCGAAGATAACGGCTACCTATTTGGGCCGCCGTGGGCTTCTATGGGCAAGACGCCGCCTGAGGGGGCTCATGAGCGAAGATAACGGCTACCTATTTGGGCCGCCGTGGGCTTCTATGGGCAAGACGCCGCCTGAGGAGCACACTGGCGATACACACACACGACCAGACATACGCTCGCCACGCTCAGTGGTTCTGGGCCCACGCTTCGAGCCGCGGCAGAAAGACCTCGCGAAAGAGAATCTTTCCACACGCCGCCAGCGGGATGCACAGAAGAAGCCCGTAGAGGCCGCCGAGCGCCCCGCCCACGAACATCACGATGAGGATCTCCGGCACACTCATCTCCATGCTCTTCCCCTGGATCCAGGGCGTGAGCACCCAGCTTTCGATGCTTTGCACGGTGCAGTAGACGATGGTCGGCCAGAGGAGCCAGGCCGCCCACGGCATGCCCGGTCCGCCGTGCAGCCAGGTGAGCGCTACCGCGAGCGGCCAGATCGCGCTCGCCGCGTAGGGAATCAGGCTCAGTGCCCCCGCAGCAATCCCGAGAAGCAGCGCATACGGCACGCCGCAGAACATCCAGCCGATCGCGAACATGACCGCCATGAGACCAGCGATGACCACGCGATCACGAAAATACGTACTCACCGCGCGGTCCATCTGCCCGAGGATGGAGAGCCATCGCTCGCGCCGGCTCACAGGAATGTACCGCTTGAAGTGATCCACGAGCGGCCCAAACTGCCATGCAAAAAAGAAGAAGTAGATCGGGATGAGCGCCGCGGTCATGAGCAGATACGTGGTTCCCCCGATGAATCGCCCGACCATCGCCGCTGCCGCACCGCCCCCGGCCAGAAGCGTCTGTGCCCGCTCCCGCAAGTACCCGGCAGGGTCGGCGGCCACTTCTCTCGACCAGGTGTCGAGCTTGTCGCCCAGATCCTTCACCAGGCCAGTTTTCGAGTCGGCACGCTCCTCGAACGTGTCAACGTAACCAGGAATCGCCTTCGCAAGCGATGCCAGCTCACCCACGAGCGTCGGCCCGAGCCACCAGAGCCCGCCAATGAGCGCCACGCCACCCGCCACGAGGATGAGGCTGATCGTCACCACCCGCGGCACGCGGCATCGCACCTCACACCAGGTGATCACCGGGTGAAAGAGATAGGCAAGGGCGAGCGCGATGAGCACCGGCGTGAAAATACTGCTCAGCCGATACCCCAGCCAGATCATCAGAACCGCCAATGCGATCCACATGACATCGCGAACAGACGCAATCTCCCATAGCCGCACCTCTCGCCAATTGTGATACTGGACTTCAGCGCGGGCAGCGTCATGCTCAGGTTCTTGATGCTGGTCAGCCACTCACCACACCTCGCGTGGGATCGTCTCGCGTCAGTCCTCAGCCTTCCCGTCGCCGCTCATCTTAACGATCCGTGGATCGAATCGGGCGATCGGGTCCACCAGGTCTTCCTGAGCGGCCATCACCTCCAGGATGTCCTTGTACGCGAAGGGCACCTCGTCGGCCCCGGCCGAGAGGATGTGAACGCCCTTGGCCTCGAGATCCTGCTGCACCGCGAGGAAACGGTACTTGGCCCGCGCCGCTGTGCGGCTCATGCGCCGACCCGCGCCATGGGCCGCCGAGTCAAAACTCTCGGCATGCCCCTTGCCACGAACCACGAATGCCGGTGTGGCCATCGATCCGGGAATCACGCCGAGCACGCCGGCACCCGCAGGCGTCGCGCCCTTCCGGTGAACCACCACCTCCCGTCCCTGATGGGTTTCCTTCCAGGCGAAGTTGTGATGGTTCTCCACGCCGGCAATCACGCGAGCCCCCAAGATCTTCGTCACGAGCCGGTGGATCACGGCATGATTGGCCGCGGCGTACTCGCCCATGAGGCTCATCGCAGCCCAATACTCTTGGCCCGCCGCGTCGTCGAGGCTGAGCCACGCCAGGCGTCCGAAATCCTTCGCATGCCGGGGCAGACGTTGCTGCGCGATGCGACTGTAGGTATCGCAGACGGCGGCGCCGACACCGCGGCTCCCGCTATGGCTCAGGAGCGCCAGGTATCGCCCCGCGTCGAGGTTCAGCGCGTCGGCGCGGTCGGTGAGCGTGAGCACGCCGAACTCGACAAAATGGTTTCCCGACCCGGATGTCCCCAGTTGTCGGTGCGCCCGGTCCTTGCGCTCACGGGTGATGGGGGTGACCGACCAGTCGTCATCCATCACCGGATGATCCTGCGGTGTTTCATGAACGGAACCGATGCCAAACCGCGTGCCTTTCTCGATCGCGTGCTCGAGGCGGTGCCGGTGCTCTTCGATCAAGGTCGGCGGCGCATCGAGCACCGAGAGCTTCATGCGGCAGGCGATATCAACGCCCACCGCGTAGGGCACCACGGCATTCTCGAGGGCGAGCACGCCACCGATCGGCAGACCGTAGCCGACGTGGGCATCGGGCATCAGGGCGCCGCCCACCACCATTGGGAGCGAACAGGACTGCCGCATCTGAGCATGGGCAGCCGGATCGATGTCGGTGCCCCAGGTGCGGTACGCGACGGGCTCGCGAGGAACGTCGGCGTTGCGACGCTGGGTGGGATTCATGGCCGCGGACGCCACGTCCAGGGAACACAGAAGGTCGCCATCGCGAACCCAAAGAGCGGCTCACCAGCGAGAAGGCCGATGACCGGCCAGGCCACGAGGCCTACGCGGCACACGATCTGCCGCGAGGCATCGAACCACAGCCCCGTCGCGAAGAGAATCTCGAAGGCCACGATCCCGTGCGTGACGATGTTCAAGGCATATTCCGAGCGGCGATAGAGGCCCGTCAGATCAACGAGCGGTGTCTCCGGGGCCGCGGCCAGCCACCAGGCGGCCGTGCCGTTCCACCAATCGTCGCCCTTGAGCTGCGCGAGCAGGACGCCGAGCGTGATCGCCGTCGCGTGTACCCGCAGCAGGCCGAGCGACGTGCTCGCCCAGGGTGATGGCAGCGCTGCCGCGAGGCCACGTCGGTCACGGATGGCGCGGTCGAGCGACCATGCCGCGCCGCACGGCCCGACCGCGAGGCACCAGAGGAGGACCGCCAGGCAGTCGTCGGCCGGGCCGACGAGCATCGGGGCACGGCTCAAGAGAGCCGCCCAGAGGAGAGCAGCCACGACACAGGCAATCTGGGAAGCGAACCCGATGGTGATCGCCGCGAGGGCTGCCACGAGGACGGCAAAAAACACCTGAAGGCCTGCCGATGTGGTGACGCCATCGAGGGGCGACACGCCCACACGCGGACGCCAGCCATCGACCGCTTCGGGCGGGATCATGCCGCTTGGTCCAAACCAGGTGACGAGGTCGCCTGCGTAGCTCATCGCGAGAGCGATGCCAAGCAGCCCGGTCAGGATTCGGACCGCCGCCAGTGGCCGAGGGTCGGCAGGCGCGAACCAATAGTCGAGCCACGTGTGGATGACGCGATCTGCGGCCGTGCCGCGAACATCTGTGGGGGGATTCACCGCGGCCTCACTCATCGGCGTCCTCCTCTGCGACTGGCAGCGGCGCGGCACGTGTGGGCTCTCGCAGCAGCGGTGCCATCTCGGGCTGCTTGGCCGCTCCGCCGAGCTCGATCACTTGGATCTCGCCGGCGACGCGGCGGACCCGCGCGGCATGCGGCTGCCGCGGCCGCGCGTCGGAATCCGGGGCCGCACGTTCCGGAAGCGGGCGGCGAAGCACCCGCACCGTGACATCCTCACTGCCTATGTCAGCAAAGCTTCCCGCGGCCACACCGGCTGTGAGCGGCGGCGCGGCGTCGTCATCGGCGGCCACGGCGATGGTCCGCGCGAGACGCCGCCAGCGGGCCGCCTGCTCGCCCGTGCGTTCACCGGGGAACCGCATCGTGACTGGCTTGCCACCTTGGCTGCGAATCTCGAGCGTGTGGTCGGCGTCTTCCGGGAGGCCGTACGTGAACGGTTGGTCGAAGCCGAGGTCGAGCCACGCCGGCTGCATCCACGGTGAGAAGAGCCGGCCCTTGATCGTCCGCATGAGCGCCGACGAGCCGCTCACCGAATTGCCCGCGATCGAGAGCACGAGCCCGATGAGATACACGGCCAGCGCCACGCTGGCCGCGGCCTTGGCCGTATCGGAGAGCCGCGGCGGTGAAGACCGTGGTGGTGTCATGCGTTGTCCGTACGTGCGTCCTGAAACAGTCATGAAAGCCCCTCGCGGTAGCGAGGGGACGGCGGGTGGTTGGGCGAGCCCAGTCACAATGGAATCCAATGCGGCTTCCAGCCCGCAGCCCCCCGGCTCGTCGCCAGGGGCTTCTATACTGCACAGCGTACTTGGGTGCCTGTCGCGGTGCCCAGCCGCGTGCGCCCCTCGCGTTGACACCCACAGCGGGGGGCGATAACGTACCCTAGGCGTCTGAAGACGTCCCCGCCGTCCCTCTCAGACATTGGATACCACGGGGGATTAGCTCAGTTGGGAGAGCGTCTGGCTGGCAGCCAGAAGGTCAGGGGTTCAAGTCCCCTATCCTCCACTCATGAGTGCCGCAGGAAGCGGCACGAGGGCTCCGCCGCATCGTGCGGCGGCTCGCAGAGCGGCGGCGGGAAGTGGCCGATCGGTCCTGGGTCGGACCATGACATGATGCTCCGATGATGCCGATGATGCCGATGGGCAACTTGGATAGGGTGGACGGTGAGGCGGCCTGGCTCGACGGCCGGCTCATGCCGCGAGATGCGTTCTCGATCCCGGCTGGTGACGCGGGCTTCGTGATGGGAGCGACTGTCACGGAGCAGTTGCGAACATTCCAGGGCAAGCTGTTCCGGCCCCTGCCCCATGCCCGCCGGCTGGCCGATTCGCTTGCCACGGTAGGCGTGGCACCTGCCCACTCAGTCGACGCCATCATGGCCGCCGCCGAGCAGCTCGCAGCCCACAACCATCGACTGCTTGCCGAAGCCACGCCGCCAAGCGACCTCGGGCTCGTGATCTTCGTCACACCTGGCGATCAGGCTTCGCAGCACAGCGGTCAGGGTGGACCGCCCAGAACAGGGATCCATACGTTTCCTCTCGCGTTCGGGATGTGGGCCGATGCCTACGATGTAGGCACGGCGCTACGGAGTGTCTCGGTGCGACAGGTGCCTGGCGACTGCTGGCCCCCGGGAGCGAAAGTGCGGAGTCGGCTCCACTACTTCCTGGCCGACCGAGAGGCGGCCACGACCGAGCCAGGGGCGCGGGCGGTCCTCGCCCATCACGACGGCCGAATCAGCGAGACTTCCACAGCCAACATCGCCGTCGTGAATGCCCACGGCGTGACCGCACCACCGAGGAGCGACGCGCTGCCGGGCGTCAGTCTTGCCTTCGCCCGAGAGCTTGCCTCGGCGCTCGGGATCGCCTGGCATGAGCGGTCACTCACCGCCGCCGACCTGGCCGCCGCCGACGAGATCCTGCTGACGAGCACGCCCAACTGCGTGCTGCCGGCGACGCGTTTTGATGGCCGTCCCGTTGGCACAGGCGAGCCCGGGCCGGTCTTTCAGCAGCTCCTCGCGGCCTGGAGCGAGGCCGTCGGCATCGACATTCCGGAGCAGGCGAGGCACCATGCATCGCCCCTGATCCCCACGCCGCGATCACCATGAACCTGCCCCCCTCATCACCGGCCCGCTACGAAGTCCGACACAAGACAACGTATGCCTATTCCGAGACCGTGTCGATCTGCCACAACGAGCTCCACCTCGCGCCCCGCATGCTTCCGCATCAGCGGCTCTTCACGAGCACGCTCGACGTCGAGCCGGAGCCGGCGACCATATCGAGCCACGTCGATTTTTTTGGGAATCAGGTCAACATGTTCGCGATCGAGGAGGGGCACCGCCGCCTCGTCGTCACGGCCACGAGTATGGTGGAGATCGATCCGCCACTCGACTGGCGGCAGCTCGAGCCACTTCCGTGGGAGACGATACGGGATCGCCTTGCCCGTGACACCGACGATGCCACGCTCGAGGCCCGTCAGTTCGCGTTCGACTCGCCGCTCGTGCGATCATCGCCGAGGCTCGCCTCGTGGGCGGCCGAGTCGTTCACACCGGGCCGAGCCTGGAACGAGGCGGTCGTGGAGCTGACGAGCCGCATCTACCGCGAGTTCACCTACGACCCGTCGGCCACCACCACAAGCACGCCCGTGGAGGAGATCTTCTCGCTCGGGCGCGGCGTCTGCCAAGACTTCGCCCACCTTCAGATCGCCTGCCTCCGATCGCTGGGCCTCGCCGCCCGCTATGTGAGTGGCTACATCTCCAACGAGCGGCCGTCGGGCGCGGCCTATGGCAACGCCGGCATGGTGGGCGCGGATGCCTCTCATGCGTGGCTTTCCTGCTGGGGAGGCAGCAACGGCTGGCTCGATCTCGATCCCACCAACGATTGCACGGCCGGCACCCTCCACGTGACGATCGGCTGGGGCCGCGAATACGGCGACGTGACGCCGGTGAAGGGGGTCTGCCTCGGCGGCGGAACGCACGTGATGGACGTGGCCGTGCATGTGGCACGCACAGGCTGACGGCCGTGCCGCGTTGGCTGTCTCCGCAGTACTCCGTATCATGCTGCGACTTTCCCGAGGCCCCGCAGGAACGCGGTTTGCATGACGACTGAGGCTGCTGAAACACGCACACCCCGCCGCGGCCCGCTTCGGCGGCTCTACGACTGGGTGCTCTCCTGGGCCGATTCGCCACGGGGGACCTGGGCGCTCGCCGGGCTCTCGTTTGCCGAGAGCTCGTTCTTTCCGATTCCGCCCGACGTGCTTCAGATCGCACTCTCGGTCGCGAAGCCCAAGCGGAGCTATTACTACGCCGCCGTGTCGGCAGTGGCGAGCGTGGCCGGGGGCGTGTTCGGCTGGGCGATTGGCGCCGGCCTTTGGAAGCTCCTCGCGCCCTGGTTCTATGCGTATGTGCCGGGGTTCACGCCCGAGAAGTTTGCCTACGTCGAGTCGCTCTATCTGGGCAACGCGTTTCTGGCAATCTTCGCCGCGGCGTTCACGCCGATTCCCTACAAGGTGTTCACGATTGCAGCCGGGGCATGCGCGGTACCGCTGGGCACGCTTATCGCGGCCTCGGTCCTCGGCCGGAGTCTTCGATTTTTTCTCGTGGCCACGGTCACGTTCGTCGCCGGCCCGACGGCCAAGAAGGTGCTTGACCGGTATCTCGAGCCAGCGACGATTCTCATGGGCATCGCCATCATCGGCGGCTTCGTCGCCATCCGGTTTTTGATGTAGGCACGACGGAAGGTCTCTCACCACAAGCGCGCGTCCCCATGAAAGCCCCTCGCGACAGCGAGGGGACGGCGGGGCGCTGGGTGAGCCCGCCCATTCGCCCATGGCCCATGGCCCATGGCCCATGATGGCAAGCGGCATGGCCTTCAACCCGCAGTCCCCCGGCTAGCGCCGAGGGCTTTTATTGGCGCGATTATCCGTCTCCCCGGGCACCACACCGCACGCAAACGGTCGCCCGCAGGTGCTCTCCGCCGGCTGGAGGGCCGGGAAAGGCCGCCGGGGCGAATGGATGGCCTGCCGGGCGTGAAGGAAGGTGCTCTCCGCCAGCCGGAGGGCCGGCAAGCGAAGCAGGGCCATGGATGGCCTGCTGCGCGTGAAGCCAGCATCAGAACTGTTCAAACTCGTCGTAGGGCCGATGCTCGAGATTCACGAAGCGGGTGTAGTCCTGCTGCCAGAGCAGCTTGAGGTCGGCGGTCGGGCCATTTCGCTGCTTCGACACGATGATCTCCGCCTGGCCGCGGACCCGCTCCTTGTCTTCCTCGTTCGACGCGTAGTACTCCTCGCGGTGCACAAACATCACGACGTCGGCATCCTGCTCGATCGCGCCTGACTCACGGAGGTGATTGAGCCGCGGGCGGTTGTCACGCGAGGCTTCCGCCTGGCGATTGAGCTGAGCCAGGCAGAGCACGGGCACCTCGAGCTCGCGTGCCATCCCCTTGAGTCGCCGCGCGATGCGGGCCACCTGCTCCTGCCGCGGGTCGCGCGGGTTGTCGGGCTCGATGAGCTGGAGATAGTCGATTACCACCAGGGCGAGGCCAGCCTCTTTCCGCTTGAGTCGCCGTGCCACCGCGGCGATCTCGGTGAGCGTCCGACCTGGCGTGTCGTCGATGAAGAGGGGCGCGCCACCGATCTCCGCAGACTTCTGGACGAGCCGTCGCCGATCTTCCTGGGAGATGGTGCCATTGCGGAGACGGTGGCCGTTGACCTGGGCGGCCGAGCAGAGGAGCCGGTCGGCGAGCTCGAGGCAGGCCATTTCGAGGCTTACGAAGAGCACGGGCAGCCGCAGAGCGATCGACACATGCTCGGCGATGTTCATCGCGAAGGCTGTCTTCCCCATACTCGGACGGGCAGCCAGGATGATGAGCTCGGAGTTGTGGAGGCCGCCGCAGAGTGTGTCGAGCTCGGTAAACCCGGTCTCGACGCCACCGATGGCATGGTCATGCTTCATCCGTGCGTCCATGCGGACCATCACGTCTTCGAGCACGGAGGCGATCGTCTTGGCGTCGGCCGAGGATCGCCGCTCCAGGATTGCAAAGATCTTTTCTTCGGCCCGGGCGAGGAGCTCTCGAGGCGTATCCGTTTCCGTGTAGGCGTCGCGGAGGATGTCGGTGCCGGCATCGATGAGGGAACGCAACAGCGACTTGTCCCGCACGATCTCGGCGTAATAAACGGCATGGGCCGCATGGGGCACCGACTCGACAAGCTCCACTAGGAAAGCTGCTTCGCCGACCCGTTCAGCATCGCCCTTGGAGCGGAGCCGTTCGAGCACGATCGTGGTGTCAATCCGCTTGCCACCGTCGTGCAGTTCGATGAGGTGGCGGTAGAGGAGCTGGTGGGCCTCGTCGGCAAAGTCCTCCGGCCGGATCACAAGCCCGACGTCGTCGCAGACGTTCTGGTTCAGGAA
>CAYZHH010000015.1:0-22488 GCA_964478275.1 uncultured Candidatus Kuenenia sp.
GCATGACTACGCCGCCCGAAACATGCACTTCGGCATTCGCGAGCATGGCATGGCCGCGGCCTGCAACGGGATGGCGCTGTCGGGCCTGCGGCCGTACTGCGCCACGTTCTTCGTATTCTTCGATTACCTCAAGCCTGCCCTTCGGCTTTCGGCCTTGGGCGAGCTCGGTGTGATTTATGTGCTCACCCACGACTCGATCGGCCTCGGCGAAGACGGCCCCACGCACCAGCCGATCGAGCAGCTTGCCAGTGCACGGGCGGTGCCGGGGCTTTCCGTGTTCCGTCCCGCCGATGCCAACGAGGTGGCCGAGACCTACCGAATCGTGATGCAACGGCCCGACAGGCCAGCGGTGATCGTGCTCTCGCGACAGAACCTCCCGACGCTTGACCGCACGCGGCTTGGCGCTGCCTCCGGTGTCGCGCAGGGTGGCTATGTGCTTCACGATGCCGCCGGTGGGAAACCCGACTGCATTCTGATCGGTACGGGCAGTGAAATCACGCTCTGCCTCGATGCGGCAGTCGTGCTGGCTGCGGACGGGATTCGGGCCCGCGTCGTCAGCCTGCCTTCGTTGGATCTCTTTGCCGAGCAAGACGAGGCTTACCGTGAGAGCGTGTTGCCGCGGGCTGTCACGGCGAGGGTCGCCTGTGAGGCGGCGGGCGGATTCGGGTGGGAGAAGTGGCTCGGGGATCGCGGGGTTTTCGTAGGCATGAATTCCTTCGGAGCATCCGGGCCCGCTGGCAAACTCTACGAGCATTTCGGGATCACCGCTGCCGCCGTGGCCGATGCAGCGAAGCGGTTGCTCGGGCCAGCCTGAGGCACTGCCGCCCCTCTCAGGGCTGGTGGTGCGAGCTTCCGATCACGGCATCGTCGGGATCAACGCCCGCAGCCACCACACCGCGATGGTTGCGGAAGAGATGGTCATCGCCTTGGTGGAGGGCGTCGGCACGCCGCCGCTCGAAGTGGCCGTCCTCGAAGAGGATGTAGTGGAAGCCATCGGGATGGTTTTCGCTCTTCTCGCAACAGGGAGCCGGTGCGTCAGCAAGCATCGGATGGGTCGCTCGCCGCAGGTCGCGGTTGGGCTGAAGTCGGCCTTCCGAATTCCGATGACCGAGGGTGTAGCCGAAGTCGCCGCCCATTCGTCGCACCATGTCATCAAAGCGGGGCGTTCCCACCGCAGCTTCAAGCTCCTCCCGAGTCGGCACGCGGAACGACCCGCTGCGAGCAAGTTTGGAATCGGGCACCAAGAGTGACCCGTCGTCAGCGAGAAGCCGGCGCTCCGACACGAGCGTCGGTGCATAGAGACCAGCCCGTGAGAGGGGGCCGCCATCGGGAGGCGTCGGGAGAATCCCATGACTCTCGCCATACCCGTGAATCGCCTCGGCGACGCGTTGGAGGTTTCGTTCAACTCGGTGAGCCCTCGAGTCGGAGACGGCGTCGTAGACAAGTGGCAGCACCAGGATCGAGGCCGCTAGGGCGGAGGCCGCAAGCAGCATGCGATCGAGTCGAGACCTGCCCGACGGCGCGGCGGCCTCCCGCACCGGCGTCATCGGTTGCGGGAACGGGACTGTCTCGACGGTCGCATGGGCATGGACAAATGCGATCGTCCGTGTCGCCAGTCCGGTAGGCACCGGCACGGCCTCGCGGTCATGGCGAAGCGGGGCCACGGCCGACTTCAAGAGATTCACATCTCGCCGAAGGCCTTCGCCTTCCTGCGGGTCAGCGAGGGCGGCCTCGACGTCCCTTCGTTCCACGTCATCGAGGGCATCCAAGAGATACCCGACCAACTGTTCTCTCATGGCGTCAGCCCAACTTTCGAGGGACTCATGGTCACGGCTCCTGGATTCAATCCGTCTCGGCCACCCGAGGCCCTGTTCGCTGCCACGACTCGTTGAGCTTGAGGAGAGCAGAGTGCAACCGGCTCTTGACGGTGCCAACGGGAATCCCGAGCACGTCGGCTGCCTCGCGGTATTTCATGCCCTGGTGATAGACAAGAACCAGCGCGGCTTTGAGCTGCTCCGGGAGCCTGTCTACGGCCGACCGCACCCAGGCGCGGGCCTCCTCGTCCTGAAGTTCCTCGTCGGCAGTGCGGCCGCTGCCAGCCAGCATCTCCACGAGTGTGCCGAGATCGTCCTCGCCAGAGCCGCGATGATCGAGACTTATCATCCTGTGCCGCTTGTTGCGGCGCTGGGCATCGATGGCCTGATGAGTGGCAATAGTGTAGAGCCACGGGCGAAACCGCCTTCCTTCCTCAAACTGCTTGCTCTTGAGGTGCACTTGGAGAAAGGTCGCCTGAAAAACGTCTTCCGCCATCTCCGCACTTCCGAGATACCGGCGGAGATAGTTGAACAACTCAACTTCGTAACGGTGAACGAGCGACTCGAACGCCGCCGGATCGCCGTCCACGCGAAAACGGCCAAGGAGATCCTCGTCGGAGACACCGTCAAACGCCCCCGCCCCGCCCTGGGTAGGGTCACCATGGCCGCCGGTGCGTGAGTCGGACAAATCCATGAGTAGGTACGCGGCTGGCGGCGGGTTGGTTCGCTGGCGGAGCGGAAAACCCCGCGAACCCGAGTGGGCCAGAGTATACCGCCGCATTCGATCAGGCACGCCAGGCACGTGAAGCGACCGCGGTTTGACATTTACCTCCTCCCCACCGACATTCCAGCGACCTCCCATGACCGCCTCCCATCGCTACCGCTGGGCCGCCCCAGGCGACATCAACGCCTTTTTCGGGCTGTCGCTCGACAACCTCGCGGGGCTCGTGCTGACGGTCTCGCTTTTGGCGACCGTATTTGGGTATCCCGCGGAGTTTGCCCTCGGCCATCTCGTGCCGGGTACGGCCGTCGGCGTGGTTGTGGGGGACCTGCTCTTCACCTGGATGGCCTTCCGCTTGGCGAAGCGGACCGGCAGAACTGACGTCACGGCCATGCCGCTGGGCCTCGATACGCCGAGTACGTTCGGGATGGTCTTCTTCGTGATTGGGCCTGCCTTCCGCGCGGCCCTCGATGGAGGGCTCGACGAGGCAGCAGCCGCGCGGCACGCCTGGCACATCGGGATGTGCTCGATCGTCGCCAGTGGCTTCTTCAAGCTGGCCTGCGCGCCGATGGCTGGCTGGATCCGGCGGATCGTGCCGCGGGCGGGTCTCCTCGGGAGCCTCGCTGCGATTGCACTGGCACTCATCACGTTCCTCCCGATGCTCGAAATTTTGACGTCGCCCATCGTGGGGCTCGTGTCGCTCGGAATCGTTCTCGCGACCCTCACGGCACGAGTTTCCTTTCCTCTTCGGATCCCCGGCGCTCTTGCCGCGCTGCTCATCGGCGGTGGCATCCATTACCTCGGCGCCTGGGCAGGCTTCATCCCGGACGGCATGGCCCACGCAACGATCGATCCTGTGGCCGCGCTCTGGCCTACCGAATGGCTGCGAGCCCTGCGACTCGAATGGCTCGAGGCCTGGCCCGATACCATCCATTACCTACCGATCGTCATCCCCTTCGCGCTGGCCACCGTGGTCGGGGGTATTGATTGCACCGAGAGCGCCGCAGCGTCAGGCGACGAATACAACACCGGCAGGGTCGTTGCCGTCGAGGCCATCGCCACCGTCATCGCCGGTGCCTGCGGTGGTGTCATTCAAACCACACCCTACATCGGCCATCCGGCCTACAAGGCCATGGGGGGCCGCGCCGCCTACACGCTGGCCACCGCAGCGTTTATCGGGCTGGCCGGGGTTACCGGCACCTTCGCATGGCTCTATCAGGTGATCCCCGGCCCGGCCATTCTCCCGATTCTCGTTTTTATCGGCCTCGAGATCACGGCACAGAGCTTCCACGCCACGCCCGCGCGACACTACCCGGCCGTGGCGGTGGCCTGCATTCCGGCGCTGGCGGCCCTGGCAAAAATTCAGGCCGACAAGCTCCTGGCCGCGGGCGCTCAGCCTGAGGGCGTTCTGTTGGCAGAGCTATTCTCCGTGCGAATCCTGGCCGCCGGCTTCATCGTGACGAGCCTGGTTTGGGCCGGGACCGTCGCGTCGCTTATCGACCGCAACCTGCGAGCCGCTGCCGCATGGTGTTTGGTGGCTGCCAGCCTCACGCTCTTCGGCGTCATGCACTCACCGTTTCCCGATGGCCGGCTCTTCCTGCCTTGGGCCATCGGCGAATTGCCCTTCGAAGCTGCTGGCCGTGGACCGCTCGAGATGACCGCGGCCTATGCGGTGCTCGCGGTTCTGTTCGCGGCCTGGGGGCTCTGGCACACAGCCCCGAGCCGGCCTCACTCGAGCCCGTAGGCGCCGGCCACCGGGATGCCGAGGCCGCGGAACTGGGTCCGCGAGAGAAACCGCGGCTCGAGGTTAAACGTGACACCGACGTTGTTGCGGCTGTAGTCGACGTTGAAGCCCAACGTCATCAGGAACGACTCGCCGATCCGCACGAGCTGGAAATTCTGGCCGATGTTGCTGCCAGTAAGATCGACGGCTGCACCGAACGAGCTCGCCCACTTGGGACTCATGCGGTACGTGTACGAGCCGGTCAGCACGGATGCATCGATCGGGCCGCCGAACTGGTTGAAGCCGATGAAGAAGCTCCCGCGCGGGGTGCGATTGAGCAACGCGCCCACGGTGTAGAGCTGCTGGCCCCGGGAGAAGAAGTCGACGTCGGCCGTGGAGAGGATCGATGTGCGATCTCCCACGTGCCATCGAAAATCGTACTGCCAGAGGCCCAGTACCTGGCCGAAGTTCTGGTCGGTAACTGGGAAAAACTCGCCGTCGATATCGAACGTGATCCAGTCGATGATTCGGCGGTTGCCGACTGGCCCACGTTTTGTCTGCCAGCGCTGGTGGGCTCCGACGCGGATGGCCGTGAGATCATTGGCGATCTCCGTCGGGCCGGTCACCGAGCTGGCCAGGCCGCGCCGGACGGCGTAGGTCCGTGGGTCGTACTTGAAATCGGGACCGAATACGAGCGCACCAGGCAGTCCACCGGGCGGCACTCCGTAGTCAAAATAGGGAATGTTGCGGCGGTACTGGTTGATCGCATCGTCATCGATCTGATCGTAGAGCGGAAACTGATCGATGCTCTGGGTCGAGTTGGCGTACGAGGCCTCGGCCTCGAAGACCACCTTGTGGGCCAGACCGTTGAGGTTCCAGAGCCGGCTCTCCACCGAATTGTCGGCCGTCCACATCGGCAGGCTCGAACGAATGCCCACCTGGCCGTAGGCCCGGTTGATTGGCTGCTGGGTCAGGTCATTGCCCCAGTGAGCCAGCTCACCGAGTGCGTATGGCACGACCTTCACGGCCCCGGCCTGGAACGGCAGGTCGAGCTCCTGGCGGGTCGCCACCCGCTCGCCAATGACGTTCGATTCGTAGGGCAGCGTGCTCCAGATACTGAGCCCCTGCCCAGCGGTCGGCGCCTGCGGCAGGGCCTGCCGGGCGTAGGACACCCCCGAGTGCGCGTACCAACTGACCGAATCCTGCACCAGTGGCTGGCCGAAGACATAGTGATCGAGCCGAGGCCACCACTCGGTCTGCGTGAGGAAGGGGTCGACGCGGACACTTGTGAGGAGCCGAAGCTGACGGTTCTCGACAGGCCGCCGAAGATCGAGCCACGTCCGTTGCTCGTAGCCCTCTTCCCACTCCGACTCGTAGTACTCCTCGAGGAAGTTCATGTCGCTCATCCAGCCAGCGGTGCCGCGAAGCTGCCAGCCACCAAAGAAACTGTCTGTCGTACCGCCGAGATCCTGTCGGTGACGCCAGAACGATCGGCCACGGAACGTGCGATCTGGGAACCCGGGATAGGTGAAGTCGCGGCGGTAGAGGCCGAGGTTGTCGCGGCCCACGTCGCCGATGAACCAGGCATCGAGGTCGCCGCTGGCGGGCGTTTGCAGGCCAAGGAAGCTGGGGCGGTTGTAGAGGAGTGACGTTCCACCACCGGGGCCGCGGAGGCTCAGGTAGTCGAAGTTGAGGTTCCAATCCACGCCGTCGGGCGGTCGGCGCCAGCCAAATACCTGAAAGGCATCCCAGCTGGTGAGGACCTGGTTGCCGAAAATTTGGTCGTTCTTGAACTGCAAGTTGTTGATGTAGAACGTCGGCTTCTTGGCATTCGTCCCGAAGTACGGCCACCAAAGCACCGGCACCTGCCCGAGGGCAAGCGTGTTGCCGCGACTGGTGATGTACTGCTGGTGCTCGACGACCGGCTCACCCGTTGTCGGATCGATGAGCGGTGTGCCGAAGGGATCAGCCAGTGGAACCTGTTCGTCGGTGAACACGATCTCGCGGGATCGAAGCTCCCAGGTCGGAATACCTAACCGACTCGAGGTGATGCCGCTTTGCTGGGCCTCGAACCGACTCCGGTCGACCTGCCGCAGCACGTCCGCTCGAATCTTGACGGCACCAGCGTAGTTGTCGACCGGGGTAAGCACCGTGGCCCCCGTGATGACACCGGACGATCGCGGCACGTCGTAAAACATGTTGGCCGCCTCGATCACCCGTTGCCCCTGGCGGAAGACGACGTTCCCCTCCATGTAGAGCTCAAGCGGCACGTCCGCTGACTGCCCCCCCCCGTCGAGGTCGGGCTGGGCTGAGCCCTTCGTCCAAATGACGAGCCTGTCGGTGGAGATGTCGAGTGGGCCTGCCGGGTCGACGCCATCGACGACGAGGTTCACGCCCGACGTGATGACCGCAATCCATTCGGTGCCTGATGGGCTCGGATACCACTTCACATTGAGCGGCACACTCGACCGAGGAAAGGCCCGCAACCGACGGCCGGCTGGTGCTGCCGCAACCGAGGGAGCAACCGGCGCGCCGAACTCGCTGAACTGCGCTTGCTGGATCGGTGCCTCGTCGTCCGCGTCTCCGGCACTCGTCGTCGGCGGCGCCTCATACAACGGTGGCGGACCAGCCGATGGCACGACGCTGGCAAACTCGAGCGCGGGATCACGGAGGTGCCAGAATCGCCCCGCCCAGCGCGGGCCGCGGACACTGGCCTTGGCCACGTCATCATCTGCCTGAGACGTCACACGGACATCGCCGGCCATGCGGACGAGCATGCTCCTCACCCGTGGCCCCGCCGCCACATCCTCGTCGTGCAACCGCTCGATCCAAATCACTGCCTCATGAGCCTTCGCCCGCGTGCCGCCCTGCTTGATCGTGGCGCCACCGGTGAGATGCCAGACGTCGTAATCGCCCTCGCTCCACCGGGCAGCCTGCGTCGATGTGATCGTGATGGGCTCAGCGGGTTCGACAGCGGGCACCTCGATGCGGCCAGCCTCTGCGATTGCGGCTGCCAGACCACGGGCAGGAAGGTCGGCAAGCGCCCCGGCCTGGGTGCCGAGCGGAGGCGTTTTGACTTGAGCAGGCGCTTCATCCGCGATCGCGCGTCCGTTGACCGCACACGGCATGGCCATCAGCAACAGCGCGATCCCGAATCGTCGCAGCGGCGAACCGCGAGACAGATACCGGTGCACGGTGATGGGTGGAGGGCGAGGGCGCACGCGGGGTGTCGAGGTTCGCGGAACCTACGGGGAGGACAATCGGGCTGAAAAACCGCGGAACAATAGGAGGATTCCCGAATCGCGGTCAAGGCTTCGCGGGTCACGATCCTGGGTGGCCGGGTAAACTCCGTAGCCCCGGCATCGCATCTCCGCCAACCCGCCTTTGTCCTCCCTCTTGAGCGAGTCGTCGCCGTGCCCGAGGTTTGCCAGCCACCGCCCGTACCCCAGCCCACCACCGCGGCTGACCGGATCGCCGCGTGGCTCGTCCGCCGCCGTGCACCGCTGGCCCTTTTCGCTATCGTGCTCATCGGCCTGTCCGTCGAGCGAGCACGGCATCTCGAGTTTTCGCGTTCGATCGATGCGATGTTCGACCGATCCGATCCGGCGATCCCGCCCTACGCGCGAATGGCCCGCACGTTCGGTGGCAGCGAGGTCGTGCTGGCCGCCTATGACGACCCCTCGCTGTTCACGCCCGAAGGCGTCGAGCAGCTCGGCGTCTTGACCGCGCGACTGCGGGCTCTGCCGGGCGTCGCCGCCACGACGAGCCTCGCATCGACACCTCTCGGAACACAGATCATCGCCATCGATACGAACCCAACTGCTCGGCGGATCGTGAGCCTCATGGAGGGTTATGTTGTTGGAGCAGATCGCCGGACCGCAGCGGTTGCTTGCACGCTCGAGCCCCCCGCCCCGGCACTCGCGACAGCTCGCGAGCAGGCTGTTTCGCGAGCAGACACGATCGACAGAATGCGGGCCATCATGCGCGAGTATCCATCGGGCACCGTGGCCGGTGAGCCGGCGATGCTCCGCGATGGCTTTGCGATGCTCGAGTGGGATGGGACGGTTCTCGCCTGGGCGAGCGTGGCGCTCACGGGCGGTGTGCTGCTCTTCTTCTTTCGCAGCGTGCGGTGGGTCATCGTGCCGATGGGCGTCGTGCTGACGGCCCTGTGGACAACCCGTGGTGTGCTCTCGATCGCCGGTCTGAAGCTGACGATGGTCTCCACGATGCTCTCGGCGATGATCACCGTCGTGGCCATTGCCACGGTGACGCACCTCATCGTGGCCTACCGCCTCCAACGGGACGCAGGCCACGAACCGGCCGAAGCCCTCCGCCGTAGCCTGGCGATCCTGCTCTGGCCAACGGTCGGCGCCATCGCCACCGACATCGTCGGGTTTGGATCGCTCGTCGCCAGCCGTGTGGGGCCAGTACACGATTTCGGGATCATGACCGCGCTCGGCGCCGGCATGGTGCTTGTGGCCGTCGCGCTTGTCCTTCCATGGCTCGCCCTCGTCGGTCGATTCGATGCCGATCCGCGGCGGGCCTGGGGGGAGTCGGCCCTCGAGATCGGTCTCGAGCGGCTCGTCCAGTGGATCGTGCGGCACCCGCGGCCCATTCTCGCAGGCATCATGGTCACTGTGGCTGCGGCCATGGCAGGCCTGAGCCGGCTTGAAGTGGAGACCGATTTCACCCGCAACTTCCGCCCCGGCAGCCCCACGGTATCAGCCTATGACATGGTCGAGTCGCGGCTCGGTGGCGCGGGCGTGCTGGATGTTCTTGTGCCAGTGCGAGGCGGCATGACCGCCAAGGTTCTCGGCCGCGTGGCGAGGCTCGCAGAGCGGCTACGGCACGAGGTCACCGTCGACGGTGAGCCTGCCCTCACGAAGGTGATCAGTGCGGCCGACGTCATCGAAGCGACATCACCAGTGTCGCTCGAACAACTGGAGGCCTCCATCCTCGGCAGCTTCGCGGTGGCATCCGTGCTCGAGGTCATGCGGCAGCAAGACCCGGAGCTCGCAGGGGCCCTCGTGGGGCGAGATCCGGTTGATGGAAGCAGTTGGTTGCGGGTGATGCTGCGGGCCCGCGAGCGACAGCCGACCGAAGCCAAGCGACTTATCATTGCGAGCGTTCGACGAATCGCGACAGAAGAGTTTCCCGCGACGGAGGGCGGCGGCGCGGAGGTGACCGGATTCTTCGTGCTCCTGGCCACGCTGGTGGAACGACTCCTCGCTGACCAATGGCTCACGTTTGCGATCGCGGCGGCCGGCATTCTCATCCTCTTGTCGCTGGCATTTCGCAGCCTCCTCTTGGGGAGCATCGCGCTCATTCCCAATGGGCTCCCGGTCTTCGTGGTGCTGGGCCTCCTCGGCTGGGCCGGAATTCGGATCAACATGGGAACCGCTATGATCGCCGCCGTGTCCCTGGGCCTGTCGGTGGACAGCTCGATTCACTACATCAATGCATTTCGCCACCAGGTCTCGGGCGGCAGCACGATCGTCCCGGCACTCCACGCCGCCCACCGAACGGCCGGCCGCGCGATGATCTTTTCAACCCTCGCGCTCACCATCGGATTCCTTGCCCTGACGACCAGTGGCTTCATGCCGACGGTTGCCTTCGGCTGGATTTCCTGCCTGACGCTTTTGGGCGGCCTTGTGGGCAACCTCGTGGTGCTGCCAGTTCTACTGGCCCTCCTCTGGCCCTGGCTGAGACGAGGGTTTCCGACGGCCACTGACCAGGTACAACTCACGCCCCCCATGGAGAGTGAATCATGACCCGCGAATTCCTTCCTGCTGGCACTGCCGGGATGATCGAAGCATGCCCGATCACCGCTCCAGCGGCGATTCAAGCCGAGGCCATCGTGCTGTTTCTCACCGAGGGGGGTGTTGGCAGTGGAGTTGCCACATCCGTGGATGCCGCGACAGGCGGTCTCGTGGCCCGGCTGGTGGCTGCGGGCGAGCTCACAGGTCGCCGCTATGAGTGCGTTCCGCTTTTGGCGCCGGCGGGGCTGAAGGTCGGGCAGGTGCTCGTGATCGGCCTTGGCCGCCAGGAAGCGGTCGACGCAGGGGTTATGTACCGTGCCGCCGCTACAGCGGCACGCCACCTCGCCGGGCGACCGCGGAGCCGCGTCGCATTCTTGTGCGAAAGCACATGGGACACGCCCTGGATCGAGCAGGCGGTGGCCGGAGCAGCGGTCGGCATGGTGGGGCAAGACCTCTACCGCGCCGAACCCAAGCGCACCCGCTTTGGCACGACCCTGTGGGTTGGTGCTGACGCTCCGGCTGTGGCTCGTGGGGCGATGATCGGCGACGGCGTCAACCTCGCCCGGCGGCTCGTGAATGGCTCTCCCGATCACATCTATCCAGAGTCATTTGCCGAGGAGGCAGCAGCCATTGCCGGCCGCACTGGCCTCGAGATCGAAATCTGGGACGAGCACCATCTCCGGCGTGAACGGTGCGAGGCGCTCCTCGCCGTGGCGCGGGGCAGCGCCCGGCAGCCACGCCTCGTACTCCTGCGCTATCGGGGCCGGCCGCAGGCCAGCGGCGACCATCCCGACCTGGCCCTCGTCGGCAAGGGAGTCACCTTCGATTCCGGTGGCCTGTCGCTCAAGCCATCGGAATCGATGATGGGCATGAAGATGGACATGGCGGGGGCGGCAAGTGTGCTCGGGGCCATCGCCACGATTGCAGCGCTCAAGCTGCCCGTGGATGTCGTCGTAGGCATCGGACTCGTCGAAAACATGATGGGCCCGGCTGCCTACAAGCTTGGTGACGTTATCACTGCTCGCAGCGGCATCACGATCGAGATCCACAATACGGACGCCGAAGGACGCGTTGTTCTGGCCGACGTCCTCGACGTTGTTCGTGGCCTTCAACCACGACAGATGATCGACCTGGCCACCCTCACCGGTGCGTGCATGGTCGCTCTTGGCTACGATTTCGCGGGACTCTTCACGAACCACCAGGACTGCTGTAACGCCCTCGCTACCGCGGCCCGCACGGTCGGCGAGCCGGTCTGGCAACTGCCAATGGATGCCGACTTCGGCGAGCAGATCAAGAGCGACGTGGCCGACATCAAGAACGTGGGAGAGGGCCGATGGGGAGGTGCCATCACCGCAGCCAAATTTTTAGAGCGGTTCGTCGGCGATACGCCCTGGACCCATGTCGATATCGCCGGGCCGGCTTTCGCCGAGAAGCCCCGCCCGTGGACCGACGGCGGCGGCACCGGGGTCATGGTGAGGTCACTCGTCGAACTCGCCCGCACGACAGCCTGACGTTTTTTCGAAACCAACCGGCTCCTGTGCAAGAGTATTCGAAGCCGACCGCATTCGTTCGCCGGCGGGCAAGAGCGACGCCACACCACATTCGTCTGATTGGGCGTCCCACGCCACACAGCGCACGAGCACGGGAGCCCGGAGGTGCGACTGGCGAGCGGAGGCTCGCAAAGTCTGCACGGGCCATGGATGGCCGTGCAGACTTACAACAAGCCTTCTAATTCATCGACGAGCTCGCCGAAGCGGGTGAGGGCGGTCGCGACGGGCTCCGGGCTTTCGAGATCGACGCCGGCGTCTCGCAAGAGGTCGAGCGGCCACTTCGAAGAGCCACCCTTCAGAAAGCTGTGGTAGGCGGCGAGGGCTCCGGGCTCGTTCTCCGCCACTCGCTTCGCCAGCGTGATCGCCGCCGCCAGACCGGTGGCATATTTGTATACATAGAACGCCGAGTAGAAATGCGGGATCCGGAGGCACTCGAGCTCGAGGGTTTTGTCGATCGCAAAGTCGCCGCCAAAGTAGGCATCGAGCAACTCCCGGTACATGAATCGGAATCGCTCGAGCGTGAGGGGCTCGCCCTTTTCAGCGCAGGCGTGGCTCCGTCGCTCAAACTCGGCGAACATCGTCTGCCGGACGATCGTGGCCCGGATTGAGTCGATCTCCCGAGCGATGATCGCCGCTCGCTCCTGCTTGGTTTCAGCCCGCTGGAGCAGGAGCCGCGTGAGGAGTTGTTCGTTCAACGTGCTTGCCACTTCCGCCACGAAGATGGTGTAGCTGGCGTATTGAACCGGCTGGGCCTCGGCGGAGGATCGGGTGTGCATCGAGTGCCCCGCCTCATGGGCCAGGGTAAAGACGTGCTCGATCGCGTCCTCTTGAAAATTCATGAGGATGTACGGATCAGAGTCGTAGGTGCCGGAGCTGAACGCCCCCGACCGCTTGCCGGCGTTGGGGTAGCGGTCGCACCAGCGGCCGCGGAGTCCGCGCTCCATGCGAGTGCAATACTCGGCTCCGAGGGGCTCAAGCGCCGTCACGATCACATCGACGGCCTCGTCCCAGGTGTGCCGTCGTTCGAGTTCGGGGACGAGCGGTACATAGCAATCGTAGTGGTGGATCTCCGAGAGGCCGAGAGCCCGCTGCCGGAGCCGGTAGTACCGGTGAACGGCCGGAAGGTGGGCCCGCACTGCCGCGATGAGCTGATCGTAGACGGCCATTGGCACATGGTCTTGGAACAGTGCCGCTTCGACGGCGCTCGGGTAGCCACGCACCCTCGCGGCGTAGATATCCCGCTCCACGGAGCCCGAGAGTGCCGCCGCCAGCGTGTTCGCATGGCCCTCGTACTGGGCGTAGAACTGGTGGAACGCGGTTTTCCGAACCTCCGGAGCGGTGTCGTGGAGCAGTGTCGTGAAGGTGGCATTCGAGAGCTCGATCTGATCGCCCTTGCCGGTCGTCACGAATCCAAACTTCATGTCGGCGTCGGTGAGCTGTCGGAACACCATCCCGGCGGTGCCCGCAAACGTGCCCTGCATCGCGAGGAGTTTCTCCTCGGGCTCCGAGAGCACGTGCGGCCGCGTCCGCACGAGCCGCTCGAGCATGAGCTGGTAGGGAGCGAGTACTGGAAGCTCCATCCAGGCGGCGAGTCGTTCCGGAGCAATGGCCATGATCTCGGGCCGAATGAAGCTCGCTGCCTCACCGGCCCGCGTAGCCACATGCTGGAAGCGACCGACCATCCGCTGGGCATCGGCCGCCGCCGTATCCTCGCTGGCACGCAGCTGGGCATACGTCCCGAGCCGATCCCCCTCGCGATCGAAAGCCAGGTCGTGTACGAGGCATTCGGCGAGCCGTTCGGGCGCCGTTCCAAGGGTCCCGGCATACGGCACAAACTGCGGAATACGCTCCTCCCAGGTCTCGAGCGCGTCGTTCCACTCACGGTCCGAGCGAAAGAGGCTCGCGAGATCCCACGTATCTCCGGCTCGCACGTCCTTCCGCGCCGGCAGGGTCTTGATGGAGCTTGAAGCGTCACTCATCGAGCAGAACCTTTCATAAAGTGATCGTCGAACGGCGGCCTCCTCGCGGACGACCTCACAGCCGCCAGCATGCCGTTCCCCAGGCAAGGCCACCGCCGAATCCACAGACTACGACCGTGCTGCCGGGGCCGATCCGCCCGGTTCGCCAGGCCTCGTCGAGCGCCAGCGGGATCGAACCGCTCGATGTATTGCCGTATCGGTCGAGGTTCATGAACACCTTCTCCGACGGCAGTTCGAGCGCCGTGCGTATGCCGTCGATGATCCGGGCGTTGGCCTGGTGAAGCACGAACAGATCGATATGCTCGAGTGGAATCCCGGCGCGGTCCACGGTCGCCGCGATGCTCTCCTCCGCCACCCGAATGGCCCACTTGAACACCGCGCGGCCGTCCATCTGCATGAACTGCTCTCGGCGGGCGAGGCCTTCCGCAGACACCGGTCGCCGCGAGCCGCTCATCGGGCATGCCAAAAGCCCGGCCCCGCGGCCGTCGGCCCCGAGCGCGAACGCGAGCAGCCCCTGCTCACGGCCAGCCGGGGCTGGCTCGGTGGCTTCGAGAATCACGGCCCCGGCGCCGTCACCGAAAAGCGGCCATGTCTTCACATCCTCGGGATCGATCACACGGGAGTTGGTGTCGGCACCGATAACCAGCGGCATCCGGCTCGTGCCAGCGACCACGAACTGGGCCGCGGTGACCAAGGCGTAGGCAAAGCCGGCGCACGCAGCCGTCACATCCATCGCGGGCGCATTGAGCCCGAGAGCCTCTTGGACAATGCAGGCGGTCGACGGAATGCACATGTCGGGCGTGAAGGTGCCGAGCACGAGCAGGTCAACGGCCGACGAATCAACTGCGGCATTCGCGATTGCTGCGCGGCCCGCCTGGGCTGCCAGATCACTCGTTGCGACCTCGGGCGGCGCGTGTCGGCGTTCGTGGATCCCCGTACGGGCTGCGATCCACTCCGGATCGCAGCCGAGCCTGACCAGGTCGGCATTGGTGACCACCTCCGCGGGCACGGCGCTTCCAATGCCAGCGAGGCGGAAGCCCACAGCACGCCCGAAGCGAGACGGCCGTGGCGAGGTGAAGAGGTCGGACATGCAAATTCCGCCAGCCTGAGACTGTCTCGTTACGGGGTTGGCTCGACCGCTGGATCCGCCGGCGGCTCTTCCGCCGGCTTGGGCTCGAGGACATCGGCTTTCCCGAGCCGAACCTTCGCGTATTCGGCCGCGGAGACCACATAGTACCAGTCGGCAAAGCGTGCATTGAGCTCTCGCACTCGCTTCTTGGCGGCCTTGATTTTCTCGTCGTAGGCCTCCTGGGCAAGTCGATTCTCACGCTCCACACGCCGCCGCTCCTCGATCGCCGCCTGCGCCTTGGCCTCCGCTTCCTCGGCCTTCGCGAGGGCATCGCCCGCCTCTTCTTCACCGGCCGGCTTCTCTTCTTCACCGGCCGGCTTCTCGGATTCGCCCGCTGGCTTTTCTGCGTCGCCATCGGCCGGCGCTGCCGGCACGGTCTTGGTCGCTGCGTCTGTGGCAGCCGAGTCTCCGGCGGTCTCGGGCACCTCTGGAAGCGGCTGCAACTCTGGCTTGTCGAGGAGGCTCTCATTGACCCGCGCGACCACAAAGAGGTACCGCCCGCCCTGGTCCTCCGCGGGTTCCGCCTTGTTGCCAGGGGCCGCATCGATCTCGGCATCGACCGTCGTTTGATTGCCGAACCGCAGCAGATACTCGACCCCGTCCTTCAGCCCCACGACCGTCTCACCACTTGATGAGAGGACCTCCCCAGTCGGAAATGGGAAAAAACCTCGCTGGGCGAGCGAGAGGACGGCCTCACGGTCACCCGTGAACTTCTCATCGGCCTCGAGCTCGGCACTCAAGCCAGCTGGCTTCCGAGCAACGTCCACGATCTTCAAGTCGCCCAGAGCATTGCGAAGATCGTTGAGCTTGGCAGACGCAAGCTGCTCGTCGGCGGTGAGCGCTCGCTCCTCGGGCTTGTTGCCCTTGGAATACTCGATGAATTTGACAAGCGACCAGGCGGCCTCCTTGTCGTCGTAGGACAACTCGATGCGGGCAACGCGGTCTTGCGAGACCACCAGCCCCGTCGTGGGATCGACCTCAAACGAAGCGGTCGAGTCGTCGATCGTCAGCCGACGGACGTCCCACGGCGAGAGCTTCAAAAGATCCTTCTCGATCCAGTCGTCGAACGTGGTCGTGAACTTGGTCGGATCGATCGCCACCACATACACCGGATCCTGCCCCGCCCGCCGCACATATCGCAGCGTACCGCCCGTGGCGTCGCGGCCCGCAGGCCGTGTGTCTTCCTTCCCGATGACGAGCCTGGCGAGACGGTTGCCTGAGGCATCCGTGATCTCGATGAGCTGGCCGACACCCGTCTCGCCGGCCTTGACCTTGTCACCGTCGGGTTCAATGACGCCATAGGTCTCATGATCGCCTGGCGACGTGCTGATGATGGCGAGAATCGGCTTGTCGATGAGCTCGGTCGCCGCTGCGGCGAGATGGTCACGAGCGTCTGCCGGGTAGTTCTGGTGCGAAGGGAGAACCCACACGCCACCGCTCTTGACCACTTTGAACGTGCGGAGGGCCGCCATGTCTTCATCAAACGATGTGATCGCGAGACTCGATGCCTTTGCAGGATCGGACAACTCCGGGAAAAGGAGCTTGGCCGTCGCTGCATCGCCGCCGATCTCCCGATAGCGAAGCACCGGTATCACCTGGAGCCACGCGCCCACGGCCAAGAGGGCGACACCTGCGGCAACGAATGCCGTGGTTCTGCCTGCTGGCGTGTTCCACGTGACGGTCAGCCTGTGATCGACGCTTTGTCCATTCATTCGGCCACTCCTGTTTATCTCAGTCTTGTCTTCGCTACACCCTCGCGCTCCTGCGCGCGGCGGCGGAAGAACACGAAGAACGCCACCACCAGCGGCGGAATCGGCGGAAGCAGCACGGCGAGCCATTTCTGCCGATCCTGCTCCCTCCGAATATCTGCCTCGAGGCCGCGTTCGACCTTCGATACCTCGGCATCCCGCTTGCGCCGCAACTGCTCGATTTTGGTTTCGAGCTTCCGCTGCGACACCCGCTGGCTGCTCGCAAGTTGTTGGATCGCTTGCATTGCTGCCTGCGGATCAGCATTGCCCTGCTCTTCCAGATCTTTGATACGTTTCTCGAACGCTCCCACCTCGTTTTGCATGGCGCCGTTGGCTTCCGCCTCGGCCTTGTCAAATTCGGCAATGAACGTCGCCCGTCGGTCGTCGGCCTCTTTGCGGGCGTCGGCGACCGCATCTTCGATCCGCTCGAGCGTGCGGTGCTTGGGCTTCCGCTTGCGGATCTCGATGAATCGATCGTCGCCAGCAAGCATGTCGAGGAGGTTGAGCGCGAGTTCGACGTTGTCGAAATCGAGCCCAAAGACCTCGTCCGGTCGAGTCCGGAGCCCGAAGATGCGTCCCTCGAGCATGTCGATATCGGTCACGACGACGGCACGCACGGGGCCTATCGGCATGGTGGTCTCGTTCCCCTCGGCTCCCTTTGCTGGCGCGGGGCCCTCGACGAGAACAGCGAGCACAAGCGACTCATCCGAGCGCTTTTCGAAGATCGGCAACTGCCGCATGTCGCCGGTGCCGAGGACTCGCTCCACTTCCGCCGAGTCGATGGTGCCGCTCTGGTCGGCCGCGGTCCGCACGAGCGGCGTCCACGTGACGTTCGTGCCATCGATCTTTTCCAGCGATCCAGGGAATGGGAAGAGCACCTCACGGAGCCCGGCGGTGGCAGGGGTCTTCTGGTCAAACCCGGCCTTGGCATCAGAGAGACTCTCGTCGATAAACACGAACTCCGCTGGCAATTCGAGCTTCCGGTGCGGATTGCGGGTCTGATAGACGATGACCGGTGCGGCCCCCATCTGCCCCATCGCGGGCCGGCCCGCCGTAGCCATGAGGCGCGTGCCCAGCGCGTCCCAGAGCAGATTGATGTCGCCCTTCGGCTGCCCCCCCTGAGGACCAAACATCGCCATGGGCCCCCCGGGGCTCTGGCGGGGCTGTGATGTGCCGGGCACGCCCTGCATCAAGACAGGCATGGGGTCCTCGAAGATCGCCGTGGGCTGGCCGGCTCGCACCGCCGCCACGAAGTTCACCATGTGCTCGGGCCCCAGCGATGAGGGCTGCACGGCCAACAGCACGTCAAACCGATCGGCGATCGGCGCGGAAGCATCGACTTGGATCACGTCGTATTGCTTCTCGAGCTCGGACACGAGCGGCTGTCGCGGCCGCCGCTGGCCGGTCATCATGTCGAATCCGCCGAACAAGTCGGCGTCGGTCGTGAGAAGTCCGAGCCGCCTCCGTTTCTGCTGGGCCACGGTGCAGATCGAGCGGATGAGCTCGTACTCCACCGGCGTGCCTTTGTCGAAGAAGGGCACCACGACCTTCTCGAGGCCGCTCGTCACGGCGGCCCCCAGCATGATCTCCTCCTCACGGTAGGCTCCACGGACACGGGCGAGCACGGTGACCGGTTCGATCCCGAACTGCTGGGAGGCGAGCGCCGCCGCCTCCGTCTTGGGCTCGGCCGAAATGACCTCGACCCGCACGCGACCCTTTCCGAGCCGCTCCATCTGCCTGAGGGTGTTGAGGAGGTTGAGCCTGGTCTGGGCGTAGTCCTCGGGAACGGTCGGACTCACATAGGCCTTGATATCGATGACACGGCCATCCTCGAGTGTGCGCAGAAGCTTCCGGGTATCTGGGGCAAGCGACGAGATCTGCTCCTCGGAGAGATCCCCTCGCACGTCCACGGCGCGGACAACAAGGGCCAACCCGACGACCCCGGCTACCAGGCCCAGCGTCCTCGTGATGTAGTGCAGCCCCATGCCGGCACCCTCCTTGCGGCCTGTCCAGTGCCGCCTGCCGATGAGCACCAACGAGATATAGAGACTGACGGCCACGACCCCCAGAAACGAGACGATCGATGACAGGCTCAGCACACCACGGCCGAAGTCCGAAAAATTCTCGGCGAGGCTCCACGGCTTGACCCACGCCGCGGCCTTCGGCCCCATGACGAGGCCTGCACGGTCGGCGAGCGCGAGTGGGGCGTTGAAGAGAACCCCCAGAATGAAGCCCACGGTGAGGTTGCTCGTCAGAAAGCTGGCCACCATGCCCACGGCGAGCATGGCGATCCCCGTGAACCAGTAGCCGAGGTAATTGGCGAGAAAGAGGCCCGCATCAGGCGTGCCCCAGAAGAGCAGAATGACGAGATTGCAGACGCACGAAAACATGAGCGCCGCCGTGAATATTCCAACGGTGGCCAGATACTTCCCCATGACGATCTCGAGGTCGCTGGCGGGGATCGTGAGGAGGAGCTCGTCGGTGCCCTGCCGTCGTTCGTCGGCCCAGACACTCATCGTGATCGCCGGCACGAAGACCAGCAGAATCGACGGGAGGTAAAGATTGAGCTGATCGAGATTCGCCAAGTTGGCGTTGAAAAACTCAGGGGGCCAGAACGCGGCGAGTGATCCGAGGAGCACGAACACGCAGATGAAAACGTAGCCTGTCGGGTTGGAAAAGTACGCGACAAAGTTCCGCTTGAAGACGGCGTCAAGAACATGCCATTTCATCGGGATCGGTCCTGCTTGCTGGATAATCTGACTGGGAGAGCGGTGGCCGCCACAGTCCCGGGAAGAGCCGCGGTCGTCATGCCGGCCGCGTGAGCTCGTGAAATCGTTCATCAAGGCCGCGGCCATCGTGGCGGAGGTCCGCCGGAGTACCGTCGAATCGCAGCCGGCCCTCGGAGATCAAAATGACGCGGTCGGCAAGGGCCTCGACCTCCTGAAGGATATGAGTCGAGAGGAGGATCGTCTTCTGCTGGCCGAGCCGACGAATCGTGTCCCGCATTTCACGAATCTGGTTCGGGTCGAGACCACTGGTGGGCTCATCGAGGATCAGCACGTCGGGCTCGTGGAGGAGCACCTGGGCCATGCCAACCCGCTGCCGGTAGCCCTTGGAGAGCTTGCCGATCGCCTTGCCAATGACGCTGCCTAGCTCGCACTGTTTCACGACCGCGTCGATCCGCTCTCGCTTGCGACTCCTGGTCATGCCACGGGCGTCGGCAAAAAACTCGAGGAGGCTGCGGGGCGTCATGTCGGGATAGAGCGGGCCGTTCTCGGGCAGGTAGCCCAGCCGCTCGGCCCCGGCGAGCCGGTCGTTCGACATATCATGCCCAGCAATGAGCGCCCGTCCCTCGGACGGGGCAACGTAGCCGGTCAAAATCTTCATCGTCGTGCTCTTGCCCGCGCCATTCGGCCCGAGGAAGGCGACGATCTCGCCCCGAGGGATTCGGAAGGAGACGTCCTCGACGGCGATGAAGTCGCCGTAATACTTGGAGAGGCCATCGGCCTCGATCATGGCGGGACTGGTGCCGTCAGCGGTCATGGAGTCTCGCGGGCTGGAGGGCCTGAAGGGAAAAGCCCCGGTATTGTTCCCCGATAGCGTCAGGGCGGCAATCCCTGCGTGGAGATACCCGCAAGCCCGGACATCCCAGTGGAGCCGCTGCCCTGAAAGGCGTCGTTCAGCCGCTGCTGGAAGCCGCGGGGAGCGGCTCGATACGCGGGCCTGGCTCGCCCCGCCGCCAGGCGACATGGGAGAGCCAAGCGTCTGATGCGTCTGGCATATCGGAACGGCAGTGGACGCCACGGGTCTCTTCACGGGCCAGAGCGGCTGCGATCATGAGCCGCGCCACCTGAAGCATGTTCTGCAACTGCCAGCCCTGGGGATCGGAAAACTGCCGTGGCAGGACGTACCGACACCACCCCTCGACCGCCTCAAGAGCCTCGCCGAGCGCCTCACCCGTCCGTTCGACGCCCACCTTGCGCCACATGACCGCCTGGAGCGAATTGCGGATGTCTGTGAGGTCGAGGGGCACGCCGCCATTGTCCTCGACCCGTGGATTCGCAATGGCTGGCACGCGAAACTCGTCATCGCCCCGCGATCCTTCCGACAGAATTTCGGCGGCAGCAGCACGCCCCGCTCGTGCCCCATACACAAGGCCTTCGAGGAGACTATTGCTGGCCAGACGGTTCGCTCCGTGAAGGCCGCTCGACGTCACTTCACCGGCTGCAAAGAGGCCAGGCACATCGGTTCGCCCTTCGGCGTCGACGGCCACGCCCCCGATCATGTAGTGGGCGCCTGGCCGCACGGGGATGCGGTCGCGGGTGAGGTCGAGGCCGAACTTCCGGCAGGTCTCGGCCATACCCGGAAACATCCGCTGGACGGTCGCGCGATCGAGATGGGAAAGGTCGAGGTAGACACTGGCGTGGTGCGTCCGCTGCATCACCTCGGTGATCGCTCGTGACACGACGTCGCGCGGTGCGAGCTCGGCGCGATCGTCGAACTCGGGCATGAAGCGCTTGCCATCACGATCCACGAGCCAGGCCCCGGCGCCTCGCACCGCCTCGGTGATCAGGCTGCGAGATCCGCCGGCGATATAGAGGACCGTGGGATGGAACTGCATGAACTCCATGTCGCGTAGCTCCGCCTCGGCACGCCACGCGAGGGCCATGCCATCGCCGCTGGCTCCGGGAGGATTGGTCGATTCGCGATAGAGCTGGCCCGCGCCGCCTGTCGCGAGGATGGTGCGACGTGCCCACACAAGCGTCTTGCCGTGGGATGGGTTCCAGACGAGTGCCCCTCGGCAGCGACCAGCATCGGTCACAAGGTCGATGGTGAAGGTGTCGGGCCAGACCTCGAGATTGGCCAGACGTTGCGTCTGCTCGATCACGGCCCGCATCACTTCGCGGCCCGTGGCGTCTCCGAGCGCGTGAACGATGCGGTGGTGACTATGCCCCCCCTCGCGGCCCAGTTCGAGCCCGCCGTTCCGCTCATCAAACCGCGTGCCCCACGCGATCAGCTCATGAATCCGATCAGGTGCCTCACGGACCACCGACTCCACGACATCGCTGTGGCAGAGCCCGCCGCCCGCGACGAGCGTGTCGGCGATGTGATTGTCGAAGCGGTCCTCGGGGTCGACGACGCCCGCGATGCCTCCCTGCGCCCACTGGCTCGACGAAATCCGAAGATCGTCCTTGGTGATCACCGTCACCGAGAGGCGAGGATCAATCGCGAGCGCTGCTCGGAGCCCAGCGAGGCCACCGCCGAGGATGAGCACGTCGGTGAAACAATGCGGCACCCGCTTGGGGCCGAATGATACGAGGTAGCGAGGCCCCTCGATGCCGTCATTCATTCGACGCTTGTGCCCTGCATGAATGCCTTGAACTGTTCGCGGTAGTCGCTCGGCGGCCGGCTGCGGCGACCCTCTGCCTGACCGCCCTTGTGATCGGTCGGCACATCTCGGCTGCCTTGAACCCCGCCAGGGCGAAGGCCGAGACTCCGAACGGCCTTCTCGTACTCCGCCCGTTGACGTGGATCGTCGCTGCCCACACCTTCCTGCATCTGCTCCCAACGAGCGAGGAACGCCCTCGCCTGCTCGGGAGTCCAGCCGAGCGCATCGAGGACATCGGTGCGGCCCTCCTTGAGTGAATCGCGAAGGTGCTCGATTGCAAGGTTGGCGGCGTTGCGGGCGTGCTCTTGATTCTGCTCGGCCCACTGCATCTCGCGCCGCTGGGCTGCCGCGGCTGCATCCCCAGGCCGCCCACTCGCGTCAGTCGCACCGCCCTGCCCTCCGGCACCGCGTCCTTGACCAGCCGTTGGTTCGCCATCTCCCGCACCTGGTTGTCCCGCACCTGGTTGTCCCGCACCTGGTTGTCCAGCACCTGGTTGTCCAGCACCTGGTTGTCCAGCACCTGGTTGACCCGCACCTGGTTGTCCAGCACCTGGTTGACCTGCACCTGGTTGACCCGCACCTGGTTGACCCGCACCTGGTTGACCAGCACCTGGTTGACCTGCACCTGGTTGACCTGCACCTGGTTGACCTGCACCTGGTTGACCTGCACCTGGTT
>CAYZHH010000016.1:0-22017 GCA_964478275.1 uncultured Candidatus Kuenenia sp.
GACGAGAAAGAAGTTGTGGGTGGCGAGATTGCCGAAGCCATGCTCGGTGTCGGTGGCCACCAGCGTGAGGTTCGCACTGTCGTTGACCGTCAGCACGTTGGGCGAGATGGTGGCGATGTTCGAGGGATTGATCGGCAGCGTCGTATTGCCGGTGAGGTTGTTTCCTATAAGCGACAGGGTCGCGTTGAAGGCGGTGCCGTTCCAGAGCGGCTGAAGGGCTCCGGGCGGGATGGTTGCCGTCCCGTTGGTCGCATTGGCGTTGGCACCGAAATTCACATTCACCGTTGCATTGCTCGGCGACGTGAAGACGAGTGCCGTGGACACACTCGTATTGAAGGCTGAAGCGAACTCGAGCGTCAGGTTGCCCGAGCCGATGACAGGCCAGCCCGTGATCGGCACACCATCGAATGAAAAACTGTCGAGCTGAGCGGCGAGGCGCCGGATCTCGAGGGGTTCGACTCCGTATTCCCGTCGGCGGAGGTGGGGGCGGCTCGTGGACTCACGGGCCTTCACGCGGCCGGTGAACAGACGACGCAGAGTATTCGCCATGATCGGAGAACTCGCCATGATCAGATCCTTCTATCCAAACAGTCGCCGTGGAGCCAAGAGTCCGAGGGCGGAAGCAATGCGGGGCGCACTCCTCCCGGCGACGCGAGCATACTGCGGCCGGAAGGGCCCGGCAAACCGCGGAATGTCCGCCCGTCTGGGTTCCCTCAGCGGCACGAGCTGGTGCCTGTGCTACGCCTCCCTCCCCGCCGCGCTCGCCGCCGTCAGTCGATGAGAATCGGCTCGCGGGATCGGCTCGCCGTGAGCGTTTCGTGATGCTCGAGAAGGTGATCGATGGCCCGGACGAAGGCCGGCACGTGCTCGTGGCTGAGCACCGTCGTCGCGAGGTCGGCGAGCTTGATCCTGCGACGCATCCGCTCTCGGAAGTCGGCGTCGTCGATCATCCGGCAGGAAAGATCTACAAACTCGCCCTCGGTCTCCGCGATCAACTCGTCGAGGCCGAGCGTTCGCAGGAGATACGCGGTGGAGAGGTTGTAGAACCGGTCGCCCGCGAGTGTGACAATCGGCAGCCGAAGGGTGAGGAGGTCAACCGCCGTGTTATAGCCCCCGAACGGATGGGCATCGATGGCGAAGTGGGCCCGCTCGAGCGCCTGCATGTAGGGCTGAAAATCGAAGCTCGGCATCACGACGGCCCGCTCGGCGCCGAGGATGTTTTCGATGGCGCGGCGCAGCGGAATGTAGCCGTTGCCAAGAACCGCACCGCCCGGAAAGAAATGGAACCGTACCGGCGTCTTCACGCGATCGGCGATGGTCTTCAGCCGCCGCAGATGATCGCTGTTGATCTTCTGGCCGCTCCACGTGCAGTTGACGATGATCGGCCCGTCGGGAAGTCGCGGATACTCGAGGCCATACTCGAGCGGTACCGGCACCTGGCCGCAGCCCGGGATCAAGACGAGTCGCTCTGAGTAATGTTCCCGCGCCAGGGCGGCCACCTCCGTCTCTTTCCCGCCGATCCAGTAGTCGATCTTCGCCCCAAAGGTGCTCACGGGGTGGCCGTAGTTGGTCACCTGGATCGGGGCGATCCGCATGTTCGCCAGAATGATGCTCTCGATGCTCATCCCGATGTCGGGGAAGTAGGCCATCGCGAAGTCGTTCGGATCGAGACCGGAAAGGTCGTCGGGCCGCTGCGATGCGTCGTAGCCGCGCACCTCCTTGAAGATCGACGTGTCGAGGTCATTGCGCGGAGGCCCGAGATGGACGAGCACCAGCTCATGGTCCTTGGCCAGCGCCTCGAGGAACGGCTGCTGCGAGCGGTACACACTCTGCCGCCGGAACCACATCGACGAAACGACGGCGATCTTCCGAGGCTTCGGCCGGTTGGCGATCGATCGCGTGCACAGCGGGGTTGCCTGGAACAGCCGGTTGATCCGCTGCTTGACCAGGTAGTCCTGCTCGTGATCGATGTAGGTCGCCCCGAAATAAGCGTGATGGGTGAAGGCGTTGATGCCGATGAGCCGGTCATCCTCGAACGTGATGTGTTCGCGGAGGTGGGCGAGAGTTTCGGGATCGGCCCCACCGGTGCGGTAGAGCTCGAGGAAGCAGTAGTACCAATGGGTGGCGAGCTGGGGGCTCGTCGCGAACAAGAGATGCCGGTCGATCTTCACCCGGTTTCGCGCAGAGTAGAGAGCGAGCAGCCGGGTGTAGTTCCGCGGCTGCCGCAGGAGGATCTCCACAAACGGATCGGTGGTGCGGAAGGCGCTGATCGCGACTGCGTTGGCGATCACCGTGTTGAGCTCGATGAAGGCGATCGCGAATCGCTCAGGGAGGACGAAGTCGTCCTGGGTCATGAAGTAGAGAAAGCTTCGGACGAAGCTGTTGAGCGCCTGGGAGGTGGGGTCGTCGGTGTGGTAGTAGGTGCATTCGCGGAGGTGGGCGAGCACCGCGAGAAACTGGCCGCAGACGTCGTCCCAGTCTTGCTTGCGATAGGCCAGGTCCACGCGGCGGGGATCGAAGCTCAACAGCGGATTCGTCGCCGGGGCGCTGCCGCTGGGCGGGCCGGCGGGTGCTGGCGACGGGACGGGAACCGGACCTTGCTGGGTGGACATGGCTAGACGATGGCTCTGCACGAGGGGCGACGAGGCGCAAAGACGGTCTCGCACCCGAGAGCATGATGGTTCCCAGAGCCCCCTGGCTCAAGGGATCGAGGGCCTTCCGCTGGCCCTTTCACAGATTTGGATGGGGCTGGGGGCACGCTTGGGGCCGCTCAAAATGACCTCGCGAGGCCGCGGCGCGGAAGCTATTTTCCCGCGGCCTCTCCAGTCGCCCCGATTCCCCCAGAGAGCCTTCGCCCGTGGCACTCAAATTTCGTTCCGCACGCCCGACCGACGCGACCGGACTCGGGGAAGTTTTTGCAGCGCTCGCCACGGCGGGTGACGACCGGCTGTTTCATCCCCACCCGCTGACTCAAGCCGCAGCGAGCGACATCTGCCGCGCCATGTCGCAGCACGGTGACCGGCCCGCCGACGAGTACCACGTTGCCATCGACCACGACGGCCACGCCGAACCATGTATCGTGGCCTATGGCATCCTCCGCGGCTGGTCCGAGGGGTTCGCCATTCCCAGCCTCGGCATCGCCGTCCATCCCGATCATCGCGGCTGCGGCATCGCTCGAAAATTCATGGAACACCTCCATGCGGTGGCCGCCGCCCGCGGGGCCGACACGGTTCGCCTCAAGGTCTACATCCACAACACCGCGGCGATCCATCTGTACGAGTCGCTCGGCTACGACCTTCGTCCTCACTCCGAAACCGAGCTCCTCGGCCTGCTCTCACTCGCCGTTCCTGCCGCCTGAGCCCCTTCGCCCGTGGATGCGATGACCATGCAGTTCCGCACCATCCCCATTTCGATGCCTGACCTCTCCGGCAATGAACAGGCCTATGCCGCCGAAGCGGTCGCCAGCACCTGGATCTCGTCCAGCGGCCAGTTTCTCGATCGCTTCGAGCGGGAGTTTGCCGAGGCGTGCGGAACCGCGCATGCCATCGCCACATCGAATGGCACCACCGCGCTGCATCTCGCACTCGCCACGCTCGGTGTGGGCCCCGGTGACGAAGTGATCGTGCCGTCGATGACCTACATCGCCACCGCCAATGCCGTCACCTACTGCGGTGCGACACCCGTCTTTATCGACATTGATCCTGACACCTGGTGCCTCGACCCCCAGAAGCTCGAAGAGGCGATCACCCGTCGGACGCGCGGCGTCGTGCCCGTTCACCTGCTCGGTCATCCCGCCGACATGGACGCCATCAACGCGATCGCAGCAACCCATGGCCTCTGGGTCGTGGAGGATGCAGCCGAGGCGACCTTCGCCACATACAAAGGCCGGCCGGTCGGGTCGCTCGCGCGGGCCGCCACGTTCTCCTTCTTTGGCAACAAGATCATCTCCTGCGGCGAAGGGGGCGCGGTGACATTCGACGACGCCGGTCTCGAACGCCGCATGCGGATGCTGCGCGGGCAGGGGATGGACCCCGCCGTTCGCTATCACTTCCCCATCGTGGGCTTCAACTACCGGCTGACGAACGTGGCTGCTGCGATCCTCTGCGGTCAGATGGAGCGTCGCGAGGCGATCGTGGCGCGGCGGCGCGAGATTGTGGCCGCATACGCGGGAGAGCTCGCCGGCGTGCCGGGGATCGGCCTGAGGCAGGATGCCGACTGGGCCGACACCGCGCCGTGGATGGCGTCGTGCCTCGTCGATCCAGGCCTCTTCGGCTGCCGTCGCGACGATCTCGCCGAGGGCCTCGCCACCCGAGGGATCGAGACGCGGCCGATGTTCATCCCCATCCATCGAATGCCACCGTACCGCGATGCCGCGAAGAAGCGGCGGACGGATCTGCCCGTGACCGACAGGCTCGGGGCGACCGGGATCATGCTCCCCACGTATCCGCAGATGACCGACGACGATGTGCGGTTCATCTGCGCGGCGATCCGCGACATCAGCGAGGCAAACCTCAGCCGCCGCCGCAGGGCAGCGATCAAGCGAGTGGCAACCGGAAGCGACCGCGCCGACCTGCGCCTGCCACGAGCTGCCTAAAAAAGCCTATCCACCACGGTCTGCCTCCCGCGTATCTTTCTGTGCCGGGCGGCACCGGCCCAGTGCAATCACGCCATGCTGGAAGTGCGAGCTCGCAATTATTCGCACCGCACAAAACCCCGACAGCCGTCTCAGTTCTCCAACTCAACCACCGCCAGTTTTTCATCGCGACGGTACATGAGATGCACTCGTCCACTTCGCGCCAGGGAAGCTTCGGGAGCCGATGTGCCGACGCTTGTGTCGATCGGCTTGCCATCCACCGAAAACCTCCCGCCAAATAAATGATTCGGATGAAAGTTGATGGAGAAGTCGGACTTGGCAACCAGGAACCCGATCTGGTCAATCTTGGTCTCATCACCCCCGGGCAAACATTCCCAGCTTGTCCCAAGTCATTGTTCGGAACACGTCTTTTCCCTGACGACTGGGCGGCCCAACAAATTTCAAAAACGCATCGCGATCCTCTGCGGACAACGGCAGCGAGAGTTTGAGTTGATTGTTGATGAGAACCGAGTTTCCACGAACGTCAACGACCCAATCCTGGAGTGCGACTGGCATCGGGGGGCGCTGGATTGCAACCGCGCTGGTATCAGCGGGATCAAAGAATATGCGATTCGAGATCGCTGCCATCTCGGTCTCCCGAATCACTCGCTCCACAGCCACAGACATTGTTTCCCCGGGTTCAGCCTTGGGGATATTCAAGTCCTTTTCGCAGCCCCCAATTATTTCGTCTGGCTCAAGAGTCCTCAGATAGTGGGGTTCGTTGTCACACCGCACGAGCAGCGCGTAATGGCCGTAAGGAGCTTTGCTCGGTTTGAGCTTCTGGTCGCAAGGCTCGACCCAAACAACCGGCCGCCCGCCCGAAGGTGTGCGAAGCATCCATAGCTTTACGGGCCCGCCGTCACCACCGTCACCACCGCATCCGATGACAGATGCCATTGTCAGAGAGATCAACATCAGGCGGGCTAGGAAGTACAGACGCATCGTGCCTTGCTCCGCGGAGAGAGAAATGTGCAAGCCCGAAGTGTCTTGCTCCCGTCGAAACTGGAATTGTCGCGGTGAGGGGTTAGCCTACCCTTTCCCTCGGAGGATTCCATCCCATGTCCCAGCCAATTCAGAAGCGCAAGCGGCTCTCCGGCCCTGAGAAGCTCGCCATCGTCAGGCGGCATCTGCACGGCATCAGCTTTGTAGTGCAAGGCGCCGATTAACAGACTCGTCTCGGCATCGCCGGGCACCAGCGCGGGGCCCGATTCTCCGCCGGCGAGCAAGGCCTCCCGACTATCGAGCCTAAAGTAAGCCTCTTGTTTGCGATCCCCGTGGCATTCCAGGCAATGCGAAGCGAGCGAAGGGCGAATCTGTTGTTCAAAAAATCGGCTTCCTTGGCGAGACGTTCCTGGGCATCGTCTGCTCGTAGCGAGTTCACGGCGCACGAGAGAGCGCACGTGAAAAAGCAAGCCATGAACAATCGCATCCAGCGAACAACAGCGGGCGACTTGCAGGAGGCTCCTCTGCAAGCGGTCTCGCCTTGCGGCGAGAGAGTGGGAATCAGTCCTAGGCGGGCGGCTGTTAGTTTGCAGTGTCTGTGCCTCACCATACAACCTTGTGTCGTCATTTGATCGGCAAAAGGCGGCACTATGGTACAAAATGCCATCATGCCCCTCCGCCTCACTCAACTTGCGTTGCCCGTCGAGCAGCCCGAAGACACGCTGCCGGGCGAGATCGCGCGGCGGCTGGGGATCTTACCCAGCGACTTGCAGCAATGGCGAATCCTCCGCAAGAGCCTCGATGCCCGTTCGCGGGAGGCCATCAAATTCGTCTATACGCTGATGGCGCAGCCAGCGGACGAGGCGGCGCAGCTTGCCCGCTGGCAACGAACGCCGGGCGTGGAACGGTTTGAACCGACTCAGTTTGAGGAACCCGTGGCCGGAGCTGAACCGCTGCCGCAACGGCCGGTTGTCGTCGGTTCGGGTCCAGGGGGACTGCTCGCTGCCTACTATCTGGCCAAGCGTGGCTATCAGCCAGTCATCATCGAGCGCGGCGACGCGGTGAAAGATCGCGTTCCTGCTATCCGCACGTTCGATAGCGGTGGGGCCCTCGATGCCGAGAACAACTATCTGTTTGGCGAGGGTGGCGCGGGGACCTTCAGCGATGGCAAACTGACCTGCCGGATGAGCGGGCCGGATGTCGACTGGGTGCTGGAGCAACTAGTCGCCTGTGGCGGCAAGCCGGAGATCCGCTACGAACATCGGCCCCACTTGGGCAGCAATCGCCTGCCGCTGATTGTGCGCAACCTGCGCCGGCAGATTGAAGCTTGGGGCGGCGAATATCGCTTTCGTTGCCGGCTGGAAGGGCTGGACATAAACGATGGCCAGATCCGCGGCGTGCAGACTTCGAGCGGATATCTCCCCACGTCGATCGTCGTCCTGGCAATCGGGCATAGCGCTCGCGATACCTACACCATGCTCCACGCGCTGGGCGTGCCGATGCAGGCCAAGGCGTTTCAACTGGGCCTGCGGATCGAGCAGCCGCAAGAGCAAGTGAACCGGCACAAGTACGGCCGGAGCAGTTATCTCGATCAGTTGGGCGCTGCCGACTACACGCTCGTTGCGCGGGGCCAGCGAGATGTGTTCACGTTTTGCATGTGCGCCGGCGGCCACATCATTCCGAGCATCTCCGAACCAGAAATGTTTTGCACCAATGGCATGAGCAACTCGCGGCGGGATACTCCCTTCGCCAACAGCGGCCTGATGGTCACGCTCGAACCGCATGAGTTCGGCAGCGATCATCCGCTGGCCGGCGTGGAGATACAACGGAGGTACGAGGCGGTTGCTTATGAATTAGGACGCGGCAGTTATTTCTCGCCGATTCAGCGAGCGAGCGATTTTCTAGCAGGCAAGTCACCGTCAGCCAATCAAGCTCTCGCATGCTCCTATCCCCGCGGCTTGATTCCGGCAGCGCTCGATAACGTTTTGCCTTCGCCGGTGGTGAAGGCCATTCGCGCCGGCTTGCCGCTGCTCGATCAACAATGGCGGGGGGAATTCTTGAAGAATGCCATTCTGGTCGGTCCCGAAATGCGCGGCAGTGCGCCGGTGCGAATAGCCCGCGATAATACTTCGCGGCAAACGCCCGGATTCGCTGGTGTGTATCCAGTGGGTGAAGGCGCTGGCTATGCGGGCGGAATCATTAGCGCCGCGGTCGATGGCCTGCGCTCGGCGATGGCGGTTGTGCGACACCATGCGCCACTTGTTAACAGAGGTTCCGCATGAATGAGAGCGAACGATCGTCTGAGGCGGCCCAACGGCGGCTGTTTCAAGAACTGCTAAACAGTGAACGCCGGTTCCGGGAACTGGCCGACCCAATCCGCAGATTGCATGGATTGCGGGACCGGATGGCGGCCTTGTGCATCTCAACGCCCGCGCGACCGAGTATACCGGCGTGCAGTTGGAGCAACTGACAGGCTGGTCGTGGGAGCAGGTCATTCATCCTGACGATCTGGCCGTCACGTTGGGGGACTGGTCGGCTATTCTCCAGACCGGTATTCCTCGGCTGATGGAGTTTCTCATTCGGCGGATCGACGGCGAATAGCGCTGGCATAGTACGCAGCAAGTCGGTAGCCGCGACTCCAACGGGCAGATCGTCCAGTGGTATGGCACGTGTACCGATATCCAAGATCACAAACGGGCCGAAGTCGCGTTGCGGGCCAGTGAGGAACGGTATCGACCGTTGTTTCATAGCATTCCCGATCCGATGTTTGTTTATGATCGCGAGCCGTTTCAATACCTGGCCGTGAACGATGCCGCGATTGCGAAATATGGTTACTCGCGAGCTGAGTTCCTGGCGATGAAGATGAAGGATAGGACGGTCAACGGTACTTCCGCATCGTGGCGCTGTCGGCTGGTTGGCTCCTGAGCGTAGCCGATGGGGCTTGAGCGTGTCTGGAGGCTGTCTTGCGAGGCGAAGGACGGCCTCAGACGCCCGTGGAATCCGCTGTTGAAGCACGGTTGTCGAGGCTCGGCGCAGGCCACTTCCGCCGCAGCCCTTGGCGGGCGGTTCAGAGTGAATGGATGTCGATGACTGGCAGCTCGTCAGGCGAGACCTGGACGACGTCGCGGTCGAAAGTGGCCCTGCACAAGCTCATTCCATTCAGTGGGCGGGCCTCTGGCGGGCGATGCCGGCGGTGGCTCAACCGGCTCGCCGATGTGCGCGAGAAAATCGCTCCCGTCCCTCATTTCTCCCATTTCTCTCTCGCGACGGCCTCCCGGAGCACGGCGAGCCAGTCGGCCGCCACGTCGGTCCACGATCGCTGCGGCAGCGACGCGACCGCATCCTGCTGCCGCCGCCGCACGCCCTCGCGATCGGCAAGCACCGCCGTCACGGCGGCTGCCATCGCCTCGGGCGATCGCGGATCGAAGAACGGAACCGCCTCACCGAAATCGGCGAACGCCTCCCGAATCGCCGGGATGTCGCTCGCCGTTGCGGGGCAGCCGCACCGGATTGCCTCCATCACCGGAAACGATCCCTGCTCGTAGAGCGAAGGCACGACCGTGACCATCGCGGCTCGATACAGGGCCGAGAGCACGGCACGCTCCACCGATCCGACAGCATGCACCACACCCGCGACACCGAGTGTCGACGCAAGCTCGTCAAGCTCGGGGGGGAGCGGTCCAAAGCCGGTGAAGACAAGTTCGAGGTGAGGGTGGCCACTGCGCCGGATGATCGCGAGGGCCTCGATCAGGCGGGCGTGATTCTTGTACGTCCGGTAGGCCGCGGGGTAGAGCAGAAACGGCCGACTCGCAGCCGGGATGACGGCAAGAAGCGTGGCTTCGTCGACGGGTGTTCCCAAGTCGTTTGGCGGCGCCGGAGCCACGATCCGCACTTTCTCGCGCGGGCAGCCGAGCACGCCGACGATGTCGACGTCGCAAATTGTCTGCGACATCGTGCCGACCAACGCCGCGTTTTCCACGACGCGCTGCGTACGACGTCGGAACGACTCCATGTCGCTGGCCTTGATCACGCCAGCGAAGTGAAACGGCACCATGTCGTGGACCACGACAACGCTCGGTGCGCTGAGGATCCGATCGACGGCGACGTGAGGCAGAAGCCAGACATCGCGAGCCGCTGCGCCGGGTGGCGTCACGATTCGCTGCCGCGCGAAGAGCCGCTCGATCGACCGCTCGGTCGCGTCGCGTTGGGCCGTGAGTCGGGGGTCGTTGGCACCCGCGGCGATCCGGTCACAGAGCTGGCGGTGGCGGCGGCGCGTGAGTTTCCACCGCCAGCGGTCGAGCCATGCCTGACGCTCGACCGCTGCGACGTGGATTCTGCCTCCACCTGCGTCAACGGTGGTTGCCACGAGCCGATCGTCGCCGGCGTGGATCACTAACTGAACGTCATCCACGCCGGGCAGGGTCGCCAAGCCGCGGGCGAGCCCGTGGGTGAAGACGCCGATCCCTTCGGTAGGTGATAGCGTGCGACCGTAGGCACACCAGATTCCGATCCGCATCGAGTCCTGCCTCCGCGTTCCCGGCTAGTCGCGGGACAGACCGATTTTTCTGGCGATCTTCCCGAAGAATCGCCGCGGCCCGCGGAAGCGCCAGGTTCCGAAGCGTCGCTCCGCTGCTGGGGGCAGGCTCGCAACCGGGGGCACAAACGCAGGTGCTCCTGGGTCGTAGCCGGCGATGGCCTCGCGCAGGATCGCGACCGTCGCAGCGGCCAGGTCGTCCCAGGTGCGGCCGCACCCGCTGTTGTCGGCTGCCAAAGCGCGGCGTTCGTCGGCATGGTCGCAGGCGTCGTCGAGGGCGTCGGCGATCGCCGCGGGGCACTCAGGATCGATCCAGCGGATCGCGCGAGATCGGCGGTCGTAGTGCTCGCGGAGCACTTCGATGTCGGAGCAGATGACAGGCACGCCAGAGTCGATGGCTTCGTGAATTGGCAGCCCCATGCCCTCGGCTCGCGTCGGCATCACGAGCGCCATAGCAGACCGGAGGAGCGCCGTGGCCGTCGGGTCGTCAACGTAGCCGAGGCTCTTGAAGTCGCGGCCCGCGACCAGCCCACGGTCGCGAATGAGACGGTTGATCCGGTTCACATGGGCCTGCTCGGCGAGCGCCGCGGCCCCGATCTGTTCGATGCCGTAGCCATACAACACCACGGGCACATCGCGGCGGCGACGACGGGCCAGGGCGAGCATGAGGGTCTCGTGATTCTTGTGCTCCGAGGCATTCGCAGGATAGACGATGAAGGGCGGGCGAATGTTCCACGGCAAGGTGGCCGTGGGGGCATCCGCCGCGAGATCCGGTTCCGTTGCCATGTGTGGCAGCACGCTGATCCGATCGGCGTGGTCGCTGCCGGCGGTTTCCAGAATGCGCCGTCGCGTGTAGTGCGACGTCACGATCATGTGGTCGTGATAGGCGATCGTCTCCCGCACACCGCGGGCTATGCCCTCCAGAAAGTCGCGCGTGGCGTGGCCACCGAGGGCATCCATCAGGATGGTGTCTTGAAAGACGCAGACCTTCGGAAGCGCCGCGGGCATGTGTGGCGTGCCGTGCGGCCAGGGAATGTAGGCCACGTCGTGGCCGGCGGCATGTGCTGCCAGCGGCGTTCCGACATCGACGCGGACGATCCGTACGCGGCGGCCGAGCGCGAGCGGGGCGAGAGCCGCGTTCGAGTACCGTCGATTGGCTGCGAGCGTGATCGAGTCGATGGCGGGGTGGCGACCGAGCGCGGCGACCATCCGCCGCAGGACCTCGAGGCCGCCGCCAAGCACATACACCGGATGCCACACGAGCAGTTTCATAAAGGACGTTTGACCATGGGATGGATGCGGGGAAACGCGTCCGGCGTTGACGCGACGAGATCGACCGGAGGGAGTGGATCAACACTCACGACGTGGTTCCCCGGACGATGGGCAGGAAGTTTTCTCGCCACGCACGGGCACAGGATGCGGGCTCGAAATGGGCGAGGATGGCCTGCTGCTTCGAGCGAATCGCATTCCGCAGGCTGTGGTCGTCATCGCGGAGCCGGCCGATCTTCTCGCGGGCCTCGGCATAGGTGCGGCACAGGCCTGGCTGGTCGGCACCGCCGAGCGCCTCGAGTAAGCCGCCCGCCATGAATACCAGCGGCTGCCCCGTCGCGATCGCCTCCAGAGGGTGATAGTGAAGGTGCCGCGGCTCCTGCGAGTGATAGAACATGCAGAAGCAGCGGCGGAGCAACTCGTCGAGTCGTTCGCGGGGGATGTAGCCGAGAATCCTCTCATCTTGGGTCGCGAGTGGCGAATCCACGCCATGAAGGTCTTGCCTGCCGGCGATCCAGGAAGGAATCTCGCCAAGCTCCGCGCGGAACCGCAGATAGATCCGTCGGTAGTAGTCGATCTGATCGATGTTCGGACAGATGAAGAGCATGCGGTCCTCGCCCCCCGTCCACGAGTCGTCGCCGGCCAGGAGGGAGTCGGGCAGGGCGAGCGGCATGAATACGGATCGCCGCCGCAGGAACGGCCGCTCATGATCGATGATCTGCTCGTAGGCAGCGGCGAGGTGAAGCCGGCTGCGGACCCGCGTCATTTCCGTCATGACGACGTTGCGAAACACAGGGCGGTCTTCGATGGGCAGCCGGTTTCTGAGGCGGGCGAGGAGGCGCCTGGGCCAGGTTGTCGCTTGAGTGAATGAGGAGGCGTCGAGCGTGTCGAAGGGAATCGTTGCCGTGGCCGACTCGTAGTCGAAGTCGCCGGCATGGCCAAACGCCCGCATGAAAATCCTGCCTTCGAAGCACCGCATGAGGTAGTAGAGGCCGGGATAGATCGATGCAGCGATGGCGACGTCGAAGTGGCGGTTGATCGTCTCGGCGGTGCGGCGGGAAAGGGGCTGGTCGTAGAAGTTGACCGTGTTCAGGTGGGCGATGTCGGCGGCCGGGATCGTAAGCGATGCGTCGTAGACGTCGGTGACCGTGGCCGTGCGGCCATTGGGGCCAACGGGAAGAACCTTAGGCACGAACACCTCGAAGCCCTCCGCCAGGAGCATGGGAACCTCCCACTCCATGAGAGTGGTGTGGTTGAGGATCCACAAAATCCGGCGCGGCCGGTTGGCACGAGGTGGCATGGTCTGGTGATCCTTCGCCGCTCGGGGCACGCGGGTGGTCGAGCAGCGTCGCGAGTGTATCGGCGGCTGGGAAAGCCATCCACATTCTGCCGGGGCGATTCATTCCCAAGGGGCCGCACACCAGGGGTCCGCTCTCGCATACGGCCGGGAATTGACCTAGTCTTTCAGCCCATGGCCGGCATTCACCTGATCATTCAGTACTGCAACGATCCGCGGCCGCAGCGACAGGCGGAATTCGACGAGTGCCTGAGGCGAAATCTCGCTCATCCGGCCATCGTCGCGATTCATAATCTGGTCGAACATCACACGATCGTGCCCGATGAGTTCCGGACCCATGCGAAGGTTCAGGAGCATCGCGTGAATCGATGGATGACGTACCAGGATGCCTTCGCCTACGCCAACGAGCATCTGAAGGATCAGGTCGTCGCCATCATGAACCTGGATATTTTTCTTGATCCTTCATCCAACTGGGGCGACCTCGGCTTGCTCGCCAGCGGTGTCGTCTTGTGCCTCTCTCGATTCGAATGGGACATCGACGGCCGCGTGTTCAGAGATCCGGGCTTCGAGAGGATCGGCTGCGCCAACTCGCAGGACGCTTGGATTTTTCAGGCGCCCTTTGATGTGCCCGACTGCGATTTTGAAATCGGAACACTCGGTTGCGACAATGCGATCGCGGAACGCATCAAGCGAACGGGGAGAATCCCACTGAATGCGGCCAGCCGATACCGGATCTTCCACTTTGATCGCTTCCGAGGAAAAACGTCTGCCAATCAGCAGGACGTGCACCGGGGAGACCGTGCGGCCCGTCCACGGCGCCGGCCCGAGGAGGAGGGGCAATACCTTCTGCCCGACATGGATCAGGTGCGGAGCGTCGATCAGCTCCTCACCGCTCTGAACGTGCCGGACTTGCAGCGCTACGCGGTAATATGCGACGTCATCAGTCGGTTCGTTCGTATCCACAACGGCGAATAGACGACCGCGGGACATTGCTACACTGCCATCCCTATGAAGCGACTGTGGATCGAAACCGTGGGCTGCCAGATGAACGTGCTCGATAGCGAGCTCGTCGTGGCGGCGCTGCGCCGTCAGGGATGGGAAATGGCCACGGGGCCAGGCGGCGCCGATGCGATCTTCTACAACACCTGCTCGGTGCGGCAGCATGCCGAAGACAAGATCTACTCGGCCCTCGGACGCATCCGCGTTCTCAAGGAAAAAAACTCCAAGATCGTCGTGGGCGTGCTGGGCTGCATGGCTCAGAAGGATCAAGACCTGATCCGCCGCCGGGCCCCGTGGGTCGATCTCATTGTGGGGCCGGGGCAGCTCCATCAGGTGCCGTCCCTCGTGGACGGCGTGCTCGCCGGCAGCGGGCCGCGGATGGAGGTGAGCCTCGAACGCAAAGGGGCCGCCCGCGATGTGATCGCACGATCCTTCGAGAGCTACGACCCCGATCGTGATCCGGCGATGCGGCCCACGCCGTTTCAGGCGTTCATCCGCACGCAGACGGGCTGCGACAAGTTCTGCGCGTTTTGTGTTGTGCCGCATGTGCGCGGGCCGGAGCAGGCACGGGCCCCGCAGACGATCCTGGCCGAAGCCCAGAAACTCGTGGCCGACGGCTGCCGTGAGATCACGCTCATCGGCCAAACCGTGAACTCCTACAAGTATGTCGATGGTGGTCGCACCACGCGACTTGCCGACCTGCTCGTGATCCTTGATGGGATCGAGGGTCTCGACCGGATCAAGTTTCTCACGAACTACCCGCGGGACATGACCGACGACCTCATCGCGGCGGTCCGCGATCTGCCGAAGGTGTCTCATTATCTCCATGTGCCGGCCCAGCACGGCTCCGACGCGGTGCTGGCGCGGATGAAGCGGGGCTACGCGATCGGGGAATACATGGAGATGCTCGGCCGCGTACGGGAAGCCATCCCCGAAGCGGCGGTGACCAGCGATTTCATCGTGGGGTTCTGCGGTGAGACCGACGCGGAATTCCAGCTCACGCTCGACCTCGTCCGCACCGCCGACTTCAAGAACAGCTATATCTTTAAGTACAGTCCGCGGCCCGGCACGAAGGCCTATGAGCGGCTGCCGGACGATGTGCCCGAAAACGTGAAGAAGGAGCGAAACCAGCTTCTGCTCGACGCGCAGACCGACGCGAGCCTCGCGGGCAATCTTCGGTTCATCGGCACCCGCCGGCAGGTGCTCGTCGAAGGGTTCTCCGCGCGGCATGAGAGGCTGGAGATTGTGGTCGGGCCCGACGACACGGTCCAGCTTTCGGGCCGCACGATGTGTGATCGCATTGTCGTGTTCGACGCCCCGCAGCGGCTCATTGGCCGGCTCGTGGACGTGGATATCGACGATGTCGCAGCGTGGTCGCTCTCGGGCACGGTGGCTGACGGCCTGGCAGACGCGGTGCCGCTCGACGGGCTGTCGTTTACGGACGAAGCGACTCCCGTCGTGTACCAGATCGCTCCGCCGTCGCGCGGGTAGTGCCGCTCGGGGGGGCTTCTACGGCGACCTCAACAGCCTTCAATCGCGCTCAGCAATAGAAGCCCTCGGCGCTCTATCCTCGGGCGGTCGCGGCCATTCTCATCTGCTGCTTCAATCGCGCTGAACAATAGAAGCCCTCGGCGCTAGCCGGGGGACGGCGGGTGGAAGGCCATCTCATTTGCCATCATGTGCGGGCTCGCCCAACAACCCGCCGTCCCCTCGCTCTCCGCGAGGGGCTTCTACGCGAGGGGCTTCTACGCGAGGGGCTTCTACGCGAGGGGCTTCTATTGGAGCAATCGCCCCCCGAGTGGCTAGACTACGTCGAGCGGCGAGGCGGCTGCACTCGGGGAACCTGTTCATGCTGCGCGCCCACGCCTCTGCTCCGCCGCCTCCTGGTGGCTGTCCGCTGCTCGATGATCCCGACGCTGCAGCAGCATGGGGTCGTTCCGCCGGGCTTGCCGATCCGTCGCTCGCGCACCGCGTGCTCACCGGGCTGGCGGACCACGGCCTCACGTTCGACCTCATCACCAGCGTCTGCCACCAGTTCGCGAGCATCCTCCCGACGGTGAGCGACCCCGACCGCGTTTTTGTGACGCTTGGCCGATTCATCGCAGCGGTACGCAGCCCGCTTTCCACAGCCACGCTTTTCGAGCGCGATCCCGGGAGCCTGGGCGTGCTCCTGTCGCTCTTCTCGGCGAGTCCGTTTCTCGCCGACGCGGTCATCGCCGATCCCGAGGCATGGGAGGATGTCCGCCTTGGCCGCGGTCGCCCCGAGTCGAAGGAGGCGCTCGCCGCGATGCTCGCTGCCGAGATCGGCGGCAGCGATGATTCGGAGGTGGTGCTCGCGGCGCTGCGACGATTCCGGCGGCGGCAGACGCTGCGGATCGCGTACGGGGATATCGTCTCCGGCAATCGACTCGAGACCGTCGTTGCCCAGCTCTCGCATGTGGCCGACTGCATCGTCGCCGCGGCGGTCCGCACGGCGATGGCGACCATTGAGCGGCAGCGGGGCGTGCCGCGTGGGCCCGACGGTGCCCGAGCCACGCTCGCGGTGCTCGCCCTGGGCAAGCTTGGCGGTGCGGAGCTGAACTACTCGAGCGACATCGATCTCGTCTTCGTTCACTCCGCGGACGGCCGCGTGGATGGTCCAAAGCCGTGTACGACGCAGGAGTTTTTCGACCGTGTTGTGAAGGAGACCGTGCGGCTTGTTTCAGCGTCGTCGCCGCACGGGGCAGGGTACCGGGTCGATCTGCGTCTGCGGCCGCATGGTTCGGCGGGTTCGGCGTCGCTCTCGCACGATGCGATGCTCCACTACTACGACCGCTACGGACGCACATGGGAGCGGCAGGCCTGGGTGAAGGCGCGGTGCATCGCGGGCGACGAGGTGCTCGGCGGACGAGTTCTTTCGGAGCTCCAGCCATGGGTCTATCGCCGCTGGCTCACGCGGGCCGACATCAGCGGCATCAAGGCGCTCAAGCGGCGGATCGAGCGGCGGGCGATCCGCGCTGGCACCGACGCGGCTGACGTGAAGGAGGGTCGCGGGGGGATTCGCGATGTGGAGTTCACGATCCAGTTCCTGCAGTTGCTCGGCGGCGGCGATGCCCCAGCAGTCCGCACGCCCAACACGCTCGAGGCCATTCGCCGCCTCGCCGCTGCGGGAAGCCTCACCGACCAAGAGCGAGAGATTCTGGAGCGGACCTACACCTTCCTGCGGACGGTCGAGCATCGCCTCCAGGTGCTCTATGACCGGCAGACCCATCTCGTGCCAGATGACTCCGTCGAGCTTGGCCGCCTGGCCGTGCGGTGCGGTGAGCCGCCAGGCCCCGAGGGGCGTGACCGACTTCGCACGGCGCTCGTCGAGGCAGCTGACCTGAACCGTCGAATTCTCGACCACCTTCTCCACGATGCGTTTCCCGACGACGCGCCGCCGGAGCCGGAGGTCGATCTCGTGCTCGATCCGGAGCCGTCGGAGGAGACGATCCGCGACGTGCTTGGCCGACACGGATTTCGTGATCCGCTGACCGCGTACCGATCGGTCGTGGCGCTCGCGGAGGAGCGGGTACGGTTCCTCGCGACCCGCCGCTGCCGACATTTTCTGGCGGCGATCGCGCCGCGGCTTTTGGCGACGATTGGCCGCACGCCCGACCCTGATGCGACGCTCGTCACGCTCCGCGATGTGAGCGATTCGCTCGGGGGCAAAGGCGTGCTCTGGGAGCTCTTCAGCTCCAGCACGCAAACCCTCGACATGGTCGTGCAGTTGTGTGCGTCGAGTCCGTTTCTCGCGAGGCTCCTCGTGACGAGTCCGGGCATGATCGACGAGTTGCTCGACAGCCTTCTCATCGCGCGGCTTCCGATCCCAGCCGAGCTCGAGGCCGGCCTCGCCGATCTCTGCTACGGCGCGGTGGATGCCGCGCCGATCCTCCATGCGTTCAAGGCTTCACAGCAGCTTCGCGTGGGGGTTCGGGACGTCCTTGGCCGCCAGGATGCCGAGACGACGACGGCTGCCCTCACGGCAATCGCCGAGACGCTCGTTCGCCGAGTGGTGGCGATCGAGGAAGAGCGTCTCGTGGAGAAGCTGGGCGAGCCGCAGGTGGCGGAGGGGCCGCGAGCGGGAGCGCGCGCCGCTCCTGTGGTGCTCGCGATGGGAAAATTCGGCGGCCGCGAGATGAACTACGCCAGCGATATCGACGTCGTGTTTCTGTACGACCACGACGGGGAGTCGCGGCATCGGCGTCGTCCCGCAGCCGGCACGAGCAACGCCCACTTCTTCGGCGAGCTCGCGGGACGCACGACGCGGGCGTTCAACGAGTTTGGCCCGCAGGGACGGCTCTATGAGATGGACTCGCGGCTCCGGCCGTCGGGTCGCAGTGGTCCACCGGCCATCTCACTCGCTGAGTTTGCCCGCTACTTCGCCCCCGACGGTCCCGCGGCGGTGTGGGAGCGGCAGGCGCTCGTGAAGGCGCGGTTGGTGGTCGGTGCCGAAGACGCTGCGGCGGAGGCTCGAAGGATCATCGATGGGGCGACCTTCAACCGCACGTGGACGGCGGCCGAGGTGGAGAGCATTCGTCGGATGCGGTATCGGATGGAGGAGGGGGCGAAGGTCTCGAACCTCAAGCGGGGCCCCGGAGGGGTCGTCGATATCGAGTTCATCGTGCAGATGCTCCAACTCGTGCACGGTGGTAAGAACCGCTCCCTGCGGACCACGGAGACCCTCGCGGGCCTCGTGGCGCTCCACGCGGCGGGCCATCTCACAGAAGAACGTATGACGTTTCTCAAACGTGCCTACCGCACATTGCGGGCGATCGAGGGTCGGCTTCGGCTGCTCGATACCGCGGGCCGTCATGATTTCCCATCGGACCCGGAGGAGCAGCGGAAGCTCGCCCACCTGCTTGGGTACGAAGCCCCCGATGCGCTTGTTGCCGACGTGCAGGAGATCACCGCCCGCACCCGCGCCGAGTTCGAAACGATCTTTGCCGCGACCGAAGCCGCGCTCGCATAGCCGCCGCTCCCGGGACGATCGGCATCCGATTTGCGGCGGACGGCAGAGTGGCATCAAAGCGAATGAACCCACAATGCAGCGACCGATGACCACTCCCGTTTACTTCCGGTACTGCCGGAAGTTTTCCAGTTCCTCGAGCTCCCGCTGGAGCCCGCCGGCCTGTTCGTCGCCGGCTTCAGGGCTCGTGATCTGAAGGTTGCGGGCGAATTCGAGGGTGTAGTCGTAATCAACTGCAGCCGCCTTCTCGCCAGCAGCACCGGCGGGCACTTCCACATCCCATCGCAGGATGCCACGGGGACGCTCGCGACGGAGATAGAACGCGTCGTCCGAGAGCTTCCGCTTGCCGGTGTCGAGCGTCACCTTGATCTCGTTCTCACGCTGGGCGAACGGCAGACGGTCGATCACGCGAACCTTCACCGGCTCCCGCTTGAAGTTGTCGATCGTGAGCCGGTAGTCGAACGAGAGCACACGGTTCCCACCCTGCACCAGCTCGTCCTTCGTGACAAGCTCGCGACGGGCCCGCAACTGCGGGTCGGCGCCAAAGCCCACTACAAACGTCTGGCCTCGGGCCACCGTGCCAATCTCGCCGCGGCCCACGAAGCGGCCATCGAGGTAGACGCTGATCGGCCCGCCGAGCAGATCCTCGTCGCTCGTGTTGACGATCTCCGCCTCGCGGTAGACATAGGTGGTCAAGACGGGCGTGGCCACGTGGGTGAGCGAGCCCTCCAGGTCGGCACGCATAACCTGCACGATCTGCTGGTCGTCGCGGCTGGCCATGCTGATCCGGTTCGGCAGCCGATAGTCGATGCTTGGCCCTTCACCGACCGTAGGCGACTCCTGCTCGAGGGTGCGAAGCGCGTCGCTGGGGCACACGAGCTCGAGCACCTGGGCACCGTTGGCGGCCATGTTGAACCGCCAGGCGTTGTCGAGCGAGGCCCTGTTTCCATATGCCTGAACCTGCCCCTGCTGGGCTTCCTGCCTCTGCTGCTGAATGCCCTTGAACTGCTGGGAGACAGCCGCGTTTTGCTGCGATGCAAGGGCGTCGGCACCCGCCTTCCCGCCTGGCATCACCTGCGCGGCTGCCGCCAGCGTGACTTCGAACGGCGCGAGGCCCGGGCCCCTCGCACTGAGCACCGGTGAGGCGGTTGAGAGCGTGAGCGAGACGTCATCCCAATCCTCGCCACTCCGCTGCGAAATGATGGCGTTGTATTCCACCCCCACGGTCTTGGCCTCGGCCACCGCGCGGAAATTGTACGACGGGCTCCATCCGCAGCCTCCCGCAAGGTAGTTGAGCTTCAGGGCCACCGGTTCGTTGACCTTCTTGTCGAGAAACACGACCGCCTCGAGAAGCGTCTTCGAGGAGTTTGTCGTCAGCTCGGCGCGTTTCCGCTCGAGAAGGTTCATCTCCTCGGCGAGCTTGCGTTGCCGTTGGTCGAGCGCGAGCCGCTGTTTCGTGGCCTCCAGACGTCGCGAGAAGGTGAACTCGGTCACTTTCATCAACTGCTCGGCATCCAGCACTCCCTTGGTCAATTCCGCCTGGGCGGTGGGAGCCACGAAGCCCTCGAGCTTGTCGAGGTATTGAAGTTGCTGCGCGACCAGCGCGAGCGAAGCGGCGATCTGTTGACGCTCTGCCTGGAGAGCCTCGACCTGCTCATCGAGCTTGCGGACCTCCTCGTGCGGAGCCGCGCCGACCGCCCGGGTGCGGAAACGGACCGCACGCACCTGAAGCCCCTGGGTACCCTCCGCAAAAAGGCTGTCTGGCACGACTCCCGACGGAAGGTCAGGCACGACGAGCTCGACGGCCCCACTGGGCGCATCAACCGGAACGGTTCGGGAGACCATCGCCTGGCCGCGGTAGAGCGTCACGGAATCGACCGTGCCAGCGTGGGTGATGGCTTTGGCGTCACCGGCCATTGCGGTGGCGACCGACGTGAACGTCATGGCAAGTGCGAAGGCGGCGAAGCGAAGCGATGGCATGAAGATGGTTTCCAGAAGGTGAAGGTCGAGTGGGATGGTAGCAGCGGCGGCGGGGGGATGGCAGTAACGCGGACGTAACGACTTCAAGCGAGTATCATCCCCGCGTGCACGTCATTCTCACTTCCCTCGTTCCGCTCGCCCTGCTGGTTGCCATCGGCGCGGCACTCTTGCACTTCGGGCTCTATGACGACACCGTCCGTCGATCGCTTGACCGGCTGACGTATTGGGTATGCCTGCCCGCGATGATCATCCACTCGCTCCTGGAACCGCAGACCGGTGGACTGGGCGACGCCGGATGGATGACGCTGGCGCTGGCGATCGCCACGCTCGGCGGCGTGGCCCTCGCGCTGGTTGTCACGCAAGCGGTGCGCATGACGCGGGACGTGTCTGGCGTGTTTGCTCAGGCGGCGATGCGTGGCAACCTGGCGTTTGTCGGTCTGCCGGTGATCGATCTGGTGGTCAACGGCGAGCCCACCACGATGGCGAAAGCCGCGATCGTGCTCGCGCCGACCATGCTGCTCTTTAACGTCGTCGGCGTGTTTGTGCTCGTCGGCGCGAAGCACTACGGCCATGGCGACGCAGAGATCGGGGCCACGGGTCGGATGCTCTGGAAGTCACTCCTGACCAATCCCCTTCTCATCGCGAGTGCCGGAGGGATCGCCCTGTGGTGGTTCGGTGTCACCCTCGGCCAGGTGCCCATGGCCACGCTCGGCCTGCTCGCCAAGCCCGCCGCGCCCCTCGCGCTTCTGAGCCTTGGCGGGGCGATGGTGGTTCACCCGGTGCACGGTCGACTGGGCTTGGCCGTCGGCGGGGCGATCATCAAGTGTGGCGTGGTTCCCGTGATTGCGTATGGCTGCTGCGTGCTCCTGGGCATTCACGGTATCGACCGGCAGGTGGTGCTCGTCTACGCCGCCACGCCCACGGCGGTGGCGTCGTACGTGCTCGCGACGCAGCTCGGTGGCGACGAGCCGCTTGCCGCGGCGGGCATCGTGGTGAGCACGATCCTGAGTGCCGCAAGTCTTGCGGTGGTGCTCGCCATGGGGTGATGCACATTCGCTGCGGTTGCCTGATGAGCCGCAGCTCGGGGTTGCAGTGCCAGGCAGTTTGGCACGCTGCGCGGGCTTCGGCCGCTGCGTGCCCAGGCAGCGATTCGTCGCGTTGGGCGCACCCCGCCGCACAGCGGACGCAAACAGCGAGCGCCCCGGCTGCTCGGGCGCACCACACCACCACGCGTACGAGCAAGCGAGCATCCGGTGCGAGCAGCGGCCGGAGGGCCGCGAAGGCCGCCGGGGCCATGGATGGCCCGCCGGCCGTGAAGCATCCGGAGGTGCGAGCAGCGGCCGGAGGGCCGCGAAGGCCGCCGGGGCCATGGATGG
>CAYZHH010000017.1:0-21593 GCA_964478275.1 uncultured Candidatus Kuenenia sp.
CCCCAATGCCCGCGGAGGCTATGGCATGACGGGGGGCTTCGTCAAGCAGCCGAAGACAGGTTCTTGCCGGCCACCGAAATCACTGGTTTTTTGAGCGAATCGCAGCACGCACTACGCTTGGACGGGCAGGCGGGCGGCTTCGGCTTGCTCGATGTCTTCGCCGCAGCGGATGAGCCGAGCGGAGTTGAAGACGACCGCCAGGCCGCTCACCACATGGAGGAGCGCGGCCAGGACCGGTGACACGAGCCCTGCACCCGCCAGCGACATGAACACCACAATGAAGAGCCCGCCGATCACCATGTTCTGACGGATCACGGAGATTGTCCGTCGCGAGAGATCGATGAGAAACGGGATGCGGTCGAGGTTGCTATTGAGCAGCGCGATGCTCGCGGAATGAATGGCCACGTCGCTGCCGGCGGCGCCCATCGCGATCGACACATCACCCGCCGCAAGCGCCGGCGCGTCGTTCACGCCGTCGCCGATCACCGCCACGCGGTGGCCCGCTGCCTTCAGGGCATCCACCATTTCGAGCTTCTCATGCGGTAGGACCTCCGCCTTGAACTCGCTGAAGTGCATCTGGCCGGCGACGCGACGGGCCACACTCGTACGGTCGCCCGTGAGGAGCACCAGCCGCGATATGCCCATGCCCCGCAGCCGGTCCACGGCGCCGGCCGCCTCGGGCCGAGCGTTGTCTTCGAGGCCGATCCAGCCGAGCGGCCGGCCATCGCGAACCACATGGAGCACCGAGAGCCCATCGGCCTCACTCGACGTCTGCACCGTCTCGAGGGATTCGCGGTCGATGTGTTCGAGTGTCTCCGCAAGCCACGTGGCTCGGCCGACCATCACCACCGAGCCGTCGGCAAACTCCGCAACCACGCCCTTGCCCGCCACTTCCTCGAACCGCGCCGTATCCGGAAGTGACACACGGGCCTGACGAGCCATTTCAGTCACGGCGCGGGCCACGGGATGGCGGCTGTTCTGCTCGGCCGCGGCCGCAGCCGCCAATAGCTCGGCTGGCTCCACGCCGTCGGCCGGCGCCAGCCGCGTCACGGCCAGGATGCCCGTGGTGAGCGTGCCCGTCTTATCGAACACGATCGCCGAGATGTCGCGGGCTGCCTCGAGCGTGGCCACGCTCTTGATGAGCACGCCGAGCCGGGCGGCGGCGGAGAGACCAGCCACCATCGCCGTCGGCGTTGCCAGGATCAGGGCGCTTGGGCAGGCGATCACGAGCATGGCGATCGCCCGGTTGAAGGCGGTGTCGGGCTGGCTCTTGAGGGCGAAGAAGAGCACGACGCCCACGATCATGAGGATCGTCGGCGTGTACCAGGCCGCGTACTGGTCGATGAGCCGCATGATCGGGGTGCGGGTGCGCTCGGCCTGAAGGATCAGATCCTTGACGCGGCCCAAGAGCGTGTCGGCGCCCGCCTTCGTCACGGCCACGTCGAGGACGCCGGTGACATTGATTGTGCCGCCGTAGACATCGTCGCCGAGGGCTTTGTCGGCCGGCACCGATTCGCCGGTCACGCTCGCCTGGTTCACGGTGCTCGCGCCGCGGATGACTTGGCCGTCGGCGGGAATCGTGTCGCCCGGCCGCACCCGCACCACATCGCCCGGCCGAAGCGCCGTGGCCTCGACGAAAACCTCGGTGGGCTCGCCTTGGGCCGGGGCTGTCACGAGCTTGCTGGCCTTGGTGGGCGCGAGCCGCACAAGCGACTCGATGCTTGCTTCGGCGCCCGCGGCCGTCCGCTTCTCGATGAGCGAGGAGACGATCATGAAGAACGCCACCGCGGCGCTCTCGAGGTATTGGCCGGTGGAGAGCGCGCCCAAGACCGCCAGGGCCACCAGCGCATCGAGGCCGGCCTTGCCGCGCACGAGGTCGCGGGCCGCGGTCACGACGAGCGGACCGCCGAGCAGGATCACGGCGATCGCCGCGGGCACCGCCGAGAAGAAGGGCTGCTGCCACAGCCAGCCAGCGATCATCGAGCAGATCAGGAGCGTGCCGCCGAGAAGCGTGGCTGCGATCTGGGCACGCAGCCACCAGGCCAGCTTCACATCGCGGTTGGCATCGACCGCACGGGCCGCGGCTGAGTCGCCCAGGGAGGTTTCGGGAACGTGTTGAGTCAGAGTGGCAGTGGACACGGCAGATTCCGGTGGATCGGGGGGCGCTCAAGCGAGCATAGCATCACCGCAAAACGGCCGCGGCCGCCCGAAGGCGGCCGCGGCTTTCACTTGCGAGGGGCCCGAAGGCCGTCGATCATTCGACCGAACCGCCGCCGACGCCGCCGGACGAATTGCCGATCTGGTGCAACCAGATCAGCTCGCGGACCTCGTCGTAGCCACTCTTGTTGATCTCGTACGCGCTGGCCGTGGGCACGCCGCCCGTCTTGTAGGGGCCGAGCCAGCTATCCGGGTTGTCCTCGTAGCCAGCCTCGTCCACGATCTTGGCCACGTGGCCGTCGCCGAAGAGCACCTGGGCATACCCGCTCGTCAGGAGCGTGTTGGCACCCACGAGCGTCTTACGAGCACCGTGGATCGGAACGATGTCATTGATCTCGTGGATGTTCTCATCCACTGAGCCACCGAGCGCCACGTCGGTGAACACGCAGTTCATGCCGTCCGTGAACGACTCGACGAGGATGCCACCGGTCGTCACCATCTTCTGGTCGGTCCCGAAGAACGTGTTGAAGGAAGTGAACACGGCATCCGTCACCAGGGCATCAGCACCGTCGCCGTTGCGGGAGGCACCCATGAGGGCAACCCGGTCACGGCTCACGCCACCACCCGTCAGCTTCTTCTCCGTCAGAGGGCCGTCGCCGTCGAGCGGGCACTTCGAGGGATCGGACGCGACGGGGTTCGCCTTGAGGTCGGAGTTGATCTTGCCATCCGTGCCGGCAACCATGTCACCGCGGCTGAAATGCCATGTGGTGGCGTAATTGGTGTTGTAGCCGTCTTCCCAGAGCTTGTTCTTCCGAGCCTGGAAGTCCAATCCCGGCGTCACCATGTCGGTCGGGCCGTTGGCACCACCGAAGTGAGTGTTCGTGGTCTGTGTCTTCCACCGCACCCCGTTGGCCTTCGTGGTGTTGAGGGCACCGATGTAGTCGGCCACCTTCTCATTCACCGTCGAGACATTGGCAGGGTCGAGAGCTTTGCCAGGATTCGAGACCTTCACCTTGATGATGTCGGCCACCCAGCCCACCTTGCGAACGTCACCGTCGCGAAGGTGGTCGAAGGCACCGGTGCACATCCGCGAACTCTTGTCTTCGGTCGAGTGGATCATGAAGCCACGGCCGAAGGTGCTCAGGTTCGAACCGCTGCCCGCCGCCTGGGCGGAGTTACGGGCCGCCGAAAGAGCCGGGAGCAGGATCGCCACCAACAGACCGATGATGGCGATGACAACAAGCAACTCGACGAGCGTGAAGCCACGCCGAGCTGACAGGGATGGAGAATAATGACGCATAAAGAAATAAATCCTTTTCCTTTTTGGAGAATCTTCGTTCGCCAGAACGATTTCTGGAGGACGAATTCGGGAACAAGCTAACAGCAACCAACCGTCGGCACCTGTTAGTTTTCGGTGAGTGGCCTGGGGGCCGATGGGGGAGCGAATATCAGTCAAAAAGTCGCGTTCGATCGAGTACCTGCGCGAGGGCGTCAGCGGCCGCCTGGGCCGCGTCGTTCCCCGGGAGACTTGAAGCAGAAGACTTACGCGCGGTTCGCCGCATCCACTTGTGCATGCCGACCGCGACGCGAACCGGATCAGCCTCGTTCGTGGTGTCTTTCTTCGCGGTGCCCGTCTTGGACTCCGACGAATCCTGTCTTGGCATGCTCATGACCTCCTGGTTGATGGGTGAGCGATCGTTCACCCGGTGCTCCAACGGGCGGAAGCATGCCTGGTCCAAGTTAGGCTATTACGAGCGTTTTGTGAGAATTGTGTGAGGCTCGAAACTTCGAGCTGGGTAGCCCGTTCCCCGGGCATACGTAGCATTCCCGGGGCCCACCAGGCCTTAGGTACGCGGGCTGAACGCCGGATGGGGCGCTCACCAGCCGCTACGGCAGGGGGTCGAGCGTGAGAGGGTCGCGAAGGGGAAGGTGGATTACTTTCCCTCCGAAAAACTCCTTCATGCTGGCCCGCTTCTCGAGATCGCCCGGGGCAATCGCATCCCAGTCACCGACCACGATGATCGCCATCGCTTCGGGATCGAGGTGCTTCTTTGCGACACGCTGGAGATCGGCGGCGGTGACCGCTTCGAGCTTCGTACGAAACGTCTTCCAGAAGTCGGCCGGCCGCTTGGTCCACTCGTCGTTCACAAAAACCTGGAGCATCGCAGGCTTGCTCTCGAACTGCCGCGGGAACGTCTCGACTAGGCCGCGCCTGGCTGTTTCGATTTCGTCCTCGGACACGAGCTCTTCGCGAATCCGACGAATCTCGTCCATCACGATCTTGGTGGCGAGCGCGACGGTCGCATTCTTGCTCTCAAAGCCCGCGCGAAAATCACCCGGATACGTCACCCGCGGCTGAATCGTGGACCGCACCGAGTAGGCCAGACCTTCGTTGCTGCGCACCTTCTGCATGAGCCGGCTCGTGAAGCCCCCCGCGCCAAGAATCTCATTGAGGAGCACAAGCGGGATCGCATCGGGATCGTCACGCTCGATGGAGCGCTTGCCGATCACCACCTTGCCCTGGGGAATGTCCTTGGGGACGTGGTAGAGACCGGGGCTGAGCTTTGCTGTTGGTGCGACCGGATCGGGAGCATCCGGGCCCCGCTGCCAGCCCGCGAGAGCCTTCTCAAGCGCGGCGAGCATCTTCTTCTCATCAAAATCGCCCGATACGGCAATGATCGCGTTGCCCGGATGAACGATTCTTTGGTGCATTGCCGCGAGGGCATCTCGCGAGAGGGCCTTCACCTGGTCCGCGGTCGGTTCGGCCGCCTCAAAATGGTCGGCCCCGAAGGCGAGCCGTTTCCACTCGCGGGCCAGGATCGCGGCGGCGTCGTCGTTTCGCTCGGCAAGCTGAGCGAGCCGCTGAGCCTTTGTGGTGTCGAGCCGGCCGGCATCGAAGCCGGGCGAGCGGAGCATCGCGAGAAACAGTTTCAAGCTCTCGTCAAAGTTGCTTTTCAAGCAGTTCATTGACGCGGTCGTGAACGTGTCACCGGCCGAGACGCCAACCTCCGTGGCGAGGAAGTCGAGCGCTTCGTCAAACTCGGTGGGCTTCATCGCATCGGTGCCCCCCTCGCGAATGAGCTGGGCCGTGAACGCAGCGAGGCCGGGCGCGTCGGCTGGATCGAGCGAGCCGCCTCCCTTGAACGTGATCGAGAGCTTGACGAGCGGCAGCTCCTTGGACGGCGCCAGGAACACGACCGTGCCGTCGGTCAGCACATGACGGTAGTCGGCCGCTGCCGGGGGCTCGAAGGCCAGCGGCGCAAACTCGAGCTGCTCGGGCCGCGCTGGGATCTTCGCAGGATCAGCGGCCCGCACGGCCATCGGTGTGAGGCTCATCACCAACACCAAGAACATTCGCCTATTCATGCACACTCCACGCATCAGTTCGCCTTGCGGCGGTAGATCGCCACGCTGCGGTTGGTTGAATCGAAATATTTCTTCGCAACACGGCGAATGTCGGCGGCGGTTACAGACTCATACTTCGCCGGGCCTTCGTTGATCTCACGCCAGTCGAGCAGCGCCTCCGAGAAGGCCAACTGGATAAAGAGATTCATGTTGCTTTCGAGCTTGCGAAAGTTGCCGGCCGCGACTCGGTTTTTTACCTTGCGAAGCTCGCGATCTGGGACATCTGCCGCCTGGAGCTTCGCGAGCTCTTCATACCAGGCCAGTTCGAGGTCCTCTGGCGTGGCGTCGCCGCGGGCCTGGGCCGACACGGCAAAGAGCCCGGCATATTTCCGGGTGTCGGAATAGGTGGAGGCCCCGGCTGCGATGCCGCGACCTTCGACGAGCCCGGCATAGAGCCGTCCGGTTCGCTCGTTCAAGACTTCGGCGAGCATGTCGAGGGCGTAGGAATCGGCGTGGCCCGCAGGCACGGTGTGATAGCGGATGTCCACTGCTGGCGGAAAGTCGCCCGAGGCAATCATCCGCTGCTCGGCGAGCTGTTGCACTTCGAGCGTGACGACTGGCGGCGGCGCGCGGTCACCCGGCTTCAGCCTCGAAAAATACTTCGTGATGAGCTTCTTGGCTTCAGCCGGATCAAAGTCGCCGACAAGCACTCCAAAAACGTTGCCGGGACGGTAGTAGACGTTCCAGTATTCCTGGGCCTGCTCGAAGGTGTAGCTGTTCAAATCGCTTGTCCAGCCGATGACCGGCCAGGAGTAGCCGCTCGAAGCCCAAAACATCGCGTCAAACTGTTCCTCGAATTTGCCGGTGGGCGTGCTCTCGGTGCGGAGCCGTCGCTCTTCGTGGACGACGTCTCGCTCCGAATAGAACTCGCGAAACACGCTCCCGTTGAGACGGTCGCTTTCCATCCAAGCCCAGAGCTCGAGCTTATTGGAGGGAACCGTAATGAAGTAGCAGGTGATGTCGTTGCTCGTGAAAGCGTTCATCCCGCTGCCGCCGCCGCGGGTGTAAACCTGGTCAAACTCGTCTTTCACGATCGTGCCGGCCGCCTCGCCGCCGGGGCCGCGGCCCTGCTGGGCACGGATGAGGTCGTCGAGACGCGCCCGGAGCACCCGAAGTTGCTGGGTGTCGTTGGCTGGATTCCAGGGGTCGTCGATCTCCCCCTTGAAGAAGCGGTCGTATTGCTTGGTCCACACGATGCGATTGATCTCGTCGCGGATCGCCTTTTGCTCAGCCCGGAAGCGAGCGTCTTTCGCGGGGTCACGGGTGCCGATCGTGTCGGTGCCCTTGAACATCATGTGCTCGAAGAAGTGGCTGATTCCGGTGATGCCGGGCCGCTCGTTGACGCTGCCCACGCGGGCCACCCAGCCGGCGCTCACGACATTGGGCTGATCCCGGCGTGGCACGAGCAGAAACTCCATGCCGTTTTCGAGGCGGAACTCCTCGACGGCGACTTGCTGCGCGTCTGCCGGGGTGGCGATCACTGCGACGATCGCGAAGAGAAGCGGGACGACGCGGAGTCCATGGCGTGAAAGTTGGAACATGCGGGACCTAAGGCCGGAGGAGCGGTGGGGGGACATCGGTCGGGGTCGTTATAGCCGCGCGGCGGGGAGCGTGTCCGCCGGGTTGCTGGATCGAGTCGCGGCGCGGGATAATGCGGGACCCCGGTTTCCACCTCGAGGAGCGACCATGTTGTCACGCCGATCTTGTCCAGCCGACGCCACCGATGCCAGCCGCGCGCTGCTTGCCAGCCGTCTCGCGATGCCCGCGTGGCTGGCGGCCGTGGCCCTGATGGCAGGCGGCGCGTGGATGCTCGCGATCGCCGCGGATGGTCCGCCCGAGCCCGACAAAGTGGCAGTCTTCATGCGGGCGAAGCTTGTCCATTCGCAGGACGTGCTCGAGGGCCTGGCGACCGAAGATTTTGATTTGATCGAGAAGGGTGCTCAGGGGCTGGCGCTAGCGAGCCTCGACAGCAACTGGCAGGTGCTCCAAACCGAAGACTATGTGCGGCAGAGCGCCGAGTTTCGCCGCGCCTGCGGAACGCTTCGCGATGCGGCAAAAGCAAAAAACCTCGACGGCGCGACGGTCGCCTGGATGGATGTGACTCTCAAGTGCGTCCAGTGCCACAAGTACGTCCGCGACGCGGAGTGACGTCTGGCTTCACGGCCGGCGGGAGGTCTGGCTGGCGGCTCGGGGTTGCCCGTGTCGCATCGCCGGACGTTCGCAGCGGCCATCCTGGCAATCCTGTTCGGCTGATTCGCGTGGAGGTGAAGCCGCGCGAAAGCTACCGAGGGATGAAGGGGCCTCGCTGTGACGGAACCCTTCGGGTCGAGACCAACAGGCTTGACCTTCCAGCAGAACTGATCGCGGAGATCGACCGGCAGCGGTGGGTCATCGAGATGTTCTTCCGGCTCTTCAAGCATGTTCCAAATGGCCTCCTTCTACGTCATCGGGCTTGCGAGCCTGAAGGAACTCGAGGCCTTCATTGCTTCAAGACGAAAGCCGAAATAGGGGCACCGCAGGTCTGAACGCCTGCGGCGTTCGACGCTGCGCGCAAGACGCGCGATTCGAGTGCCGCCCGTCTCAGCCCGGATGCTGAGGAGCCGGTCGGGGGCACGCGCAGGAGCCGAGCATCTTTGCGCGGCCAAGAACCGCACCATCATCCCCGAGAACACACTCGCAAAGTCGCGAAGGCTCCGAGCATGTCACCGCCGGCGAACCAATGCGGGTTGCGGCCGTCATCCTGCATTCGCCGTGCCGAACACGATTGCCATCCTGGCCTCCGCTCACTCGGAGTTTACTGCGCTTCGCCATCCTGGCTGCGCTTGCAAACAACGCCGGCTCCACGGCACGGGCAACCCCTCGCGGATGCATCCTTGCTGAAGTCCCGGAGTCAGTTCTTCTTGTCCTCAGGCTCCTCCACGGGCGTGAGAAGAAGTTCGAGGAGGTACTTGTCGACCGGCTTGGCTGGCGGCTCCATAACCTGATTCAACCACGTCGCCGCGAGGGTCTCGCCGCGCTCGGCGTGGTAGTCCCGCAGCGGCGGCGGGTCGGCCGCACCGATCGGGCCAGCGGCGAGCAGGAGGCCGGCGACGATGACACGGTGGAAGAGATTGGCCAGAGGCGGGCTTGTCATGGGAGCATGCACCTTACTTCTTGATCTGATATTCCAGGGAGGCTTCGTCGGGAGGCGTGGTAGGGCCATCGGGGCCTGACCAGGTATCCACAAAAATGCCGCTGAGCATGGTGTTGTAGGAGTGGTTGCGGTTCACCTGAATTGCCAGCTTGACCGGCCCTCGCACGAGCATCCGCTTGTAGACGCCGCCAAAAAACTCCACGCCGCGGCCTTGATAGAGGAGCGGGAGTCTCTCGGTGTCGCCGATGTCGGCCAGATGACGGGCGGTGTGGTGATAGACCCGCAGGCGGTGATCTCGCGCCCGGTTCGCCCCGTGGTTGCCGTCGTAGTTCAGGAGATACAGGCTCACCTGAAACACGCCGTCGGGAACATCCAGGGCGATCTGGAGGTGCGGACCATCGAACATGAGCGAATAGTCCTGGGCGTTGTCCACGATGCCAGCAGGTCGCCGGTGCCAGGCCGGCTTGTCACGGACCTTGTCAGACTCCGGCATCTCCTTCTCGATCCATTCCTTCACATACCCTGGCGGCAACTGGAGTGCCCGGCGGTCGTCCGTGAACTTGTCCCAGACCCAATACCGCACGGAGTCGGGACGAACGTATCGGTAGACGTGACGCTTCTTGTCCGGCTCCTGCACGAAATTCTTTCGGTGAGGCCCGAGCATGGGGGCATACCGAACCCGGGGGCTAAAGTCACCGACGCGAATGCTGTTTGGGCTCTGGCCCGCGCAGAGCACCCCGAAGTGCCGGCCGTATGCGCCGATCCAATCGCCTTGGGTCTGCCAGTCGTCGGGCAAGCCCATGACAGCAGGTTCTTTTGCTGGCATCCGATCGAGCTTCGCGCGAGCCCATGTGAGCTCGTCGCGTAAGGCAACCTTGGCGTCACGGCTGTCTTCACGAGGCCACTTCGGCAGGCCGTCGCCCGTCGCGCGCATGGTGAGATGCTCAGCCCCTTCGATGCTTTCGAATTTCGGATAGTCGGTGCCCTCCCGCTTGGCGACCAAGAGCCCGTCGGTCTGCGTGCCGACGATGAGGGTGCCGTCGGCATCAAAGGCGACGCACCGCACATGCCACGTCGGAAACCCCTGAGCACGGGTGAAGTGTTTCCATGTTCCTGGGTCGTGTGCATAACGACTGAGGCCAAGGTCATGGGTAATCCATACGTCGCCATCGATGGGGCATTCGGCGATATCCCACACGCGCTGGCCAGCAGGCCCCTTGCCTGCTGGATAGTGGTGCCAGCGCTCGCCTGCGAGCACGCTCACGCCTGCGCTTCGATGCCTACGCCGCGGCGGAGGGTGCCGACGTAGATCGTGCCGTCGGTGCCGACCGCGGCGCAGGTCGCCTCAAGGGCAGCAACAGGCCAGGCCCAGGCAGGGGGTGTCGCCGTACTTTCTTCAGCGAGTGCACACGTCGCACTGCCCACCGCGAGCAGAGCCACTCCGACCGTGGCTGCCCATTTGCCGACGACGTGGAAACGCATGCCGCAAACGGTACCCATTGATCCACTCCGCGAGGTAAACCCCCAAACCCCTCCACCCAGGAGCAGCCTACCCCACCTGTCAAGCAACGGCACCGACCGAGTGCCGAGCTGCCGAGCTGCCGGGGGCACCGGGGCGCGTCTTGATCCCGCTCGTGTGGTCGGGTGGTATGGTGCTTGCCATTCGGCGTCGTTTGTCACGTCCTGGGTTTGGAGTCTCACCATGAAGGTTCTCGCGGTTGTGGCCGTCGCTGTCGTTGTTCTGGGAGGGGTGGCGTCCGCAGAGCCGGTCGCACCGATGCACTTCCAAGGCGTGGGCTTTTCGATTGCGCCGCTTGAAAGCGATGCGGGCGACGAGCCACATTCTCCGCTCGGCATGCGGCTGCCACCACAGGACGGATTCGCACCCAATGTCAATGTGGATATCCAGGCCTCCGACGGCACGATGGAAGGCTACGCCGATATTTCTCGCGGTCATTTTAAGAATGCCGGCTTCGAGATCGTGAGCGAGAAGATCGTGGACGGGGAGTTGACGTTTGAGTTCAAGGGCAAAGTGGAAGGAAACCCGCTCCATTGGTATGCGAAGGCGTTCAAGCGAAAAGATCGCGTCTTCCTCGTGACGGCAACAGCCACCGAGGCCCAGTGGCAGGGCGTCTCGGCCAAACTGAAGGCCTGCGTCGACAGTTTTGCCTTGGACAACGAAGCTCAGCCCGCCGCACGCAATCCATGACCGCGGCCACCACGGCTCAAGACGGCGCGGTGCGACGCTCCGATGCGAACGGCCTGTCGCAGCGTCAGCCGCGACGGTCAATCCATGACGACGGTGCGGCCGTTGTGGGCGAAGACACGTTCTTCGAGGACAAGACGCACAGCGCGGGCGAGGACGAGCTTTTCGACGTCACTGCCCGCCTGGGCCATGCGCTCCGGCGTGAAGGTGTGGTCCACTGCGGTGACGTCTTGGGCGATGATCGGGCCGGCGTCGAGCTCAGTTGTCACAAAGTGCGCCGTGGCCCCGATGAGCTTCACGCCGCGGGCGAACGCCTGGCGATAGGGAGCCGCCCCCGCGAAGGCCGGCAGAAACGAGTGGTGAATGTTGATGAGCCGGCCCGCGTACCGCGCGACGAACGCGGGCGAGAGAATCCGCATGTACCGGGCTAGCATGACGTACGCCGGTGAATAGGCGTCGATGGCAGCGGCGACGAGGGCTTCGTGGGCTTCACGCGTGATCCCGTCGTGGGGCACCGCATGAAACGACACGCCGAATCGTTCGACGAGGCTGCGGAGGTGATCGTGGTTACTGATGACGCCCACGATCTTTCCGGGCAGCTCTTCAATCGTGTCCAACAGTAAGAGCTCGCCGAGGCAGTGGGGTTCGCGGGTGGCGCAGACGACGATTGGCCGTCGCTCGTCACGGGCCACGCGGACGCGGGCGGTGGGTGGGAGCACCGCTGCGAGCGCTTCGCGGAGCGCATCGGCGGGCACAGGGCCATCGGCAGATGTGACTTCCGCGCGGAAGAAGAAATGCCTTGTGGCCGAGTCGACGAATTCCTGGTTGGCCTCGATGTTGAGCCGGTGGCGTTCGAGGACACCGGTGATGCGGTGGATGAGGCCGACGGCATCGGGGCAGTCGACGAGGACGATGTGGCGAGGTGTTTCGGTCATGCGGAGGGCTCCCTGGGCACCCAGGCGAGGACGACTTGTTCGACCGTGGTGTCGGTCTTTCTGGCAGGGATTTCGATCGGCTCCACGGCGATAGCGTCGGGCGACCAGGCGAGCCGAATCATCTCGAGCTCCTGTTCAATGTCGGCCTCGAGCAGACGCCGGCGTTCTTCGAGCGACTGAAGACTCTCCTCGGCGTGGGCCACGTCAGCTTGTTGCCGAGTAGCACGGCTGGCTGACCGCATCGATGTGGCCGCCTTGCCGATCGTGATCGAGCTGAGCTTCTTGCGGCCCAGCAGGGCGCCGATCACGGCCGAGCCGATCGAGACATACGTCTGCATCGACTGGTCTTTCGCCTGAGCCTGCTCGCGCTCCACCTTCTGCTGGGCCCGTTCGATGCGATCCTCGAGCGTCGCGAGCTTTGCAGCGTGACGGGTTTTGAGTTTCTCGATTTCGGCATCGCGACGCTCTCGCCCGCGATGGGCGATGCGGAGGCGAAAGTCACGCTCAGACTCATCGGGTCGCGAGACGTCTCCAAGCGCCGGGGCGCGCCATGCCGAAAGCCGCGCCGATCGCGCGAGAAAATTCTTGAGTGAGGTGGCAAGCGCCGAGTAGCCGCGAGGGCCGGCGAGGACTGGCGGGAGCGGTGCGAATGAGCCCGTGCGTGAAGCAGACTCGATCTCAGGCGGCCCGGCGAGGAGCGTGGCCGATTCCCATGCCGATTCGCCCAGCGTGGAGGGCGCCGGGGCCAGGTAGTACTGCTCGCGGTGTTCCTCGATGCCCGCGGAGGCAAGCGAGTAGCGAACGATCGCCTTGGCGAGGATGTGTGGCGTGTAGTGGACGTTGCGAGAAGGCTCCGACGCCTCGCGCTGCTTCGAGCGGATGTCCCGCATCAAAAACACTTCCGAAATGCCGGGAGGGAGGATAGGGCGTGAGCCGCCGCGTGGCGTCGGGCTCGCGTCGGCCTCGGCGGGCGGGGCCGCGGGTGTTGTGGAGCCCGCGGGGGCAGTGAGTCGGCGGATCTCTTCGCGGAGGAGTGGTCCGCGGAGATACGACATGGTCCAGCGGGATTGAAAGAGGGTCTCTTCGTCGCCGTGGATCGAGTGCATGAGGAACCGGCGTTGTTCGAGGCCGGAGAGGAGTCGGTCGAGACGGCCGCGGTCGAACGAGCCGCCGGTGGATGCCGCCGCGCCTTCGAGGCCGTCGAGGACGCGGGCTTTGTCGCGAGCGGTTTGCAGACGGCCGAGGAACCAGAGGCCGGCGTTGGCGAGGCCTTTGTAGTCGAGGTCGACGGGGTTTTGCGTGGCGAGGACGACGCCGAGGCCGTAGGCGCGGGCCTGCTTCATGAGCGTGAGGATCGGCGTCTTGCTTGGCGGATTGGCGACCGGCGGGACATACCCAAAAACTTCGTCCATGAGGAACAGGGCTTTGAGCGATGACGTGCCTGGCTGGGACCGCATCCAGGCGATCGTCTGACCGGCGAGCAGCGTGACAAATGCCATGCGCTGGGCGTCGGAGAGGTGGGCGATTGAGATGACGGCCACGCGCGGTTTGCCGGTGGGTGTCCAGAGGAGGCGGCCGACGTCGAGCGGCTCGCCTTCGAGCCAGGCATCAAAACCCGGTGCGGCGGCGATCGTGTTGAGCTTCGTCGCAAGCTGGAAACGGTCACCAGCCGGATAGAAATTCTCGAGATCAAGAAAACCGATGCGTTCGATCGGGGGCGCGGGGATCGTGCGGACAAGCGTGGCGAAGTCGACCTTTTGGTTGCTCGTCCAGAGCGTGTCGATGATCGTGGACACCAAGAGATGCTCGCGGCTCGTGCCAGGCTCCGTGTTGATTCCTACGAGCGCGAGGATGCCCGAGACGAGCGACTCGATGCGTTCGCGTCGGGCTTCCGGGTCGGCGAGGATCGCCTCGGGAGGCGGGTCCATGCTGGCAAGCATCGCCAGTGGTATGCCGGCCCTGCTACCAGGCGTGTAGACGGCGAGATCCGCAGCTTCACGAAGTCGCCGGATGCGATCGCCCGACAGGCCGGAGTGGGCAAGGCCCGCCGACCATTTGGAAGCGGTGCGGGCGGCCAACTCTTGGACTGTGATGCCGTCGCGGCGTGCCGTTTCGGGATCGACCCACGGCTCGAAATCGGCTGGGGCGAGGTCGGGAAACGTGAGCAGGACGTTGGCGAGATCGCCCTTCGGATCGATGACAAGCGTGGGGATGCCGTCGAGAGCCGCCTCCTCGATGAGACCGATGAGGAGGCCGGTCTTGCCGCTGCCGGTCATGCCCACGCAGACGGCGTGCGTGGTGAACCGACGGGCATCGAGCAGGAGCGGCTCACCGGTCACGGCGCCGGCGTCGTCGAGCCTCGTGCCCAGATAGAAGACACCGAGGCCCTCGATCGAGTCAGCGAGTTTTGGAGTTGGCGTCATCGCAGTGCCCGGCCTTTGGTTCGTGCTTTCGATGATTGTTTATGGCCCCGATTCGACGTGGTGGCGGCCTGACCGGCGGGCAGCCTAGCAGACTGTGGAGCAAGTCTGCCGCCGCACGATGCGGCAACCGCCGACCTTCGAAAACCTCGGCTTCACCCCGAACACGCCGCTCGCGTACTGGCACTCACGGATTGCTTTTGTGCGCGGCGTGGAACTTTTCTTGTGGGCCTGGCGTCTAGCCCTTCTGCAACCGCCAAAAGCTCACTCCTCGACCCGGAGATTCATCATGAACCGCATCCCGATTCGCCGCTTGCTGGGCCTCTCCGCCCTGCTGATTGTGGTGGTGCTTCCCGCCGCCACCGCTCAGGCTCGAATCAAGCTCATCACGCTGCCGGTGCGCGACCGCGTGGAGGTGCGGCTGGACCACGACAACGCCACGCTCGTGGAAGAGCAGCGGGAGGTTCCGCTGGTGCAAGGAGAGAACCAGGTCGACTTCAGTTGGGCCAATACCGCCATCGACCCCAACACGATCGTCTTCCGTGTCGTGAAGGCGGACTTCGACGTCAACGTGCTCTCCGTCAGCTACCCGCCGGGGGAAAACTCGCTGGTCTGGCAGGTCTCGTCGGCCAAGTCCGGCAGCGCCATCGTCCGCATCAGCTACCTGCTGGGCAACCTGAGCAAAACCTTCTCCTACCGCGCCGTAGCCGGCCACGACGAGAAGGTCCTCACCCTCCGCCAATACGTCCGCGTCAACAACTCCGCCAACGAGTCCTTTGACACGGCCAACGTTCACGTCGGCATCGGCGACACCTTTACCCGTCCGATCGGCCTGAGCGAGACCAAGGAACTGCTGATTGGCAAGTTTCCAAACGTGCCGATCGTCAAGACCTACACCGTCAATCCCGTGGAGTTTAACTACATCGACCGCCCCATGAATAAGCTCCGCGTGCCCATGCACTACGTGATTCACAACGACCAGCGGCATGAGCTCGGCACGGAAGCGCTGCCGTTTGGTAAGGCCCGCATCTTTCAGGAAGACGGCCGGGGCTCCAGTGCGTTTCTCGGCGAGGACTGGGGCGACTACACCGCCGTCGGCGACACGATGAAGCTCGCCATCGGGGTCGCACGCGACATCAATGTGGTCCGCACCATCGACAAGGTGGAAAACAAACGCATCGCCGGCAACCTCTTCAACTACGAAGTGACCGTGAAATACGAGATCGAAAACTTCAAGGATCAGGCCGTGCGGCTGGATCTGGAAGAGCCGCTCGTGCATCTGCGTCAGGAGATCGGCCACCACTCTGACCGCCCGGTGCAGTGGGACGTCGGCGACCAGACCACCTTCCCCGGAGGCCTCGACAAGAAGGAATCGCGCGTAGACAAGGCAGTCTTTCACGCCGACCTGCCCGCCCGCGCAGGCGATAAGGCTGAAAAGAGCACCCATTACTTCCAGGTGATTCTGCGGAACGAGTGGTGAACCACGTGGCTCATGGCCAGCGGTTCGTCGCTGGTGGCTAGGAGCGCGATTCTGCTCTGGACCCTTTACTCCCCAACCTCCCATTCCGAGAAACGATCCATGAAGACCTCCACAGAAAACCTTCCGTTCGTTCTGGCTTCTCTCCTCGTGTTCGCGGGCGTGGCCCGTGCTGAAAACGTGGACCTCTCCACGGTGCCCAAGCGGGACACGGTGCAGTTGACGATCTACAACAGCGAAGACCTGACGCTGGTGCGTGAGACGCGTTCGGTGAGCTTCAAGAAGGGCGACAACCCGTTGCAGTTCAGTTGGGTGAACACCCGCATCGACCCGAGCAGCGTGGAGCTGCGTTTTTTGGATCACACAGACGACGTAGAATTGCTCGACACGACCTTTCCGCACGCCAAGCCGCAGATGCTGTACTGGAATGTGCGGAGCGAGTTTGTGGGTCGAGCGACCATAGAGATCAGCTACTTCACCAGCGGGATCACGTGGTCGGCGGACTATGTGATGATCGCCAACCCGCAGGAGACGAAGGCCGACCTGACGAGCTACGTCCGCGTATTCAACCAGTCGGGCGAGGACTACGAGGACGCGCAGGTGCGGTTGGTGGTGGGTGTGGTGAACCTGGTGGAGAAGATCGCTGAGCTGGCGAATATGCCCATGAGTCAGGTTGGTCAGTTGGGGGCAAAGCGCCGGAAAGACTACGCCCTCAGGGCCATGCGCGAGTCGGTCAGCAACGCCGAGGGGGCATTCTCTGCCCCGATGGCTGCCGCGGCTCCAAGTGAACCCAAGCAGGTGATCAAGGAAGGCCTGAGTGAGTATTTCATTTTCACCATCGACGGCACGGAGACCGTGCCCAACGGCTGGTCCAAGCGGATGCTCAGCTTCGCCGCCGAGGACGTGCCGATCAAAATCCAATACCGCTATCGGCCTCAGGAATACGGCGACCAACTGGTGAAGCTCTACCTCATGGCAAACGACAAGGAGAGCGACCTCGGCTCGACGCCGCTTCCGGACGGCGTCTACCGGACCTTCCACGCCACCGAGGGCGGCAGCCTGCGATACGTGGCGGCAGAGGAGAAGAAGTACGTGGCCATTGGCGACAAGTGTGAGCTGAACCTCGGGCAGGACAAGGACGTGATCTGGGAGCTGATCACCCGCAGGACCGCGCGCGAGAAGCTCGTCATGAAGATGCACGGCGCGGATGTGTACCGCGAGCTGGACGGGGACAACCTCCAGATCGACGTCCGCTCCTCGGTTGCGGGCTGGCAGGACCACGTGTGGTACGGGCAGCGGGTTGCCAACGCCACTGGCAAGCCCATCGAGCTGGAGGTGCGCCGCGCCTATAGCGGCGACGTGACGTTCTTGAGCGGCCTGAACCCCACTCGCCACGACAACAACACCGTGCAATACACGACGACGGTGGCCAACGGCCAGGACATCGAACTGGACTACGAGGTCGTCACCAAGCAGGGCTGGCTGAGCAAGCAGAACCGCGTGGAGATTCAGGCGAAGTAGAGGAATCACCCGACCGATACGGCAGGCATTCCAATTCTTTGCGGACTTGATCGACGTCGATCGGTTTGCCTTGAAGCTTACGGAACTTCTCGAGCTGGGCGGGTGTCATGAGTTTCAGGACCGACGCGTTGAAGGTTTTCACCTTCTTGTAGAGTCGCCTGCTCTCTTCAAGTTCTGGCCCCATTCGCGCGGCTTCATTACGGTCGTGGACATCGACGTCGTCATAGTGAGGACGAGCATGTTTTTTGGCCTCGTCAGCAGAATCTGTGGGTACATTCTGGCTCCGGTAGGTGGCCGAGTGTGAAATCAAGATTGCGTGGAAGGTTCCGTGTGATGGACCTAAATACTTGGTACGGCTCGACCCGCTTGCCCTCTTGGATCATGGAACTCGCAACGGACGACAGGATTTGCTGTCCACGTGCCGGCGAACGTGACGACATCAGCGGCCGCAAAATGACCCGGCCGTCGCCCGGGCTCGTTGTGGGCTCGAGGACCGGCGGCTTACGTATCGTAAGCACGACGCCCGCACCGGCAGGTGGTTCATGGGCCGGCACGATCGACGGTGCGGTGGCCACCAGGACCAGCCATGCGGCACATGTGAGCGCAATGATGCGAAAATGGGCGATGCGAGTCCTCCGTGACTGAAGCACCGCCAGAATAAGCCAGTTGCCCGGACGATCACAACGCCGCCCCCTCGCCGCATCACAGCGCGTCCGCTTCGCGCAGCGCCGACCCTCGCTTAGCCGGGCTTCGCCTGCCGGCCCTCCGGGCCTCGTTCACACTCAATCGTTTCTCGATGAGCGGATAAAGCGGACGCCTTCAACGTTTTCGAAGTCGGCGTCTTGTGTCCAGAGCGTCGCTCCGTAGGCCCGGGCTGTTGCCAGGATGATGCTGTCGGCCATCGGCAGCCGCAGGGTGGCGGAGAGCGTTGCGGCCGAGAGGGCAAGCGAGGCCGTCAATTCGACAACGGTGCCCTGCTGCATCAATGCCACGGCCTGGAGCGCATGGCTCTCATCGCGCTGGATCAGCACACGCTCGAACACCTCAAAGAGGCAGAGCGTCGGCACGATCACGTAGCGCGGCTTGAGAATGGCCGGCGAGAAAAATACCGCGTTGGGCCCGTCGGCAAAGAACTCGAGCCAACCAGAAGAGTCGACGACATTCACTCGCGATCGGGCTCCCGCACGACGGATGTGTCGATGCCCCTGAGAAAGCCCCTGGCCTGTTTCATCGATTTGACGGGGATGAGCTCGATCCGGCCCTCATACGGGATGACCTGCACTCGTTGCCCTGGCCGGATGCCGACCGCCTGGCGAACCCGCAGGGGAATCACCACTTGAAACTTCGTCGACACGGTCGTCGTATCCATACGTATCTCTGATCGATCGACAAATCGTACAACGCCTTGATCGTACCGCGGTGGCACAGCACGGACAAGCACACGGTGGAGAGCGGCACAAAAGCCCCTTGGCGTGCCTCGAGAAAACGTCCAGCGTGATGGCCACCCTGGCGTTCGGCGTTGCGTGGTAGCCTTTGCCGCATGGCCATTCCTGCTACCCCAGTTTGCCGTGGGCCCTGCGTGCTGTTGGTAGACGATCAGCCGATCATCGGTGAGGCGGTCCGCCGGATGCTCGCTGGCGAGGAAGGCATCGCGTTTCACTACTGCCGCGATGCCACCGCCGCGCTCGACCGGGCGGCCGAGGTGGCCCCGACGGTGATCCTCCAGGATCTCGTGATGCCCGATGTCGATGGGCTCGAGCTCGTCCGGCGATACCGGGCCGATGAGCGGTTTCGGGACGTGCCGGTGATCGTGCTCTCCACGAAGGAGGAGCCCGCGGTGAAGGCGGAGGCTTTTGCGCGGGGGGCCAACGACTACATCGTGAAGCTGCCCGACCGGCTCGAGCTGGTGGCCCGCGTGCGGTACCACTCGCGGGGCTACACGGCGCTCGTCGAACGCAACGAAGCCTTTGCGGCCCTCCAAAAGAGCCAGCAGGTGCTCGCCCATGACCTCGCCACGGCGGCGCACTATGTCCGCTCGCTGCTGCCGCCGCCGCAGGCCTTGGGAACCATCCGTGCCGACTGGCGGTTCATTCCTTCGGCCTCACTTGGCGGCGATGCCTTTGGGTACCACGATCTCGATGCAGACCACATGGCCGTCTACCTGCTCGACGTGTGTGGGCACGGGGTGGGGGCGGCGCTGCTTTCGGTGTCGGCCCTCAATGCCATTCGCAGCGAGGCCCTGCCACAGACCGATTTTCGAGATCCGGGAGCCGTGCTTGCGGGGCTCAACCGTGCCTTCCCGATGGAGCGGCACAACGACATGTTTTTCACGGCGTGGTACGGCGTGTACTGCCGAACCACGGGACGCCTCCGGTGGTCGGGCGGTGGCCACCCCCCGGCGCTGCTTCTGCCCGCCGGGGGGCCGCGACAGCTGCTCGACTCCGAAGGGCCACTCGTGGGGGCTATGGAGGGGCCGGAGTACGCGGCAAGCGAGGTGGACGTGCCGGTGGGAAGCCGCCTCTATATCTATAGCGACGGGGCCTTCGAGATCATCCGGACTGACGGCACGATGTGGCCGTTTGCCGAGTTTGTAGAGACGCTCTCGGGGGCAGCCGGCGTGCCGGAGGCCGGGAATGCTGGCGCTTCTGGGCCGCTTGACAGCCTTCTGGGCCACATCCACGGCCTCTCCGGCCGGGAGGATTTTCAGGATGATTGCTCGATGCTGGAGCTTGTTTTTGGCGGCAGCGGCAGCGGTTCGGCCGTGACAGGCTGACGAGTCAGCCTGGAAAACGAGGCCCATCTTGCATGGGCGAAGCGAATCCGTACACTCCGGTGTTTCGCGGTTTCGACCGGCCGCTAGCGTAGCTCAATTGGCAGAGCAGCTGATTTGTAATCAGCAGGTTGCGGGTTCAACTCCCGCCGCTAGCTCAGCGCGCCAGCGGCGCGACGAACGAGCAGCGGCATCCAGAAAAGCCAGAGCAGCCAAAAAAGAAAAGCCAGAAAAGAAAAGCCAGAGCAGAGGAGCCACAGGAAAACGACGCGCACCGCCACCAAACACCACGCGGGGAGTTACCCAAGCGGCCAACGGGGTCAGACTGTAAATCTGATGGGTTTATCCCTTCGCAGGTTCGAATCCTGCACTCCCCAGTAGCACCCCGCCATCCCGGCGGTCGGCCAACGCTTCGGCAGCTTTTCAGGTCCCCCGCGGGTGTAGCTCAATGGTAGAGCAATAGCCTTCCAAGCTAAAGACGAGGGTTCGATTCCCTCTACCCGCTTTCCCCAATCCATGACACACCATGACAACAACCCTTATCACGCCGCTGCTGTAGCTCAGTTGGTAGAGCGCGTCCTTGGTAAGGACGAGGTCATGGGTTCAAGTCCCATCAGCAGCTCTTCCGAGGGTCACGGCCTGCGTGCGAGCGGTCGTGCCGTTCGGGCGGCTCTTACCCGCAGTTATCCGTTCACAAGTTCCGTTTTTCATTTCCGAGGAGTTTGAGGAGACACGATGGCGAAGGACACGTTCACGCGGAGCAAGCCCCACGTCAATGTTGGCACGATTGGCCACATCGACCACGGCAAGACCACCCTCACCGGCGCGCTCGTTGCCGTGCAGGCAGCCAAGAACCTCGCCGTGGCCAAGAGCTACGCCGAGATCGCGAAGGGCGGTACCGTTCGCGACGAAACGAAGACCGTCACGATCGCGGTCAGCCACGTGGAGTACGAGAGCGAAAAGCGTCACTACGCCCACATCGACTGCCCGGGCCATGCCGACTTCATCAAGAACATGATCACCGGGGCCGCCCAGATGGACGGCGCAATCCTGGTGGTGAGTGCGGCCGACGGCCCGATGCCGCAGACGCGGGAGCACATTCTGCTTGCCAAGCAGGTCGGTGTGCCGGCCCTCGTGGTCTTCCTCAACAAGGTTGACCTCGTGGACGATCCCGAGTTGCTCGATCTCGTCGAGATGGAAATCCGCGAGCTTCTCACGAAGTACGGCTTCCCTGGCGACGATGTGCCAATCATTCGCGGTGCAAGCAAACCGGCCTATGACAGCCCGAAAGACCCTGCGGCGAACAAGTGCATCGCCGATCTGCTCGATGCCGTTGACGCCTACATTCCCGAGCCGACCCGTGAGCTCGACAAGCCGTTCCTCATGGCCATCGAAGACGTGTTCTCGATCGAAGGCCGCGGCACGGTGGCCACGGGGCGCATCGAGCGTGGCATGGTGAAGGTCGGCGACGAAGTCGAGATCATCGGCCTTAAGGAAAAGGCCGAGAAGACGACGTGCACCGGCGTCGAGATGTTCAAGAAGGTGCTCGATAGCGGACAGGCTGGCGAC
>CAYZHH010000018.1:0-21127 GCA_964478275.1 uncultured Candidatus Kuenenia sp.
ATCTCGATGTCCCGGATGCTCTCGCCCACGAGCTCGTTCACGTCGTGCTGGCGGATCGCTTCACAGACGGGCCACCGCCTCGATGGGCGGACGAGGGCTTGGCGATCCTCTTCGATTCCCTCGAGAAAAAGGCCGGACACGAGGCAGACTTTCAAGTCGCGCGACACGAGGGAATGATCTGGTCGTCTGCCCACCTGTTCGCGATGGAGGAATACCCCGCCGAGCAAGGCCGCCAGCGAGTGTTTTACGGCCAGAGTGCAGCCCTGGTGCGATGGCTCATCGCTCGGCGAGATATGGCGTCGTTTCTGAACTTTGTCGAAGATGCCGCGAGAGATGGGAGCCGCGACGCCCTCGATCGCCATTACAGTTTCGCGTCCACCGAAGCGCTCGATCGCGCCTGGCTCGCCGCTCCATCGCAGGTTGACATCAGCCTCGACTGACCGAGCACGACGCGCACCATTCTTCCGCGCAACAAAACGCCGCCGGGCGGCGAACCGCTCGGCGGCGCGTGGGTTGTGCGTTCGACGGTCGTTCAACGGCCCGAGTGGAACTGTCCGCCAGCCTTGGAATCGGCATGCCTCCACGTCGCATGCGACGCATGCTGACTATGGCGTACACCTGTCCGGGCCGACGGAGCGACCGAGTAGCTGCGGTAGGTGCGGGTGACCCTGGGCTGAGCCGGTGCCTCGGCCTTTGCCACTGTTGGGGCCTGGGCCTGCGGCGGGGTGCCCCCGTCTCCATACACCATTCCAGCACCGATGACGCTCAAAACGAACACAACGACAGCGAATCGTTTCATGATTGTTTCTCCAGAAGGGGGCGCGGGCAACATGCTCACCCACACCCATTGGACCATTGTCCTGGGCCGTGTCTTCGAAAGCAACTTCCCAGATTCGGGGATCGCTCAGACCGACCGGTTTGTCGTCGGTCGCTTGGCGCCAGACCACGGCCGCCATATGCTTTCAATGCGGGGGTGAATGGGGAGAGAGGACTCATCATGGTCACTCGACGGACGGCTCGCCATGGAATGATTGCCCGTGCAGCCCCAGCGTTTCGCCTGGGTGTCGAGCAACTCGAGCCTCGTTCCCTGATGGCCGGCGACACCCACATGGCCGTGGGAATGAATCTCGAGAACGTCGTCGATTGGTCGCCTGCCTGGACGTTCACCGATGCCTTCAAAGCGTCACGACCGTGGATCGCCCATGGATTCAATACCGCGACATGGGCCATGTCGTGGGACGATCCTGCGACTCCACCGCTGGCCCTTGATGCCGACGGCAATGTGTCGCGACTTGCCACGTGGACCAACGCCGCAGGACAGACCATGCAGCAGCGGGCCGGCACGCTCATGTTTCGTGGCCTCGGGGGCGGCTATGCCTCGGGGACGTACCGGGCTGAGTGGGATGGAGAAGGCACGGTGTCGTTTGGGTTCGATGCCCGCGTGATGAGCAGTGGCCGCACGACTTCGGGCCGCTCCTACGCGGAGTTGAACGTGACGCCGACCGACGCCGGCATCTATCTCGTGATCGAGTCAACAAGCCCTGCGAACCCTGTAAAGAACATCAACCTCTGGATGCCCGACTGGCAGGGGCAACGATTCGCGGGCCAGCAATGGAAGCCCGGGGCCGCTTTCTCACCGTTCCATCCGCTGTTCCTCGAGCGGCTCGCCCCCTTCCACGCGATTCGTTTCATGGGCATGCAGGAGACGAATACCTCCGACATCCGCACCTGGGCCGACCGTCGCAATGCCTCCGACATACGCCAGGGTTCCGGCCCCCAAGGCACCAAGAGCGAGCCCATCGTCAACGGCATGTCGGTCGAATACATGGTGCAGCTCGCCAACGACCTCGATGCCGATCCCTGGTTCAACATGCCGCACCAGGCCGACGATGCGTTCGTGCAAAACTTCGCCACGTATGTCCGCGACCATCTCGAGCCGGGCCGAACGGCGTACGTCGAATGGGCTAACGAAGTCTGGAATTTTGGGTGGGGATTCGAGGCGTCGCAGTGGGTGGCCCAACAGGCAGCCGCACAAAACCTCGACCCCGACTACGGGCAGTGGATCGTCGCCGGTCGCGAGTCGAAGCGGGATATGGATATCTGGTCAAACGTTTTCAGTGGGCAGACCGACCGACTCGTCCGCGTGGCAGCAGGCTGGGCCGCGGTCGATTGGGTGACCGGCCAGATTACCGAAGCGATGGGCGGCTCATTCGACGCGATCGCGATCGCCCCCTACATCACGCCGACCGATGAGCAGCGGGCCGGCTACTCCGCCGCGACGACCGTTGATCAGGTGCTCGCCGACACACGGACGAACATCGCCACCAGCGTGCAGTGGACCGTCAACCACGAGCGACTCGCACAGCAGTGGAGCACGCGACTCGGCCGGCCCATCCAGCTCGTCGCGTACGAAGGGGGCCCCCACCTGGACGGCCGCGGCGGGGCGTACCAGGGAGCCTTCTACGCGGCCACGAATGATCCGCGGATGGGAGCCATCTCCCGCGACTACCTCAAGGCGCTCGACGCCGCCGGCATGGATCTCTTCATGGATTTCCAGTTCACGGGCCCGTCGGGGGCTTCCCCGTGGGGCGATTTCGCGAAGCTCCATCGCATGGATGAATCGCTCGTGACGGCCCACCGCTACACGGCGGTCGTGGCCGCAGCCGATGGATCACTCTGGCGAGATGCGCTCCCGCCGCTCCCTCCCGTCGTGTCGATCGGCGCGGCCATGGCCCTCGAGGGCAACACGGGCAGGCGGTGGATGACGTTCACGCTCACGCTGTCGGCGGCGACCACGCAGCCCGTCAGTGTGTCCTGGGCCACCGTTAACGGCACGGCGACGGCTGGCCGTGACTATGTGCGCGCCCTGGGACGAGTGACCTTCGCGGCAGGCCAGACCACGCAGACGCTGCGGGTGGCTGTGATCGGCGACCGGGTCCGCGAGAAGAACGAGACGTTTCGAGTCACGCTGTCGAACCCAGCCGGGGCGACCATTTCGAACACGGCCTGGCGGGCCATCGGGACGATTCTGGAAGACGACACGCCGGGCCAGCGTGCCGCGGCGCTCCGGCTCCTCGCGGCGGCCGCCGCCGAGGCCGACACGAAGAAACGCTCATAGTGCGTTGGCCATGCCGAGCTGGAATGTCGTGGCAGGACCGTTGACGTCCGTGGCCGTACCCCAGTTTCCAAACACCGAGAAGCGGTCGCTCGGAAACCAGACGAAGCCACCGCCAATCACCGTCTGGGCCGAGAGCCGCGGCAACGCCGATTCGTTCTGAAAGCCGTGGACAAAGATCTGAAAGTCATCGGTGATCTCCTTCGTGAACGCCCACTGGATAATGTCGATCGGCACGAAGCCGTCGCGGGACGAGTCGGTCGCCACGCCGACGTTGTATTCGGCGACGAGCCCCCAGAAGAGCGTGTTGCGAAACAGCATCATGATTCCCGGCTGGGTGCCGGCGTCGAACGCGGGCGATCCCCACGGCGTTTGAATGAAGGCTTCAAGGCCCGTCGCCGGGATAAACCAGTCCTCGTTCTCATCCCAGAGATGGATCTTTGTGTCAAAGATAAGCGGTGAGAACCCGGTGGTCTCGTCGAGCCCGAGCCCCGCCGCCTGCCACGCGAAGCCGTTCGTGAAGATGCGAAACTCGAACTGGTCGGTGAGGCCCATCCGCAGGAGCATCTCGGCGTTGTAGGACGTCGGCTGAATGCCGGCGATGGCCGTTGTGTAGTAGATCGGGCTGTATTCGACATAGACGCCGCCCCGCGGCAGCGTGTCTGGCCCGTTGGGGTAGTTGGCCGTGTCGGGGCCGGGCTCACGGATCGACGGCGGCTCCTGCGACCGATCAGGATCGAGTTCATCGGGAAACGCTTCGGCGAGGAACCGCGTCCATGGGCGATCGGCATCGACCGCGGGATCATACGGCTCGGCTGCGGACCCGATGCCACACGAAGCAAGTCCGGCCGTAACCATCAGCACGGCGGCGAGGCTGGGCGCAGCCTCGCCCCACTGCCGGCGCAAACCGACTCGACGGCGGCTGACCTCTCGCATGTGCTCACCCTGGGAGCCTTGTCACCCAGAGAAAAATGACAGGACCAGGCAAGTGAGGCAAGCCCGAAAAAGCTTTATCCGATCGCGTTTTCGATGACGTCTTCCGACACGTAGATCGGGAGATTGGGCTCACAGGTCACCGCCACCGCGATCGCGTCGGAGGGCCGAGCGTCGATCTCCACGACCTCGCCGTCTTTGAGGACGCGCAGGACAGCGTAGTAGGTATGGTCTTTGATCTCTGAAATGACCACATCCTGAAACTCGCCGCCGAGCAGCTCGACGGCAGCCACGAGGAGGTCGTGCGTGAGCGGGCGGGGGGCCTGCTGGTGTTTCACCCGACGGTCGATGCTCGTGGCTTCGAAGAGGCCAATGAGGATCGGAAATGTCCGATGGCCTTCGACCTCCTTGAGGTAGACCACCTGCTGGTCGTTGATCTCACTGATGATGATCCGGGAGAGCTCCATTTGGACGCTCATGGCGCGATGCTCCTGACTGGGGATCAGTCAGGACGCGCCCGCCCCGGCCGCGTCTGACCTGATGGGACAGTCTACCCTGAGAAGGGTCGTGGCATCAGGTGCCCGCCTGTGCCTTCCGGGCCCGAAACGCGGCAAGGGTTTCCAGACCCTTGGCGAGCCGATCCTCGAGCTCCGCAAGCTGGGCACGCTCGGCGGCCACAACGGCTTCGGGAGCCCGCGCGGTGAAGGTCTCATTGGAAAGTTTTGCCTTCTTGGCCTTGACGAACCCCTCGGTCTTGGCGCCGTCCTTTTCGAGCCGGGCGATCTCGGCATCGACGTCGACGAGGTCTGCCAGGTCAAGAAAAATCTCGCAACCTGCCACGGCTGCCGTGCCGGCGCCCGGCGGGCCGGCCGCGTCGGGGCTCATGGCGACGAGCTCGACGACGGCCATCGACTCGATCGCGGCTCGCATGGGCTCGAGCAGCAAGGCAATGTCACCCGGCGCTCGGATCACGGCCGGCACTTTTTGACGTGGCGGCACGTTCTGGCGCGAACGGATTTCACGAATCGCCGCCACGACTCCCAGAAACGTCTCGAACTGTCGCTCAGTCTTCGCGTCGATCCACGCCTCAGGTGGTTCGGGCCAGCGGGCCGTCATGATCGATTCAGGAAGCGGCGAGTCAGGATCGTCCCAAGGCATCTTTCGATTCCCCGCATCCGCACGGAGCTGCTGCCAGATCTCCTCGGTCACAAACGGCATGATCGGATGAAGCAGTCTGAGGATCGTGTCGAGGCCGAGCAGGAGCATCGATCGGGCACGGTCACGGCAGGCCGGGTCGGCCAAGCGGCTCTTACAGAGCTCGAGGTATGCGCTGCAGTACTCATCCCACGCAAACCCGTAAAGGACGCGGGAAAGCTCCGCGTAGCGAAACTCGTCGATGGCGGCAGATGCGGCGCGGGCGACGCTGGCAAGGCGGCTTGCGAGCCAACGGTCTTCCATCGGCGCGTTTGAGAGGATGTCAGTTCCTTCGAGCGGACCAGTCGCGACTGGCTCGCCGTCTGCGTCATCACAATGCATGAGGACGAAGCGGGTGGCGTTCCAGAGCTTGTTCGAGAAATTGCGGCCGGCCTCGAATTTTTCGCTGACGGCGGGGCCGCGGGGCAGGGCCAGATCGGCCTCACTCGAAGCCCACTGCGTCCGGAAGGCCTTGCCGCACTTTGCGCAGTCGAGCCGGGGCTTGGTCCGGTTCTGGGTGGTCTGCTCCGTGAGATGCCCGCACGAGGGGCACTGAAAATCGACCGGCATGCGGACGTCCTGCGTCTCGGTGGCCATGCCGGCCAGGGCGAACCGCAGGGCGTCGGCGCCGAGGGCTTCAATGACGTCCACAGGATCGACGCCATTCCCCTTCGACTTGCTCATCGTCTCGCCATAGCGATCGAGAATCTTTGGATGGATCGAGACCTCACGAAACGGAATCTCTCCCGTATCGAAAAGCCCCATAATCACCATGCGGGCCACCCAGAGCGTGAGGATGTCGCGGCTCGTGACGAGTGTGCTCGTGGGATAGAAACAGGCAAGCTCGGGCGTCGCGGCGGGCCATCCCAGTGTGGAATGCGGCCAGAGCGCGGAGGAGAACCACGTGTCGAGGACGTCCGAATCTCGCACGAGGTTTTGGTTCGCGATCGTCTCGACAGGGAGCAACTCGTCGGACGAGCACACGAAAAACCCAGTGCCGCCATCGGGCTGCCACGCGATTGAGTCATGGCCCCGGAACGCTGCGACGAGATCAGCTTCGGTCACGCCCGCGACATGCCAGATAGGGATGCGGTGCCCCCACCAGAGCTGACGGCTCACGGGCCAGTCGCGTTTCTCCGAGAGCCAGTCGACGTAGCCCTTGGCATAGCGTTCCGGGACGATCCGGATGCGGCCCGAGACGACGGCATCGATCGCCGGCTGGGCAAGCTCACCCATGCGGATGAACCACTGATCGGCCAGGTAGGGCTCAATCGGGGTTTTGGAGCGATCGGAGTGGGCCAGGTCGATGAGCCGGTCTTCGACCTGGCCAAGCTGGCCAGCCGCCTCGAGATCGGCCACGACCTTCTCACGAGCCTTCTTCATGGTGAGGCCCGCATAGGAGCCTGCCGCTGCATTGAGCGTGCCGTCGGGGTTCAGGATGTTGAGCATCGGCAGTGACTGCCGCAGACCTACCTCGTAGTCATTTGCGTCATGGGCCGGCGTGATTTTCACACAGCCACTGCCCATCTCGGGCTTGGCCCACTCATCGGCCACGAGGGGAATCGCGCGGCCAAGCAACGGGAGCCGCACGTGACGGCCGTCCCTCGCCATTGACGCAAGCGTTTCGAGCAGCGGCAGAAGCTCACGACGGCGGGCAACGAGGTCGTCGATCGCCGCGTCGATGGCGGGCTGTTCCTTGGCCGATGCGGCGGCCCGCTTCTCCCGGAGATCGCGTTCGGCTGTATCCAGGGCAACGGCTGGATCGGGATGGACCGCCACGGCCGTGTCGCCGAGGAGCGTTTCGGGGCGGGTCGTGGCCACCGTGACGCTCGCGGGCTCACCGGGCTTGGGGTCGATCACGTCGTAGCGGATGTGCCAAAAGTGCCCCTTCACCTCCTCGTGAAACACCTCGTCGTCACTGACGGCGGTCTGAAGAAACGTATCCCAATTGACGAGCCGCTTGCCGCGACGAACAAGCCCCCTTCGGAAAAGCCGAAGGAAGGCTTCGCGGACGGCCCCGGCACACTGATCATCGAGCGTGAACCGCAGCCGATCCCAGTCGCAGCTCGCGCCTAGGTCATGGAGCTGGCCGATGATCCGCTTCTCGTACTGTTCCTTCCAGGCCCAGATCCTCGCCACCAGGGCCTCGCGGCCGAGGTCATGCCGGGATTGTTTTTCTTCTTCGAGAAGCCGCCGCTCGACCACAGCCTGGGTGGCGATGCCTGCGTGGTCGGTGCCTGGCATCCAGAGCGTTCGATACCCCTGCATCCGTCGGGCACGCACGAGGATGTCTTGAAGCGTGCTGTTAAGGGCGTGGCCGACGTGGAGCGCGCCGGTCACATTCGGCGGCGGAAGGACGATCGAAAAAACACGGCCGCTGGTCGCGCCGGGTGCAAGCGGCTCGGCGTGCCACGCCCGAAGGGAATCCCAGAGGGCGCGGCAGCGGGCCTGGGCGGCGCGGTGGTCGTAATGCTTGGCAAGCTCGGTCATGGCAGAGTCACAAGCCGCGGAGAGTTAGCGGACGCTCGCCAGAAAATAGTGGAACGAGTCGGCCAAGGCGAGCCAGGATGCCTCAATGACGTTTTCGCTTACGCCCACCGTTCCCCAGACCCGTTCGCCGTCGGTGCTCTCGATTGAGACACGAACCTTCGCAGCCGTGCCTTCCTGGCCATTGATGACGCGGACCTTGTAGTCAAGCAGATGCATCCGGGCGAGCGCCGGATACACGGGCTCGAGCGCCTTGCGGAGGGCGGCATCAAGGGCGTTGACTGGGCCGTCCCCTTCGGCCACCTCGTGCCGCGGCCCACCGGCCACCAGAAGTTTGACCGTGGCGAGCGTGCGGATGTCGCCGTCGCCACGGCTCTCGACGTCGATGTTGTATCGCTCGCGGGTGAAGAGCGGCTGGAACGTGCCGGCGAGCCGGTCGACGAGGAGATCAAACGAGGCCCCGGCCGCCTCGAACTGCCAGCCGTCGTTCTCGAGCCGACAGACCTCCGCGAGCACCGTGTCGAGCAGGGCACGGTCGTTCTTGACGTCGGGCCGCGTCACGAGGGCCGCGATGTTCGATCGGCCCGAGAGCTCGCTCACGAGCACACGGCGGGAGTTACCAACCGCCTCGGGCGAAATGTGCTCATACGACCCGGCCACCTTCGAGACTGCATGCACATGCATGCCTCCCTTGTGGGCAAAGGCGCTCGAGCCCACGAAGGGCTGGCCAGGCCGGTACGACATGTTGGCCGTCTCGTAGACGAATCGCGACAGCTCGGTGAGATGGGCCGTGCCCGTGCCACCGAGGACGGTGTAGCGATCGAACTTGAGCGCCAGGTTCGCCACGACCGATACGAGGTCGGCGTTTCCGCACCGCTCACCGATGCCGTTGATCGTCCCCTGCACCTGCACGCAGCCCGCGGCGACGCCCGCGAGCGTGTTGGCGATCGCGAGGTCGCAGTCGTTGTGGCAGTGAATGCCCAGCGGCACCGGAACGCCCGCGAGGGCCAGCGCCGCCGAGGCCGCACGGGTCATCGAGGTGACCTCCTCGGGGAGGGTGCCCCCATTGGTGTCGCACAGCACGATCCGCGTGGCTCCGGCACGAGCTGCCGCGATGATCGTCTCGGCTGAGTACGCGGTGTCAAGCTTCCAACCGTCGAAGAAATGCTCGGCGTCGTAAAACACCTCGCGGCCTGCTCCGGTCAAGAAGGCGACGGTGTCGGTGATCATCGCGAGGTTCTCTTCGCGCGACACGCCGAGCACCTCGGACACATGAAAGGCCGACGTCTTGCCCACGATCGTCACGCCCACCGTCCCGGCGTCGAGAAGGGCCTTCATGCCGGGGTCGGCGGAGGCTTCCATTCCACGGCGACGGGTCATGCCAAACGCAAAGACCTTCGCGTGCCGCAGGCCAAGGTCGCGCACCTGCTCAAAGAACTGGGCGTCCTTCGGATTCGAGAGGGGATAGCCCCCCTCGATGAAATCAACGCCGATCTCGTCGAGCCGGCGCGCGATCGCAAGCTTGTCGGCCAACGAAAAATGAACGCCTTCTCCCTGGGAGCCGTCGCGGAGCGTGGTGTCGTAGATCTCGATCGTGCGCATCAGGGACCATGAGGCCAGAGGAGGGGGAGCGGGTGGGGGTGGACGAGTGGGAGCGGGAGCGACACACGGCTTTCCATGACCGGACCTTGTCGTCTCGGAACGAGAATACAAGTGAGGCCCCAGCATGGCAAAGGGCTGCTACACTGCTGGCTCTTCTTCGGGCAGGCCCAGGAGCATGAGCCTCGTGAGCATGGCAGCGGCTGTCCCGGCACGACGACGTCGACTGGCCATCGCGGCGGGGCTCGCGTGTGGGCTCGCGGGGGTCGCGCACGGGCAGGTGCGGGTCGTCGAAAAGCTCAACCTCACCGGCACCGTGGAGACGGTCACGCGGAATGGGCTCACCGTTCGCGATACCGCCGGCAAGCGACATGAGGTACGCGTTCAAGGCTTGAAAGAGCAGGGGATCGCGCTTTCCGATGGCACGCTTCTCGCGGCGCCGGCGGAGGTGCAGGTGAAGTCGGAGTTTCCGGCTGCCGGGGTCAAGCCAGGTCAGGTCGTCCGCTTCACCTGCCGGATGGATGACACCGGCAAAATGGAGGGGGGCGTGAGCGAGCTGACCGTGCTCGACGGTGGGGACCATGATTTTGGCGTCGTCGATGGTAAGCAGGGCGATGCCGATGCCAAGGCGTCGAAGTTTCGCGAGCGGACGGTCACGGCCACCGTCAAGACCGCGCTTGCCAAACGGATCGTCGTGGAGCTGCCCCGCGACAAGGCATTCAACCGCAAGACGGCGATCACGTGCCCGCTGGCTGACGGAGCGATCGCGCGGCTCGTAAGCCGTGACCCAGCAAGGATCGAGCCGGGGGCCACGATCGTCCGCCTCGAGGCGCTGCGGCTTCAGATGGGGGACGTCATCGCCCAGACGCTCGAGGTCGAAAACCAAGTGGCCAAGGCGGTCGCCGACAAGGGTGACGATGCGCTCGAGCGGAAGTTCCGAGCCCTCTCGGACGTACCGCCTGCCGAGCCACGGCTCGTGCGGTCACCCCACTTCGCCTTCATGACCGACGTCTCCGACCGTGAGTGGGCCGTCATACGCGAGAAGCTCGAGCGGATGGCGACCGCGCTCGAGACGTTTCTCGGGCGACGGATGACGGGCGTGGTCGAGGGCTTTGTCGCGAAGGATCTTGGGAAGTTTCCACCGGGCATGATCGACGAGCCTTTCGGAGTCCAAAAGATCCAGCGGGGCGAGGGAGTGTGCGTCAACTCTCGTCTCGGCAACCAGCGGCATGCACGGCTCTATTCGTGTGCGGATCACGGCGTGATCCAGCACGAGTGCGTGCATGGTGTCTGCCATCTCACATTTGGCTCGACAGGCCCCACATGGCTCTCGGAGGGCATTGCCGAACTGGGCAACTATTGGAAGGAAGGGGATCGCGCGATCGATCTCCCGGCGCCGGTGATCGGCTACCTCCAAAACGCCACGCCCAAGCGAAAGCTCCTCGAAATTGCGATCCCGGGGCGGACCGAGTCGGGCACATGGCAGGACTATGCCTGGCGGTGGGCGCTCTGCCACCTGCTGGCGAATAACCCAAACTACTCGAAACGCTTCGTGCCGCTGGCGACCGCGCTCATGGAGGAGAAACAGGGCGCTTCATTTGAGAGCGTGTACGGCCCCGTCGCCCGCGAGGTGTCCTTTGAGTACGACCAGTTTCTGAACACGCTTGGCAACGGGTATCGATCCGATCTCACGGCCTGGCCCTGGGCTGCGAAGTTCCAAAAGCTCGGATCGGGCGAGGTGAAGGTGAAGATCAAGGCCCAGGCAGGCTGGCAGGCGAGCAAGGTGCTCATCGACGAGGGCGCGGCCTACGAGATCGTGGCCGACGGCACCTGGCGGATTGCGGCAGCGGGGAAGGCTCTTGATGCCGACGGTGAAGCGGACGGCCGCGGCCGGCTCGTGGGCGCGGTGTTTTCAGACTTCACACTCTCGAAGGAAATTCCGCTCGGTGTGAAGTCCACGCTGAAGCCGCCGACATCCGGCCAGCTTTTCCTGCGGTGCGTAGACACGTGGACCGAGCTTGCCGACAACGACGGTGAAGTGACCGTCATCATTCGACGGGCGCCGTGAGCCGCACGCTTAGCGGGAACGCGCCGCGGCTCGATACCGGTGGATGAGGGCGGCCGTGGAGGCGTCGTGGTGTTCCAGCGATGGCTCGTCCGCCGCCTCGAGCTCGGGCACGATCCGGCTGGCGAGCACCTTGCCGAGCTCCACACCCCACTGGTCGAACGGGTTCACATCCCAGATCGCGCCCGCCGTAAAAACAGCATGCTCGTAGAGGGCGACGAGGCTGCCGAGCACGCGGGGGGTGAGCCGCTCGGCGAGGATCATGCTGCTCGGCCGATTACCCGGAAATGTCTTGTGAGCCACGAGTGTCTCCGGGGCGCCGTCGGCCCGCACTTCGTCGGCAGTCTTGCCGAAGGCGAGCGCCTCGGCCTGGGCGAAGCAGTTGGCCATGAGGATGTCATGGTGTCGCCCGAGTGGATTGAGCGACCGGAGGAACCCCAGGAAATCGCAGGGGATCAGTCGCGTGCCTTGATGGATGAGCTGATAGAAGGAGTGCTGGCCGTTGGTGCCCGGCTCGCCCCAGTAGATCGGGCAGGTGTCGTAGTCATCGATCGTCCGGCCAGAGAGCGTCACCCGTTTGCCGTTGCTCTCCATCGTGAGCTGCTGGAGATAGGCCGGGAAGCGCGCGAGGTATTGATCGTATGGGAGCACCGCGATCGTGTGGGCCCCGAGGAACGTGGTGTTCCAGACGGCGATGAGACCGTGGAGCACCGGCAGATTGGTCTCGAAGGGTGCGATCCGATAATGCTCGTCCATCGCATGAAAACCGGCGAGCAGGTCGCGGAACTGCTCGGAGCCGATCGCCAGCATCGTGGAGAGGCCGATGGCGGAATCCATCGAATAGCGGCCGCCAACCCAGTCCCAGAAGCCAAACATGTTGGCCGTGTCGATCCCGAACGCAGCGACTTCCTGGGCGTTGGTCGAGAGCGCCACGAAGTGTTTGGCAATCGCAGCATCGTCACCGACGGCCGCGAGCGTCCAGGCTCTGGCCGTGCGGGCGTTGGCGAGGGTTTCTTGGGTTGTAAATGTCTTTGACGCCACAATGAAAAGCGTCTCGGCTGGATCGAGATCGTGGACGGCTTCCGCAAAGTCGGTGCCATCGACGTTCGAGACGAAACGGAACGTGATCTCGCGATCGGCGTAGTGTCGAAGCGCCGTGTAGGCCATGACGGGGCCTAGGTCGGACCCGCCGATGCCGATATTCACAACGGCGCGGATGCGTTTGCCAGTGTGGCCAAGCCACGCTCCACTGCGCACGCGGTCGCAGAAGGCGGCCATGCGGTCGAGCACGTCGTGGACGCCGGGAACGACATTCTCGCCGCCGACCAGGATCGTCTGGGAACGCGGGGCTCGTAGGGCGACATGGAGCACCGCGCGGTTCTCGGTCGCATTGATTCGCTCGCCCGCAAACATGGCGTCGATCCGCTCGCGGAGGCCGCAGGCATGGGCGAGCCGCACAAGCAGGGGCAGGGTGCCGTCGGTGATTCGCTGCTTGGAGTGATCAATAAAGAGGCCGCACGCCTCGAACGACATCCGCGCGGCCCGATGGTGGTCCGCGGCAAAGAGATCCCGCAGGTGGAGGGCGGCCGTAGCGGCGGCATGGTCGGCAACCGCCTCCCACTCGGGCAGCGTCGTACGGGCAACGTGTGTCTGGTGGTCACCGGTCATGGCATGGGCTCCTCTGGATCGAATGAAAGCCTCGCCATGGTAACGATTTCTGCGTGCGGTGCGGGATCGCCGTTTCCTCGGCCCTGGACAGCCATATAATACATGCGTACACTATGCCCACACACGGAGGACATTGCAATGAGCTGGAAGACATGCGTTGGTGACCGATGCCTCGCTGGGCCTGAGGCCGACCTCGTTCGCGAGACTGTCGATTGGATGCATGATGACATCGTGGCTGGCCTGGAACACCAGGTCGCCGGGATCCCATACGGCATTCCGGTGTTCGATCAGCTTTCCCCCACTCAAAAACTCGCGATCCTCGAAAAGGTTTTGCGGAATCTAATAACCCCGACGCCCACGCCGCCACCGCTCACCGCCGTGAACGAGGGGGCCGTCGCAGCGATTTACGCGGCGATGGTTCGCCTGGCGGAAATCGAATTCGATACGGAAGGCGCCCCTGAGGACCATGACGACGCCGCCAAGGCATGGCGCGGCGACGACTCGGGGCATGACAAATTCTGGGCCGATGAGCCCCCATCCAATCTCTATGAGTGGCGAAAGAATCTTCTCGCGGTCGCCGCCGCCGTCTGCGAGGGCGAGGGCGAGGTTGAATTTCCGGAGCCTTCGTGTCGCGACCTTCGAGAATGGGAATTCCTCGTCGAGCTCCTCAGCGCACGAGTTCTTTGGGACGCCGATTACCTGGAAGCGGATCTCATGCTCGACGCCCGACCGAGCAACGCTCGTGATATCCGCCAAACGCTCGGCATCGACCGCGACTACTTCGTGGCGATCCCGCCCGACCCGAAGGATTCCGAGATCCCAGCGATCCGCAAGCGCCTCCACGCCCTCTGCCGCGGCAAGTGAAGCTCGTCGAGCGACTCGGGGTAGGGCTGCCCTTCGCCACCGACGCGCCGAACACGGTACTCGGCGAGGGCGGCAGCGACGCGAAGGAGCTCACTCATTGCCTCTGCTTGATCGAGCTTCCTGAGCCAATAACTCGACGGCATGAAGAGTGCCGCAAAGAACTTCGCGACGTTGGTACTTCGGACCGGCCTACTCCACATTCTGTGGTCCCAACCATGGGGCATTGGCGCACGTGAATCCAGATCTCGCTCGATTGCGGTGAGCTCTTGCATTCGCGAACGACGGTCCGACTGCGCCAACACTTCCTCGACGCGGTTCTATGCATCATTCACCACACGCAAGATGAGGTTCACATCGAGGCTCGTCCGTACAATCCAGGCTGGTTTACCAACACCGAATTCGTCACGCTCCACGCCCGTCATGCCTGCACAACAAACAATCATGTCGAGCACGTACAGCCGTTCGATGACAAGACTCGACCCAATATTCCCGATCGTGGGCAGGCAGTCGAGGTCCTGTCGAATCGCGATCACGTCGTCGACCGAGAGATTGGGCATCGCGAGGAGCGTGAGCGTGGCATCATTGGCCGTGGCTGTGAGAGCGATCGCCGTGAGATGGATGACAAGGTGCCTGGTCTTGCCAGCAGGAGCCATGAGCCGGGAGAGGCGATGGACGGCGTGGATATCGCGCCATGCCTCGGACGCCCGGCCTTCCCTGATACGGAGCATCGCCCTCACGAGCAGTGAACGGGAAACTTCGCGAACCTGCCGAGTGTCCGGCATGAGGGCACCGATAAGCATGCCGTCGGGCCGAAGCGGCTCGGTGATCTAGGTCGTCTCGCGGGAGACGATGATCCGTGGCTCCGGGCCAAACAGGCCCCACAGGATCGTGCCGACGGGGATTGCCACGAGCATCGCCAGCATCGCCATGATCCAGCGAGGATCACGCCACCAGCGATACGGCAGCTCACTCGTCATGCGTTGGTCCATCCAGCATCCGTACGAAGGCCGGCTACTTGGCAGAGGCAGCGCGTGACTTCGCTTCGATCACCGCGATGAGCTCGTCCCAGCTCTTCACAAACGCGTCGGCGCCGTCCTTCTGGAGCTTGGCACCGAGCGCGGCCACGTCCACTCCGGCCCGTTCGATCTCGAAGAGAGTCGAGTCGGCCATGCCGCCACCGGCCGAGAGCGTGGCCGTCACGCGACCGTGATCGGCAAAGGCATGGAGCGTTTTTTCAGGCATCGTGTTGACCGAGTTGGGCGCCGCGAGCCCCTCTATATAGAGGCAGTCGGAGGCATGCGGGTCTTTCGTACCCGTGCTCGCGAAGAGGATCCGCTGCGGCACCGCCCCAAAATTGCAGAGTCGCTCGAAGCGGTCCGAGGACAGAAGATCGCGATAAACCCGGTAGGCCACTTCGCCAATCGCGATGCCGAGCCGATTGACGAGGGCCGGCGGAAGGCTCTTGGCGGCGGCCGTATCCCAGCGGCTGATAAACAACGACGCGACCGAGCAGACCTGCGGGGACAGTCCAGCCTCGATTCGCCGCTCAACGCCCCGTAGATAGGCCTCCGATGCGGCGAGATACTGGCCCGGCGTGAAGAGGAGCGTCACGTTCACCGGCACGCCGGCAAAGATGGCCTCCTCGATCGCGGGCAGGCCCTCGGGCGTACCCGGGATCTTGATGAAGAGGTTTGGCCGACCGGCGCGGGCATGGAGAGCCCTGGCCTGGGCGAGCGTGGCAGCGGTGTCGTAGGCGAGCCGCGGCGACACCTCGAGCGACACCCAGCCGTCGATGCCGCTGGTGCGGTCGTGCACGGGCCGAAACAGATCGGCCGCCCGTGTGAGGTCCTCGATCGCGATCGCGAAGAACGCTTCTTCGGCCGCAATTTTCTTCGAGCCGAGCGCCGCGAGTGCCTCGTCGTAGAAAGAGGTGTCTTTGACGGCAACATTGTAGATCGAGGGGTTGCTCGTCAGCCCGGTGACGTGGAGGTCGCGGATATAGCCGGCGAGCGTGCCGTCATCGAGCATCCCGCGGGTGATGTTGTCGAGCCACAGGCTCTGGCCAACGCGAGACAGGGCAGCGGTGGAAGCAGACATAAACCATACTCCAGATCAATGAGAGGCGTGACGTTCGTCCAAGCATCGTACCTGATCCCTGTTCGGTGTCGCAGTATCGACGGCATCTCCTTCGGTCTCGCTGGACTGCCATCCGTCAGTGCGATTCGCCGGCATACCTCGCCAGGGCTCGCCATTCCGCAACTTCTTGCATCAGGAGGTCTTCCGTGTCCATCGCTTCCCGCCACAAGCTCGGCCATGTGCGGGTCAACCATAATCGGCGCTCAGCCCGCCTGAGCCGTGCGGTCACTTCGCCATGCCTCGTCGCACGACGGGCAAGGTCGTGGGCGACGACCACCGAAAGCGCCGCCGGCGGTATCAACGGAAGCACGACGGAGAGCAACTTCACCGTCTTGTAGGCCGGGCTCGTGTCATCCGCCAAGGAAAGCACCAAGGCCAAGGCGGCGAACGCCAGCGACGCGACCGTTGCCGTTATGGCGATCGTACGCAGCCGAGCCGCGCGCCGGCCATCGGACCGATACTCCCGATCAAAGTATTCGTACTGATCGAGCACCCGGCCCGTGATGTAGTGCTGACGCGCCTCATCGAAAGGTCGTTCGGACTCCTTATCGAGCCGCCACAGCATTTGCAGGCTCCGAACGAGTGCACTGGACTGATCGGCGCCGAGCGATGGGAAGTGCGCCCCGCGCCGTCGCATTGGCCATAAGGCAAGGTACGACCGACAAATCTCCGCCGCCATACGAGAACTGATCCATTCGTGGTGGCGTTGACGATGCCGCCAGGCGAGGACCAGGCACGCGGCGAGCGCACCCACTTTGGCGATCGTCAGCATGTGGCCAACCGTTCCATGGAACGCCATCACCAAGCCGGCCAGCGCGAGCGCGGTTGCCACCAGGTGCAACCGAATGATGGTGAGCGTCAACTGTTGAGCGACGGGACCATGGCGTGTGGCTGCCGTGTTGAACTCATGGAACTGCTTTTCGACCAAAGCTCGCGGCGACAGTGACTGCTCGACAGTTCGCGGCGAGTCGCTGCGAGGAAGCATCTCCATCCGCTCCGTGCGAACCTCGCCAGTCGTCGAGTCAATCCAGATCAACGGCTTTTCCAATCCGCGGGCGTAGTGGACGATGTCACCCGTTTCACCTAATTCGGAAGCTGGCTGCCCGTCCCAGACGGCGATCATCACCTCCGCGCGATCCACGATGCGGACGCCGCACTCCATGAAACCCTCGGTCGCTTCGTCAACATCCTGGACTTCTTCAACGACCAAGGCCTTGTCGATACGGGACGCAATGCGGCCCCCGTCTTCCACGGCATCCTCGCGGCGACATTGCTCGCGGCTGAACGGCAACACCAGAAAAGACGGAATCTGCCGATCGGCGATCGCTTCCGCGAAGAGCGTGTCTGCGGCACCCATCAACGACGAGACGGCCGACAACGGGCCGCGCGTCGCCACCAAGTCGTCGAGGACCGCCTGGAGCACGTCCCCCACTCGCTGCGACTGTTCAAGGTGCCGATGCCCCGTGAAACCGATGCTCGTCCAATGCGGCAGTAGCCTGTGCATACGTCAAATCGTCGTGACTACAAGCCACGAGCCATGAGCCATGAGAAGGAGAGGGGGACTGATCGACGTGCGTGAGGATATCGGCCCCCAGAGCGAGAGCCAAGGAGATGGAAGCGGCGACCGACGCCTGGGCGGGGCAAAAGGCCATGGATGGCTTTTTGCACGGACCGATAGAATGCGGGGCCCCCTCCTCACAATACGTTGCCGGCGGCATGCGGCATGCGGCCGCGGCACCGCCCTATTCCGAAGGATCCGTTCGATGCTGTGCGCTGCGAATGCGAAGGTGACGAGCTCCTGGCTGGCTGGAGTGATCGGTGTTGTTGCTTCCGTGACCGTCGCAGCCGCCGCAGAGTCGCCCCTGAGCGTGCATGAGCCCCGGTGCGAATACCACCGCGAGCCACTGGGCATTGATGTCCTCGAACCCCGGTTGTCGTGGCAATTGAAGTCTTCGACACGGGGCGAAAAGCAAATTGCCTACCGCATCGTGGTGGCCACCACGCTGGCTGAGCTCGAGGACGACCGCGGCGACCTCTGGGACAGCGGCCGCATCGAGTCGGAACAGAGCGTCCATGTGCCGTATCAGGGGAAGCCACTTAGTTCCGGCCAGCGGTGCTTCTGGAAGGTCAAAGTGTGGGGGCGAGATGACGCCGTGTCCGACTGGAGCGAGCCGACGTGGTGGGAAATGGGCCTGCTCGATGCAGACTCCTGGCGCGGGTCGTGGCTCAGCGACGGCACACCCCTGCCTGACACCGACGCTGGATTTTTCCAAGACGATCCCGCGCCGCTCTTTCGAAAGGAATTCACGACCAAGGGCGAGGTCCGCAGCGCTCGCCTCTCTCTGAGCGGCCTCGGATACGTGGAAGCTTCCATGAACGGACGCCGGATCGGCGATCAGGAGTTGGACCCCATCTGGACGATCCCCGACAAGCGGGTCTACTCGAGCGTGTACGACCTGACGGCCGACCTTCAGCGCCGCGGCAATTGCATCGGAGTGACGCTGGGAAACGGTTGGTACAACCCACTCCCCCTGCGCATGTGGGGACACGTGAACCTGCGAGAGCGCCTGATCGTCGGCCGGCCGCAGTTCATCGCCCAGCTCCAGATTGAGTACGCCGACGGCACCAGTGACACCATCGTCAGCGACACCTCGTGGAAGGTCGCGCCAGGGCCAATTCTCCGCAACAGCATCTATCTCGGCGAGAAGGTTGACGCCCGCCAGGCCCGCGACGGGTGGGACCACGTCGGTCACGATGATCGCGACTGGAAGGCGGCCCACATGGCCGCGGCCCCGGCCGGTCGACTGCAAGCGCAGCCGCTCCCGCCGATCCAGGTGACGGCCAGGCTCGAGCCGGTGGGTATTTCGGTGCCGGTGAAGGACACCTTCATCGTGGACATGGGCCAAAACTTTGCGGGCCTCGCGAGCTTCACGTTTGACGTGCCTCGCGGGACAGAAATCAGCATTCGCTACGGCGAACTGCTGAACCCCGACGGAAGCCTGAACCCGCTGACGAGCGTCTGTGGGCAAATCAAACGCAAAGAGCCCGGTGCGGATGGCTCCCCGGCCGTCGCCTGGCAGGCGGATACGTACATCGCGAGGGGAGACGGCCCCGAGACCTACACTCCCCGCTTCACCTTCCATGCCTTTCGGTACATCGAGCTGACCGGTCTGCCGAAGCCGCCGAAACTCGCGGACATCGTCGGCCTGCGCATGAATTCCGCCGTGGAGCCCGTCGGCAGCTTCACGTGCTCGAACGAACACTACAACCGCGTCCAGAAGATGTGCGAATGGACCTTCCTGAGCAATCTCTTCGGCGTGCAATCGGACTGCCCCCACCGCGAGCGATTCGGCTACGGCGGAGATATCGTCGCCACATCAGACGCGTTCCTCATGAACTTTGACATGGCCACGTTCTACGCCAACACAGCCCGGCAGTGGCACGATAGCGCCCTGGCCGATGGCATGCTCACCGACACGGCCCCATCCGTGGGCATCCAGTACTGCGGCATTGGCTGGGCGATGGCGCACCCGCATCTGGTGACCCAGCTCTACCGCTACTACGGCGACCGCCGGATGGTCGAAGAGCAATATCCCACTGCCAAACGCTGGCTGGAATTGGTCCGGCAGCAGAATCCCGACTTCATCGTGACGAAGGGGCTCCACGACCACGAAGCCTTGGCCAAGGATTCGTCTGCCGCGATGGTCACTCCCTTGTACTGTGAGTCGGCCCGTATGGTGGCGTCGCTGGCCCGTGTTCTGGGGAAAGACGCCGAGGCAGCCGAGTATGAGCAGTTGGCCGAGTCGATCCGTCAGGCGTACGTTGAAAAGTTTCTGTCACCGGGGACCGGCAAGGTGTCATCGGGTATCCAAGGGGCGCAGGCCTTTGCGCTCTCCCTCGACATGCTGCCGGAGCAGGAACGGGCGGCGGCGTACGAGCATCTCCTCCACGATCTCGTTGACACCCATGACGGCAAACTGACCACGGGGATCTTCGGCACTCGTTTCCTGCTCGACATCCTGAGCCAGCAAGGCCGCGCCGACCTCATTCACCCCATGGTCACCGGCAGCGACTTTCCCGGATGGGGCCACATGCTCGACCAGGGCGCCACGACGCTCTGGGAACACTGGAAGTTCAGCGATACCACGTACAGCCACAACCACCCCATGTTCGGTTCGATCAGTCAGTGGTTCTACAACTGGCCTGGTGGGATCCAGCCTGAGCCAGATGCCGTCGCCTTCGACCGATTCAGGCTTCAGCCCTGGTTCGCCCCAGACTTGGATTGGGTACGGTGCACCTATCGGTCCGTTCGTGGCCCGATCACCTGCAATTGGAAGCGAGAGCCGTCTGGGGTGGCGCTCGAACTTCAGGTTCCCGTAGGCGCCGCGGCCACGTTGTCGTTGCCAGCAGGCACCGTCACGGAGGATGGCCGCCCCTTCGGCGGCACAGGCGAAGCCCAGCCAGGCGAGGGGCAGGGCGAACCCATCCACGTCTCCCTTCAGTCGGGGCACTACCACTTGCTGTTCACGCCGGCGGCCGCTCGCGTGAAATAAGGACGCGCCGGTCAACGGCGGCTTCGAACCCGTGAAAGTCTGGCCGACGGGCGCGAGTGATCGTTTTCAGTCGTCGCTCGTATCGCCGCTGGCATGAGGCAGGAGCCGCACCTGCCGGATATCGCAGGCAGCCGCTTTGGCGATCCGCGCTGCGGAGATGCGGAGCGTATGAACACCAGCCGCCAGTTCCACGCGGCCGATCACCCGCGGGCGGAACTGCTGGAAGCCCCCCGTGTCGTCAACCGTGAAGGCGAGGGGCGTACCCGCCCGGACGGGGCTCGCATCGAACACGACGTTCATCTCGCTGCCACCCTGCCCCTTGCCGCAGCCCTGGAGAACCTCCACGTCGAACGTTCCCGGCTGCGTCACCGTGAACGTCCAGGCGGCGGCGTCGGTGGGCCGCGTCCAGAAGCCGAGCGTCTGCTTGGCGTCGGCAGGCTCGTAGCGAAGCATCGTGCCGAGCACGGTGGCGCCGGAGAGCGCGACGACCAGCAGTCCCCACGGCGCTGTGAA
>CAYZHH010000019.1:0-5607 GCA_964478275.1 uncultured Candidatus Kuenenia sp.
GGCCAGGATGGCTTCGCCCGCGTGAAGACAGATCCTCGCGCACGTGGGCGAGCCGATCGAGCCGCCTCCGGTGTCTCCCGCCAGAGGCCCGCCCACCGAATGGAATGGAGCTCGTGCAGGGACACTTTCGACCGCGACGTCGTACAGGCCTCGCCCGACGAGCTGCCGGTCATCGACATCCATTCACTCTGAACCGCCCGCCAAGGGCTGCGGCGGAAGCGGCCTGCGCCGAGCGTGAAGAACCGCGATCCCACGGCTGTTTTCACAGGAATCGAAGACCGGCCGTCGCGCCACAAGACAGCCTCAGACCGATCGGCTACGCTCAGAATCCGACCAGCAGCCATCACCACGTTGCGGAAGTGCCGTTGACCGTCCTATCCTTTGCGGCGACGCCTGTCTCCATGAAACGAACGTCACGGAGTTGGGTCGGTGCATCCGCCTGGACCGCGACTGTGCCCAGGCTTGCTGGATGGCGGCGGGGTCCATGAGCCGTGGCTCTGAGTTCAATTGATTGGGAATGGCCGCTGGTGCTGGAGATCTCTCATGTCTATGGTTTTTGAACAGATTCTGACGGAAGGGATTGCTCAGCTCTCTTATCTTGTTGGCGACGATGCCACGGGAATGGCCGCGGTGATCGATCCGCGCACCGACGTTGAAATCTACGTCGATCTGGCTCGCCAGCACAAAGTTGCGATCACGCACATTTTTGAAACGCACATTCATGCCGACTTTGTCAGTGGGGCACGCGAACTGGCTGCCCGTGTGCAGACTGCCGACATTTATCTCAGCCACGAAGGCGGACCCGATTACGGCTTCGAGCATAAGCCGATCAAAGATAGCCAAACTTTTGAATTGGGGTCATGCGTGCTGACGGCTCGTCACACGCCGGGTCACACGCCCGAGCACATGTCCTATGCCATTGCCGAAAAGAAACGTCCCGAAACCCCGTGGGGCTTTTTAAGCGGCGATTCCTTATTCGCAGATTCGGCTGGCCGGCCGGACCTGTTGGGCGAAGGACAAGCGGAAGAATTGGCCGAGCAACTCTTCAACACGCTCAAGGGCTTCTACCTGAAGTTGGACGATGGCATCGTGATCTATCCCGGTCATGGACATGGTTCGCCCTGCGGTGCCGAAATTGGGGATCGCCTGGTCACAACCATCGGGTACGAGCGGCGGTTCAACGGCTTCTTGCAATTCAGCAATGCCAAAGACTTCACAGAGTACGCGATCTCGACCGCTCCGCCGGAACCGACTTACTACAAGCGTATGAAGAAGGTCAACGCGAAAGGCCCGCCGGTGCTGGGCGGCCTGCCTGACGTACCAGGGCTGCCGGCGAAGGCCTTCCGCGCAGGAATCGAGGCGGGCGAATCCGTCATCATCGACGCGCGGAGTATGCTCGCCTTCGGCGGCGGGCACATCCCGAATGCCATCAACATCGGAGCCTCGCCCGAATTGTCGATCTGGGCAGGTTGGATGCTCGACCCTGAGACTCCGATCCTGTTGGTTATCGAACAAGTTCAAGACATAGAGAAGGCGGTTCGGCTGCTGTTGCACACGGGCTATCGAAAATTCACCGGCTATTTGGTGGGCGGCATGAAAGCCTGGGACAACGCCGGTTTTGATTTGGACACGATCCCGCAAATGACCGTCCATGAATTGAATCAGAATTCTGACGGTCTCCAAATCCTCGACGTACGCACTCCGACCGAATGGAAGAAGGGACACATCCCCGGCGCGCAACATATCTTTCTGCCCGAACTGCGCAATGGAGTTCTCGGCAAGACGCCCCAAGCCGTGGAGTGCCAATTAGACAAGCAAAAGCCCGTGGTGACGTACTGCGATAGCGGCTATCGCGCCAGCCTCGCGGCCAGCCTGTTGCAGAACCAAGGCTTCGCCGACGTGCGCAATGTGCCCGGCAGTTGGCAGGCTTGGACTCACGCCGGCTATCCGGTATCCAAGGTGGAGAAGTAGCCCATGTTGACGTTGCGAACCTATGCCGTGTTGCTCGCACTGGTGTTGATGCCGGCGGTGGCTCAGGCACGATCGGAGGGAACCGACCCTCTGTCGTACTCTGGTCCCGCATGGTCACCGTACGTTGTCGGAGCACTCATCGGCGTGCTGGTGTGCCTGACGTTGTTGCTGTCGAACAAGCCGGTCGGTGCTTCGACCGCGTATGCGCGCGTGGCGGGGATGCTCGGAAAACTCGTGGCTCCGCGACATACCGAGTCGTTGAAGTACTTCCAGGACGAGAAGCCAAAAGTGGACTGGGAAGTGATGTTCGTGCTGGGTGCCGTCGGCGGAGCATTCCTCGCGGCGTGGCACGGCAGCGAATTGACCGGAGAATGGTTGCCGCCGATGTGGACAGCGCGGTTCGGAGCCAACAGCCTACCATTGAGATTGGCGACAGTGTTTGGAGGCGGAGCCTTCATGGCATTCGGCGCGAGAATGGCCGGCGGCTGCACCAGCGGTCATGGCATCAGCGGCGCGCTGCAACTTTCTGTCGGATCTTGGATCGCCCTGATCTGTTTCTTTCTCGGCGGCATGGCCGTCGCCCTCCCGATGTATCGCCTGTAGGAACTTCACGAGCTAAAGCAGCAAAAGGTTCAGGTCAATGACACCTAAAGAACTCGTTCAAGAATCGATTGCGGTCGCTGAACCACCGCTCCCAAAAGCGGACTTACCCAAGCCGTCGCCACCGGAAAAACTGCAGGCAACACAGCTTGTTCTGGGAGTTCTATTGGGGATTGTCTTCGGAGTTCTGCTGCAAAAGGGTGGCGTGGCAAAGTACCACATTCTGATTGGTGCGCTGCTGCTCGAAGATTTCACCGTGATGAAGGTGATGCTGACCGCCATTGTCGTCGGCATGGTGGGCGTCTTGACGCTGCACCATTGGGGATTGATCCAACTTCACATCAAGCCGACGCGTTACGCCGCGAACATCATCGGCGGCCTGCTCTTTGGAGTGGGCTTTGGTCTGATGGCCTACTGCCCAGGGACAGGAGCAGCGGCCGTGGGTCAAGGAAACTTCGATGCCCTCTTCGGCGTCGTGGGCTTGGTCGCCGGTTCATATCTCTTCGCCGAAGCATCCGGCGTGCTTCAGCGGACAGTCAACACCTGGGGCGACCGAGGCAAGATCACATTGGCTGACTTATTCCATGTTCGCCGTGTGCCCTTCGCAGCGGTCTTCGTGCCGGTGCTGGTTCTGGTGCTGGTCGCTTTGGAAATGTTCACAACCCGATGACGTCCGACCTGTGACGTTTCGGCACGCAAGCCTGAATCAGCGGCGATGGCACGCGCGTGCCACTCATCGGCATGGTTCCTTTTCATGCGCGGTGTCGGTTATTTAGTAGGAGCGGCTGTGTAGGTCAGATCGTGGAGAGAGATGCGCGACGCTCGCCCACCCCCTTCGTGAACGAACAGGCCGAAGCGGTCGAACGTCGCGCCGGTCTTGCGCAACTCCGGCGGCAGGGTGAAGGAGTCCTGGTGATCGTCGAGCCAGACGGTCAGGCGTCCGCGCCCGCCGTGCGCGTCCGGTTGGTATTCGATCTTCCACGTGTGAGATTTTCCATCCGGGGCGATGCGGAGCGTCGTCTTGACCAGTCGGTGCGCCGCCTTCCGATCGGACGAAGCGGCACGAGCCTCGAACTTGGGGCTGGAGGAAGTCGCGCCTTCGATCCCGACGCCGAGGATGTTCTCGAGCGGGTTCCCTCGCTTTTTGGAATCGAACCAGCCGAGGTAAAGCCCTCCATTGGCGAAGGTTGCCGCCGATCCGCAGGCCATCGGGTTTGTACGGTTCGGGAGTGAGGTGATCGACGCAGCCGGGAAGGTGAAAATCCTCGCCATCAAGGCCACGGCCCAAGACAAGGCCGTCGTGCCATTGATGGCAACGATCAGCGACGACACCTACCCGCTCCGTGAACGGCTTACGCTGCTCATGCAGCCTGACGCCTCGCCGGCAGCCACGGCATTGTGCGCTGTCGCCGGTCGGCTCACCTGGAAGGAGATCGGGGCAACCAGCGGATTTTGGCCGACCTCTGAGATTCGCACCTGGCGGATGGAGCAGCGGCTCGAACAGGCCAAGGCCGGGAAGTGCTTGAAGGTGACTTCGCTTGGGCCGGCCGCCGGAAAGCGGTTGATCGAAGCACTGTGCCACGAGTTGACGCGAAGCGAGCTTGCCTTGCGCGGCCAATACACCGTGGTCAGCGGATCGGAGGCTCTGAAGCGCTTCGGTGACCGCGGCGCCGATCTCCTGGTCACGGATGGCCCACTGTCAGACAAAATCCTGGCTGAGTTGGCAAAAGCATCGCCTGATTTTGATGTTCGCTCGGCACCGATCGGGCAGGAGACACTGGCCCTCGTGGTTCACCCGGCCCATAAGTTGGAATCTCTGACGGTTGACCAGGCTCGCGAGGTGCTCACCGGCAAGATTCGAGACTGGTGGTCTGCTCCTCCAGGCGGCACGGACATCAAGCGATTCGGTCCCCCGGCCGGCGACGATGTGCTCGCGTTGCTGGCGTCGAAGCTGGACGTTCCTGCCCAAGCACTCAAGCTCGCGCATCGCCGCACGACCGGGGAAATCATCAAGGCGGTGGCGGCTGACCCACAGGCCATCGGCGTCGTAAGCCTCTCCGAGCTTCCCGCGGACGAGTCAGGAGTCGTTGTCGTACCGGTGTCCGTGCCGGGAGTTGCGGGCGCACAGGCCAGGATTCTTGGTCCCACCGCAGTGGGATATCCGCTGGCACGGGAGTGGTATCTGAGTGTGTATGGCAGTGCCGCACCCGCGGCTCGCTTGTTGGTCGAGCGCCTCTCCTCGGGCGCTTTGCCCGACGCCTCTGCGGCGTGCGGGCTCATGCCGATCTCACAAACGCCCGAGTAGGGCGACCCATTGACGACCGCAGAACGGGTGCCGTAGTTGCCGTTTCGGGGGCCTGGGCGCTAGGATGCCGGGCCACGAACTCCAGGTTTTCCGATGCGTTGCCCATTCTGCCGAGCCGATAACGACCGCGTGATTGACTCGCGGGCCGGTGACGACGGCGGGTCGATCCGCCGTCGCCGCGAATGCCTGGGCTGCCGCCGTCGATTCACAACATACGAGCGAATCGAACGGCAGTTGTTGACGGTCGTGAAGAAGGGAGGCATTCGCGATCCCTTCGATCGCGACAAGATCAAGCGAGGCCTCGCGCGAGCTTGCTGGAAGCGGCCCGTGACTGAGGAAGATATCGAGGCCGCCGTGACCGCTGTCGAGGCGGAGCTTCACGGCACGTACGAGAGCGAAGTGCCCAGCCCGGTGATTGGCGAGCGGCTCATGGACCTCCTTCGCGAGCTCGACCAGGTGGCCTACGTGCGGTTTGCAAGCGTGTACCGCGAGTTCAAAGACGCCCGCGATTTCGTGGATGAGCTCGAACCAATCCTGGCCCAGGCCGCACGGCCGGTGGGCTAGACGCATCGTGTTTTGGTGTATCGCCATCCCTGGCAAAAAAAGCCCACGACGAAAGCCGGGGGGCTGCGGGTGTGAAGGCCATGCCTGTTCGTTTCAAGGGCAGGAGGGTTAGCCCAAGAACCCGCCGCCCCCTCACTATCGTGAGGGGCTTTTATGGCAAGCCGCAC
>CAYZHH010000019.1:5707-21032 GCA_964478275.1 uncultured Candidatus Kuenenia sp.
ACGCTCACGAGCAGGCCCTCACTATCGTGAGGGGCTTTTATGGCAAGCCGGCCCATCGAGGCCGGTGGGCTAACCCTGGCGGTGGTAGTCGCCGTGAATGCCGCCGGTCTTTTCATCGAGCCTGACGTGCTCGACCGACATGGCCGGGTCGATCGCCTTGGCCATGTCGTAGATCGCCAGCGCCGCAGCCGTGACGGCAACGAGCGCCTCCATCTCCACACCGGTGCGGGCAGTGGCTCGAACGGTCGCCTCGATCGCGACATGGTCGGCCGGCGAGGCATCGATCGATACGGTGACCGAGTCGAGCGGCAGCGGATGACACAAGGGCACGATCTCGCTCGTCCGCTTGGCCGCCATGATGCCAGCGAGACGCGCCGTGGCGACGGCATCGCCCTTGTCGAGCGTGCCGGCCCGGATGCGAGCAAGCGTTTCCGGGCGAGCGACGAGCCGGCCGCTGGCGCGGGCGGTGCGCAGCGACACTGGCTTGCCGCCGACGTCGATCATGTGAATGGGTTGGGGACTCGCGTCACTCATGGTGGCGAGTCTATCAGCCGCGTCCAGCATGAAAACACGCCGGCCCGACGCGCTTGGTGGGGCGCGTCGGGCCGTAGGTATGGAGTCGCGTGTGTCAGCCGAGGAACGGTGGACGGGGCGTCACACCAGTTCCTTCTTCGCGCCAATGAGCGTCCGGAGCCGCTCGGCGAGAAGGGCCACGTCGAACGGCTTCTTGAAGCTCTCGTTCACATGGGCCCGATCGACGGTAATCTGCGAGCCGTCATCCGGAAGCAGGGCGATCACGATCGTGTCGGCATACTCGGGATTCCGACGCAGGTTCTGGCAAATCTGCTGGGCGTCGATCCGACCGATCGAATAGTCCACCACGATGCAATCGGGATGGAAGCTCTCGGCCTGAATGCCCGCCTCGAAACCGCTGGCGGCAACCTGGATCTTGAAGGACTTCTCAATCGGCAGATGCCGTTTGAGATTTTCGATCAGGACCTGGTCCTGACCGACGAGGAGCACCTTCGCCATCGCCTCGTCCTCGAGGTCGCCCAGCGGCATGCCGTGCTCCTTGAGGAACTTGATGAGATACTCTCGTGGAATGCGGCGGTCTTGGCTGCCCGGAATGCGGTAGCCCTTGAGCCGGCCGGAGTCGAACCATTTGCTCACCGTACGGGGAGCAACTTTACAGATCTTGGCGACCTGGCCTGTCGTAAAAACCTTCATCACGTGGACTCCATGTGGATCATTCGTGTCCGGAATCGACTCGGCCAGCCCGCGGCTTTTTATGCTTGAGTTCCGACTCGCGTCGTGCCAGCCACGGGATACCCATGACCTGCTGGCTCAAGACATAGAAACCGGCGAAACACGGCCCCCCTGGTGGTGCGCTTAGTCACTCACGGGGATCGCCGCACCAGCGTGCCCCGAGAGGGATGGCCTGAGGCCGCACGGGGGGCGCGAGAACGGTCACGGAGTGCCAACGCCCGAAAGCGAAGACAGACATCCATCACCGAATTCGCAGGTATCCCCCCCTGCGGCACGCCGCGATGTGACCAGCCCACGAGGGGCACAGGCACGTTCACGACGTAACCATCCGACCGTGTAGATCGAAAGATCGTGTCGTGCGACTTGAGCCGTTCTTCACGACGGCAGCGGTGGCACCGTCCGCGCCATGGCCACGTGTGAAGCTAGGCAGGAGATCCGGGCATCACGGCAGCCTCGGCAGCTTGTTGCTCACGCGGCGCGGCTGCGGACAGTCGTTTTCACGCCGGCCGCCGCGGCCTCGAACCGCACGGCGATCCGCTTGGACACGCCCGGCTCCTCCATGGTCACGCCGTAGAGCGTGCCGGCCGCCGCCATCGTCTTCTTGGAGTGGGTGACCACGATGAACTGCGTGGATGAAAGGAAGTCCCGCAGGACGCCCACGAACCGGTCCACATTCGCCTCGTCGAGGGCTGCGTCCACCTCATCGAGCACGCAGAACGGGCTGGGGCTCGACCGGAAGATGGCAAGGAGGAGCGCGACGCAGGTCATGGTCTTCTCGCCGCCCGACAGGAGCGAGATGTTGCGGGGTTCTTTGCCGGGAGGACGCGCCACGATCTCGACCGAGGTTTCGAGCAGGTCAACGCCAGGCTCGAGGACGAGATCAGCCTGGCCGCCTCCAAACACCCTTTCGAAGAGCTCGCGGAAATGCCCTCGGACAGTTTCGAGGGTCTCGCCCAGAAGCCTGCGGCTTTCGCCATCGATTCGGGCGATGAGCTCCTCAATCGACTCACGGGCCGACGTCACGTCGGCAAGCTGGGCCTCGAGCGTCGACAGACGGCCCGCCAGTTCATCGGACTCGGCGAGCGCCTCGAGGTTGACGTTTCCCATGTTGGCTATCTTGCGGCGGAGCTGGTCGATCGCCGACTCGAGCTCCTCGCGGTCGGATGGCACCGGCTCGGCGTCGGTGTCCTCGGGTGGGGCGATCGGCCCCGCGGCAGCCACCGCATCGATGTCGAGGTCGTACTCGTCGCGAATGCGCTCGACGATGCGAGTGCGGTGGTGACGCGCCTCACCCGCCTCGAGCTCCCGCGCGTGGATCTGTTCCGCGAGAAGGGCTCCAGCATCACGGGCTCCATCGCGCGAGCGCTCGCACTGCTGACGGGCTGCCTCGACCGTGGCAGTCTCCTGCTCCGCCTCCACGAGGAGGGCTTCCGCACGCTCAGCATGCCAGGCCGCGACGCTCCAACGGGCACCGGCGGTGAGCCACTCAAGCTCCCAGGCGCACCTGCGACCGACGGTAGCGGCATGGGCGGCATGGGCGATGTCGATCTCCGCGCGGCATGCGACCACGGCTCCATGCGATCCCCGCACCGCTTCCTGGAGGCGGTCGAGCCTCTCGCTGCACGTTGCCCGCTCGAGCTGGAGGCGGTGAACTCCTTCAATCACCTCGCCTCGACTCCGTTCGAGCGAGTCGATCGCGCCGCGGCATGTGTGGGCATGGGCGTCGGCAATCTCCAGCGACGTGGATGCGTCATCGAGGTCGCGTCGTGCCGTTCGACTGGAAGCCTCGGCTGCGACGGCGCGCCGTTCGACTCCGCGAAGTCGCTGCTCGGCGACGGCGATCGCGGCATCGGCGCCGCGCTCGTCACGGCCGGTCCGATCGAGCTCGGCACGGGCGGTCGTGAGGGCGTCATTCGCTTCCTGGCGACGGCTGCGGACGGACGAGACGCTCTCGGCCGCCACCGTGACGTCGTTTTCACGGGCCGTGACGCCGGCCGTCGCCTCGGCAACAACGGCCGTCAGTTCGGTCACCCTGCGGTGGAGCTCCCGCAGCTCACTCCGACGGGCCACGAGGCCGGCGGTCGAGCCGGTGCCGCCGGTCTCGAAGCCATCGGCAGCGGAGAGCGAGTCGCCCGATCGGGTCATGAAGAGTGTGCCCTCAGGAGCACCCGCGAGCAGCGGCACCGCGACGCCAATCGTCTCGACAATCCAGACATGACCGAGCAGACGTCGCACGATGTCTGCGTTGGGGTCACTGGCTGCGGCCGTGGCATCGGCGAGGAGGCGATCGAGCCGGCCGATGACGCCGGCGGAGCCCGACGCGGCGTACGCGACGTCGGGTTCGGGGAGGGATGCCGCCTCGAGAAACCCAACTCTGCCTTCCGTCTCGGGGTGACCGCCTTTGGAGTCGCGCGCCGCCTGCTTGCCATACCACTGAATCACGTCTGTCAACGAGTCAACATGGAGCGCCTGGCCACGACGGCCCAGGGCGAGATCGACCACAGCGGCCCACTCGACCGACGCCTCGATCCGGTCGGCGACCATTCCAGTCATGCCAGGCACCGTGGGCGCCTCGTCGAGAAGAAGCCGACGGGCCGCGTCGCTCACGCCCTCCTGTCGCTCGACCATTTCCTGAAGAACGTCGCGGCGCTCGCGGCAGGCCTCGGCAGCCGCGCGACTGTCGGCGAGCGTGCTCCATGCTGCCTGAAGCCGCTGGGTCGCGGCGCGATGGGCTTCATCGGCTGCGAGGGCGTCTCGGCTTGCGGCAGCGAGCCGCGTCTCGAGTGAGCGAAGGTGACCTTCACCAGCCGCTCGTGCTTCGGTGAGCGCCGCACGGTGGTCGCGGGCCGCATCGAGGGTGTCACGAGCCTCGGCGACTGCCGCGTTAGCGTCGGCGAGCCGCGCGGCCGTCGCCTCCTCAGCCGATTCGAGGCGGAGTTGCCTCTCGCGAAGCTCGTCACGGATGGCTGTGGACCGTGCGAGGGCCTCGCGGGCCGCGGTGGCGTCTTCATGCGAGCCCGCTGCCGCATGCTGGCAATCGGCTAGATGCGCGTCGATTGTGGCGATGGCGTGAACCGCGGCCAGGACGGCAGCTTCCGCTGCGGCCACACCATCGGCGGCGATGCGAGCATCGTGCGACGCCTGGGCCACCTCGGCACTTGCCCGCCGAAGATCGGCCTCGAGCTCGTCACGGCGACGCCTCTGGGAATCGAGCGTGGCGGCGGCTGCTGCCTCCTTCTGGCGAGCGGCTCCTGCTTCAGATCGAATTGACGTGACTCGCGGCTGCAGCGAGGCTGCTGCGTCGGCAAGCGCTGCCAGTTCGGCCGCCGCGGCCGCCGCGTCCGTTTCGAAGGCGACGAGTGCGGCCCGGTCGGCAGCGAGCGCCGCCTCACCAGCAGCCACCTGGGCGTCGACGCCGGCGAGGTCGCGAGTAGCCGCGACAATCCGGAGGGACTGGAGGCGATCGCTCAGGCTCCGCCAGCGCCGTGCCCTCGCTGCCTGGTTTCGCACGGTGTCGAGTCTGCCCGACACCTCGCCGACGATATCGGCCAGACGCTGGCGATTCACCTCGGCCCGCTCGAGTCGTCTGAGCGCCTCAGCTCGCCGAGCGCGAAACCGCGTGATGCCAGCGGCCTCCTCGAACACGATGCGGCGATCGCGCCCTGACGCGACCAAGAGGGCATCGACACGGCCTTGCTCGATGACACTGTAGGCCTCGGTCGAGGCTCCCGTGCCTGAGAACAGCTCACGAATATCCTTGAGCCTCGCGGTCTCACCGTTGACGAGATATTCACTCTCGCCGTTGCGGTAGACCCGCCGCATGATCTGCACATCGTCGGTGGGCAGTCGCAGCTCGCGGGACGTGTTGTCGAAGACGAGCGACACCTCGGCCATGTTGAGCGGCTTGCGGGTCGCGGTGCCAGCAAAGATGACGTCGGTCATCTCCTTGCCGCGGAGGCTGCGTGCCGACTGCTCGCCCAAAACCCACTTGATCGCGTCGACGACGTTTGACTTACCAGAGCCATTGGGGCCGACGACGGCCGTGACGCCTTGGGGAAACTCGAATCGCGTGCGGTCTGCAAAACTCTTGAAACCGAAGAGTTCGAGAGCCTTGAGGCAAATCATGAGCGGTCGTCCCCTGGCCGGCCCTCCGTGGCCGCGGCGGTGGTGTCGTCACTGGTGGCGGTCTCCTCGCGGATGGCGGGCCGACCATCAAAGGAATCGGGGACGGCGTCGAACGCCAGGCGGCTCGTGAGATGGCGGCTTGCTGTGGCCTGTTGGAGAAACTGAATCACGGCGGGATAGCCGCCACCGAGATCCACGATGCTGCGCACGACCGAGGCCACGTCGGCCGGAACGTCCTTTTGGCGGTCTGGCTCGCCCGGCATGAACCGGCTCACTTGTGCGGTCGGGCCGTCCACAACGACCACGATCGATCGCCCAGCCTCGGCCCGAAGGCCACGGCCGAGCGGATGCGTGGTGCCGAAGAGAACGATCTCCGGACGTTGGCTTCGTGCGGCATGCACGAGCGGTGGGCCAGGCACGTCAACCACATGGAGTGAGCAGGCCTCGCCGAGCAGATCGCCCCGGATCAAGGGTATGGCCGGATCGATGCGACGCAGCGCCCGGAAGGCGCCGTAGCGGGTTTCGGCGCTCCGGTTCGCGAGAAGGCCTTGGAGCGCGTCGATGCCGTTGGCATCATCGAGCACCCCGAGCGCGGCGAGGGCATCGTGACGAGTACTCCGGAGATTTGCGGCAGCCTCGGCGAGGTGCGAGGCGGCCACCGATTCGCCCAGATAGGCCAGGGCCTCGGCGGCGGCGAATCGCACCTCCGCATCCTTCGCCTCGAGCCCCTTACGGAGGACCGGGATCGCATCCTTGCCGATGGCTTCGAGGCGAATCGCGGCAGCCGGCGCTGTGACGGGATCGGTGAGCTGCCGCGCGAGGAGTTGGAGCCTCGCATGGCGGCCTTCCGGCGGTTCGATGACAGCCACGGACTGGACAACGCGCACATACCGAGCGAGGTTATGCCGATAGACGGGTGGCACCTCGAGATGGATGTAGCGATCGGTCTTGGGGGTGGCTACACCCCGCTTCGCCCCGTGGAGGACGGCATGAAAACGACGGTTGATCCAGTCACCGACGCGCTTTGACATCGTAAAGGAGCGGTGCTCAGGTGCGATGACGAGGCCGAGATCACGGCCCGTCAGCGCGATGCCACCGCCCGGAAGACGTGCGCGGAGTTTTGCCTTCGAGTCAAGCGTTCCGCTCGACACCGGATCCACGAGCAACGGCCCCTGGGTCACGCCCAATTCATGCCCGTCGCGGATCACGTTGGCGATCACAGCCATTTCAGCCAGCCGGGTTTGCATGAGCCAGCCCCCGTCGAGACTCGTCGTGTCGTCGTTCGGAGGAACCTCGACAAAGACATCGAACCGGTCTCCCTTGCGGCATCCCGGAGGGAGATAGCCATGCACCCACGCCAGGGACGTCGTGGTGGATGCGAGGAGACGGTTGGGCTCCACAACTCCACGGGATTGCATGTCGGCCATGATCGCCGCCCGCTGCGGCCCCGGAGGAGGATCGCTGCCGGTGTCGGCAAGGCCCGTAATAAGTGCTGCTCGTTCGATTCGCTTGGCACCCAGACCCCACGGGGTCGTGTAGTCGCCGACGAGCTTGGTGCTTTCTTCGAGGTGGGCAAGCGCCTCGATCTCCGGGCTCTGGCTTCGGATTGCCGGGCCAGCGCAGCCCGACAGCGCGGTTCCCGCGGCCAGCAGCAGAAGTCCACAAGCATGGCGAGCGCAGGCCCTGGATGGCTTCGGCCACGGAATGTGGTTGTGAGTGCGGGGCATGGCGAGGTCGTTCCGCAGGGAACCCCGGGGCCTGCCCGGCGAAAGAGACGCCGAGGCTCCGGAAGGAGCGGGAGAATAGAAACGGTGGCAACAGAGGGTCAAGTGGGCTTTGGGGCGGAAGTCAGCCCTGAAAAAGGATCCCGGTGCCGACGAGGAATCGCCTTGGCGTGCCACCAGTGCCGTGCTACGGTTCGCGACCGCCGCCCTGGCATACCGCCGAGGGTATGGGCAGCAGCATTCATTGAGACGGAGACCGACTGCGTGACCGCCTTTCAGGGAGATTCGCTGGGTGTGCATGTTCGCTGGATGATCCGGCGCGACATGCAGGAAGTGGTGGCCATCGAACGAGAGGCGTTCGAGTTTCCATGGTCCGAAGAGGATTTCACGCACTGCCTCCGGCAACGCAACTGCATCGGCATGGTGGCCGAAATGGCCGACTCGGTCGTCGCCTTCATGATTTACGAGCTTCATCGCACGAAGCTCCACATGCTCAACTTCGCCGTGCTCCGTTCGCACCGCCGTCTGGGCATCGGCACGCGGATGATAGACAAGCTCGTCGCGAAGCTCACGCCCGATCGCCGTGGGCGCATTGCCCTCGAAGTTCGTGAAACGAACCTCCCGGCGCAGCTCTTCTTCCGTTCGCTGGGCTTCCGGGCCACCACGGTGCTCAAGGACTTCTATCAAGACTCGACCGAGGACGCGTACATGATGCAGTTCGCGGCCGATCCACTCCCGGCCGAACGCCGGATGGCGGGGTAGGGTCAGCCGAGGATCGCGGCCTCGATCGCTGCGCTGCGGCGTCGGAGGAGTGTCAGCGACGCTCCTGGTGACGCGCCGTGGGCGAACACCGTACAGACCGGGGCGCCTGCCGGGATCGGACATGGAGGCTCGGGGATGTCGGCCACTGAAGGCCAGTTGTCCGCGCGCGACCAGCAGGCGCTGTGGGCCACGACGGCGGCACGTGACGCGTCACTGAAGTCGAGGCTGCGGGCGGCAAAGAGAACCGCCTTGGCCCACGTGCCCGATCGCGGCCAATGGTCGGTCACCGAAGGCGAGCGTATGCCGCAGGCCGCGAGGTGCGTGACCGCAAGCGAGACTCCCGTTGACCTCTCGGAAAGCTCGAGCGACGCGGTGGGCCTGGGATTGATTTCGATAATGGTTATCCGCGCACGGGCATCGACCACGAGATCGGCTCCCACGAGGCCCTGGAGCCCGAAGCCATCGGCGAGCAGGTTCCCGAGTCGCACCACTTGGTCGCGGAGCGGGGCATCGAGGGCATCAGGATCCAAGTCGATCGATCCGCAGTATGCAAACCTGCCGGCGCGGCACCAGCGGCGGCCGACGAGCTGACGGCTCGCCGCGATCACGCCGCTCTTCTCGGCACTGACAACGTATCCGACAGAGAGCCTGTGACCTGCAACCCGGCGCTGCCAGACCTGGCCGTGTGGCTGGGCATCGGCGTCCATGCCATACCAGGGGCGAATGCCGCGACCCCCTGCGGATTCAAGCGGCTTCACGAGCCATGACCCGTCGGTCGGCACACCTGCGGGCGCGCTGCATGTTTCGGGAAACAGAAGCCCGGCCTCACGGAGCGTACGAGCAAGTTCGTGAGGCTCACGGACGCGAGTAACAGCCTCTGGCGACGAGCCTGCGAGCGGTCGGCTCGCTGCCATGCTGGCAAGCAGGCGCGGATGATTCTCGAGCGCACCGGTATAGAGCCAGGGAGCGTCAGGAAATCCCCCGATGGCGGCTGGGAGGCCCGCGGGATAGGGCTGGATCAAGGCGACCTCACAGGCCACCTCTCGGAGGTCGTGATCACCGAAGATGTCAGCGGCGTAGACGCGAAAGCCCGCGCGGGCTGCGGAGGCCGCCATCGCTCGCACGCTTGCTCCAACGATGATGAGCGAACCATGACAAGCAGGAAGAGTGCGATCAGCAGGCATTATCAAGGCAGTCGTTTCTCGCCGCGCAGCCGCAGCATGCCCCGCGGTTGAGGGCCTGTGGTGACATGGTATCCTCTCGGCTCGTTCGTTTGGATTCACACGACCTTCAAGGGATCACCCATGTCGATGTTCATCGGAGAGGCACTGGCTGGCGACGGGAACGAGATTGCTCATATCGATCTCCTCATTGGAAGCAAAGATGGGCCTGTCGGCGTGGCCTTTGCCAACGCCCTCGCCCGGCAGAGCGAAGGACACTCGAACCTCCTCGCCGTGCTCACACCGAACCTCGCCGTCAAGCCGGCCACGGTGATGATCACGAAGGTGACGATCAAGGGCGCCAGGCAGGCCGTGCAGATGTTCGGCCCAGCCCAGGCTGCCGTGGCGAAGGCCGTGGCCGATAGCGTGGCTGCTGGCGTGATTCCGAAGAGTGAGTGCGAGAACCTCGTCATCGTCTGCGGCGTGTTCATCCACTGGGAGGCCGCCGACGACAAGAAGATCTATGACTACAACCATCAGGCGACGATGGAAGCCATCGCCAGCGCCATGAAGGGCAAGCCGACGGTAGACGAGATGATCGCTGGCAAAGACAAAGCCGCGCATCCATTTAGGGGATTCTGATTAGGGGATTCTGAACTTTGCTTCCGGACAGGGGCACTCATGCCGAAGCGGGTTTTGATTCAGCTCGACTGTGATTCGCAGCCCAGCACGTTCGATTCGATCGTGGCGGTAGACGCCGGGATCGACGTGCTGCTGCGGCACGGGAGCGTGACCCCCGATGGAGTCGTGCCGCTCGTGCACGGGGCCATCTTCACGCGCGGAGGCGCAGACCTTGCCTCCACGGCCATCTTCGTGGGCGGTTCAGACATCGTGGCCGCGGAGGCTGTGGCCGAGAGTATCCGCCGGACGTTTTTCGGGTCGATGCGAGTCGGCGTGCTCGTTGATCCTTCCGGCGCCAACACCACCGCCGCGGCGGCCGTGATATCTGCGTTTCGTCATCTGCCTCATTGCGACTCAGCCCAGGCCGTCGTGCTCGGAGGCTCGGGGCCGGTCGGCCAACGGGTCGTGCGGCTCCTCGTTCGGAAGGGACATCGTGTGACGATCGCGTCGCGGTCGCTCGACCGAGCCGAGGCGGCTGCCACGCGGGTCCGCGAACAGGTGCCAGGGGCCCAGGTGGCAGCCATGGAATCGCACGGCACCGTTCTGCCCGGCTCACCGTTGGCCAGGGTTCTCGCCGCGGCGGACGTTGTCGTCGCCGCGGGTGCGGCCCGTGCGACCGTCCTGAACGAGGGCGGACGGGCAGCCTTAGCACACGCCAGTGTCGTCATCGATCTCAACGCGGTGCCGCCAGCGGGCATCCACGGGATCGCGGCCAGCGACAAGGGACGCCTCGATGGAAAAGCGGCCTGCTATGGCGCGCTTGGTGTCGGTGTCGTGAAGATGAAGATTCACAAGGCGGCCATCGAGCGAATCTTCACGGACCACCGGTCGTGGCTCGACGCCGAAGACCTGCTCGTGCTCGGCGAGTCAGTGGCCTGACGCTTTCGGGCGAGAGCACATTTGAAACAGTCTGACGCTCTCTGCGAACGCTAAGTGACCTTGGAATAAGGCCTCCATGCCCCCATCCCGCCAAGACCACCGCCAAGACCACCGCCAAGGCCACCGCTGAGGCCACCGCTGAGAAACCCTCGCGCGATGTGTGACTGGTTTCACAGAGCTTGGCGGGCTGACCGCGGATACTGGAGAGTTTGCCAGTGTGGTTCGGTGACCGCTCCACCGGGAGGATGCCTTGACGTGCAGCGGCACCAAGGCCGGCCGCCGCATACGTGAACAGGAGTCCCAAGACGCATGAAGACCATGAATGGCCAGCCAAACGGAATCAACCTCCACCAGCCCCAACCGTCCTCCCCATCCACGGGCTCCGCGTGGGGCCGCGGGGCTCTGGCCGGAGTCTTCGTGTTGGCCCTGGTCGGCTTCTATGCTCTCGGGCTTCACCGCACCCTTTCCTGGGACTTTGTCCATGGCAACCTCGACGCCTGGCAGGCCCAGGTGCGGGAGAACCTCGTCCTGGCGCTGGCGGTGTTCTTCCTGACGTATGTCGCCGTGGCGGCCTTGTCGCTGCCGGCGGCGGCGATCCTGACGATGGTGGGCGGCGCTTTGTTCGGTCGCTGGCTGGGCACGGCCGTCGTCAGTATCGCTTCGACCCTCGGGGCCACGCTGGCGTTCCTCAGCAGCCGCTACGTCCTGAGAGACTCAGTCGCCAGGAAGTTTGGAGACCGTCTGGAGGCGATTGACCGGGGCGTCGAGAAGGACGGGGCGTACTACCTGTTCATGCTGCGACTGGCCCCGGTCTTTCCATTTTTCCTCGTCAATCTCGGCATGGGCCTGACCCGCCTGCCGGTGCCGACCTTTGTCGTCGTCAGTTGGCTGGGCATGCTGCTCGGCACGTTTCTGTACGTCAACGCCGGGACGGAGCTGGCCACCCTCGATTCGCCCGCTGGCCTCTTGTCGTGGAAGGTGCTCGGGGCGTTGGCCTTGCTCGGTATCGTGCCCCTGGCCATCCGCAAATTTTTTCAGTGGAAGGTGCGGTGGCGCACCATCGGCCTCGCGGCAGCCTGCGTGCTGCTGGTCGCCGTCGTCGCCATGGCCGTGCGAACCTCCTTCCGCTATCAGGCCGCCGACACGATGGATGTGACGGTCCGCGAGTATTCCAATCCGGAATACCCTGAGGACCCGGCCGCTCGCAGCGTTCACCACGGCACGTACGACGGCAGGCGGCTCACGCTCGTCAAAAACGACGAGACCCACTTCGACTTCATCTTCGAGTCTGACAACCCACACGTCGCCAAGGTCGTCTTCAAAGACGTCGACGTGAGCCTGTTCACGGTGAACCCGCCTGCCTGGGCCAAGGACGATCCTGGTCTGCTGCGGATTGCCTTGACCGACCGGGAGTGGAACCGCCAGCAGGTGCGGTTCGGCGGTCCTGACACGCCGCATGTCGAGGTTACGGGCGGCGATGGCTGGGAGAAGGAGAACCTTTTTTCTGCCGAGCTGGCCCGCAACTGCCTCAACGCCGGGCTGTGGGAAGTGCTTCTGTTCACGAAAGAGGGAGACGACAAGGCGCTCTATTACCAGGGCTGGTTCACCTTCCCGCTGGGCCACTACAAGCACCTGTTCGAGCGCAACACTGGCCTGCCCTACGCGAAGCATTGGTACTACCTGGAACACTGGTTCGACCCAGTGGGCACGCCTGTGCCGATGGGCAAGCTTCGCGAGGTCGTCAGTGAGCGGGAGGTGCCGGCGACATTCGACACGTCGGAGCGGGTGATCGCCGCTGGCGAACAGGCGCGGAAGCGGCGGACAACAGTTGGGAAGAACATCGTCCACTGGGGCGACTTCTTCGACGGTCGCAAGATCCGCTTCGCCACGTTTATTCCGCCGGGTCGGTACAGCCTCGAGCACCCCTGGAAGAACGAGTACCGCCGTATGGACCGCTTCGACAAAGCGATCCTGCGGGAGATCAAGTCGCCAGCCACAGACAAGACGCTCCACGAGCTGGAACTGATCTTCTCGAGCAACAAGCGGGGAGGGATAAGTAGGTTTCTCGTGAGCGGCATCGACCTGGCTGCCCTGCCGCAACTGCCTGTCGAGAATTATCCAAAGGGGATGTATATGCCGATGGGGATCGGTGTGCCGCCGTTCTTTCAGTCGTATGACGACCTCGAGAAGAACCCGCCTCAGAAGAGCCCGTACGTCAGCGTGCTGTTGGGCGAGGAGGGCCGGTGGATCGACCACCACAGTTTCGCCATCGACGGCCCTGTGCTGCACCGGGACGAAACGGACCCCGACCTGCTCCACATCTACCTGCTGTCCTACGAGCGGCACAGCCTGATCGCCCACATCGTCGTCCAGATGAGACCGTGAACCGGCATTCCGGGCAACTCGGGCGTTGCCTGTCGCACTCCGCGCCGCACGGATACACTGTCGTTTTCGTTTTTCACGGACAACGACTGCCGATCGATCGGCCCGTCGCGGACGGCAGGGAACGATGGAGCGTTACTGGTACATCAAGCATTGCCGGCTCTTCGAGATGCTTTCGGCGGACCAACTGACCCAGCTGGAACGTCGGGCCCGGATTCGCCACTACCCTCGAAAGTCGGCCGTCTATCTGCCGTCTGATGCCGCCGATAGTGTGTTCCTCCTCGCCGAGGGCCGCATCAAGCTCTGCTCGCCGACGGCCGATGGCAAAGAGGCCATCCTGGCGTTCATCGAGGCGGGCGAGATCTTCGGGGAGCTGTCGCTCGTCGGCGAGACCGCGCGTGATGAGTTTGCCGAGGCCGTGGCACCGTCAACCGTCATCCTGCTTCCGCGGGACGAGATCGAGGGGCTCATGGCGGAGTCCCCGTCGCTTGCCCTCGGCGTGACGAAGCTCATCGGCTGGCGGCGGCGGCGCATCGAGCGACGGCTCAAGGGGCTCCTTTTTCAGTCCAACCGTGCGCGAGTGATCCACCTCCTCTTGGATCTGGCCGAGCAATACGGCCAACAGACTCCGGAGGGCGTCCTCCTGGCCGTCAAGCTCTCGCACCAAGACCTGGCCTCGGCGATTGGCGCGACGCGGGAAACCGTCACCGTTGTGCTGGGCGAGCTCCAGTTGGACGGGCTCATCAAGGTGGCCAGGCTACGGCTGCTCGTGCGGGATTTGTCCCGCCTGGCGGCCTGCGTCGCTGCGGCCCAGCCAACACTGCCCGATCCCCCCGTGCGGCCACCTCTCCCGGTAGGTTCAGGAACGATGGGGGCACGGAAGTTTTGAGCCATGTGTTACCGATTTCACAGAGTTGGGCGGGCTGACAGTGGACACTTCCCTATGAGACGTATTGGCATGTCACGACTCTGGCATCGGGCGTGAGGCGGCAGAAACAATGACCGACATGCACGCACATCAGACCGAACACTGGCAGGCTTGTGCCCCGGGGACGCTCGGCGGCTTCGCCGCACGGGCCCGCGGTCGGCGGCGGCTGCGGGGTATTGGCCAAGCCGCCGGCGCGGTCGTGCTCCTCGCGGCGGTGGGCCTGACGGTCTGGTCCGTATCACGGCCCGGGGGACAGCGTGACAACCGATTCGGCGGCATCGCGTGCAGCGACGTCCATGCAAACATCGAGGCCTATAAGAAGGGGCTGCTGCCGCCGGACCTCACAGAGCGAATCCGCGTGCACCTCGCCGAATGCCCGGCCTGCCAAGAGGCGATGAAGGCGATGAAGAAAATGGAGATGGGCGAGCGATCGCCTGGGGTGGCTCATGGTGGCTCATGGTGGCTCATGGTGGCTCATGGTGGCTCATCGCGATTGGGGCGCACTGTGCGTGCCCCCAATGCCGCGGGCCAAGCCCGTACGCCGTGGCCAGGCGCGGCCGGTTCACACCGCCCCTCGACCACTCGCATGGTCGCCGTCACCCGCTGAGTCACGCGGTGGCTCATGCCCATTGACGGCTCGACCGCAGCGAGTGTGGCCCGCGGGTCCTGAATGTGACCCAGGATACGGACCGCAGGCTGGGCGTTCGTGTCTGCTTGTGTGACCGGAGGCCGCGGGAGCGTGCGCACCCGACCGCCGCCACCGAGGAGAACGTTGCCATGACCGGATTCCCAAAGCAGCCAGGTCACTTCGTGTCGACCGACGATGGGCGTGAGGCCGCGTGGGGCGACTGCCACCCCACTGCTCCCGCAACCCCTGCCCGGCGCTTCGGGGCACCGGCGCTTGCGGCGATCATCGTCGCCCTCGTGGCCTGGGACATCCACGTGCTGCGGACAAACGGAGATCCCAGCGCGGCGCTGCTGGGGAGAGGCATCAGCCGTGTGGCACTGGGCCAGGCGGGCAGTCAGTCCCGCGGCGAACCCGAGTTTGACCTGTCGAACGTGACGGTACCCGCCAAGGAGATTCGCGGCGGGGGGCCGCCGAAAGACGGCATTCCGGCGATCGCTACTCCAAAGCTGATCGCCGCCGCGGCGGCTCCGCTCCGGCCCGACGATCGTGTTGTCGGGATCGTCTCGGGAGACGACGCCCGTGCGTATCCGCTGAACATCCTCAACTATCACGAGATCGTCAACGACCGCATCGACGACACGCCCGTCGCCGTCACCTACTGTCCACTCTGCGATTCCGTGGTCGCGTTCGACCGCCGGACACCCCTGGGCGAACGCGAGTTTGGAGTTTCCGGTCTCCTCTACAACAGCAACGTCCTCATGTATGACCGTGGCGGTCGCCCCGAGAGCCT
>CAYZHH010000020.1:0-20676 GCA_964478275.1 uncultured Candidatus Kuenenia sp.
GGGGCCGCAGCATCCGGCCACGCACGGCGTGCTGCGCCTTGTGCTACGCACTGACGGCGAAATCGTCTCGGAGGTCGAGCCGCACATCGGCTACCTCCACCGCTGCGCTGAAAAGATTGGCGAGAACCTCACCCACCGGCAGTGGATTCCCTACACCGACCGGATGGACTACCTCGCGGCGATGAACATGAATCTCGGCTGGGCGCTGGCCGTCGAGAAGCTCATGAAATTCGAGGTTACCGAGAAGGCACGCCATCTCCGTGTGCTCATCGTCGAGCTCTGTCGAATCTCGAGCCACCTCGTGGGCATGGGGGCCTACGGCCTCGATCTGGGCAGCTTCAGTCCGTTCCTCTACGCCTTCCGCGAGCGGGAAAAGATCCTCGATCTCTTTGAGGAGGCCTGCGGCGCCCGGCTGACCTACAGCTACATCACAATTGGCGGACTCACCGCCGACCTGCCCCCCGGTTGGCTGGCGAGATGCGAGGCCTTCCTCAAACAATTCGAGCCGATCATCAAGGAGTACCACACCCTCCTGACGACCAATGCCATCTTTGTGAAGCGGACCGCGGGGATCGGCGTGCTCTCTCGCGACATGGCGATCGAGTACGGCTGCTCCGGCCCAGTTCTTCGGGGCAGCGGGGTGGATCAAGACATGCGACGGGATGGGGAATCGATCTACACGGCCATGTACGACGGCTACGCCTTCGAGGTGGCCGTCATGAAGGATGGCCACTATCCCCGGGATCACAAGTATCCCGCCGTTCCGGCCGGCACGGTCCTCGGCGACTGCTGGCACCGCTTCTTCGTGCGGATGCTTGAGGTCGTTCAGTCGATCGACCTGGTCCGCCAGTCGATCGACCGGTATTCGGCATCGAAGGGCACGGTCGGCGAGCCCCTCAAGCTCGCCGAGAAAATGCCGATCGGCGATGCCTACCTCGAGACCGAATGCCCCAAGGGGCAGATGGGCTTTTATCTGGTCAGCGACGGCTCAGCGATTCCATGGCGGGCGCGAGCGAGGTCCAGTTCGTTCTCGAATCTCGCCGTCGCGCCGGAGCTCTGCCGCGGCTGCCTCATCGCCGACGTCCCTGCGATCGTCGGCTCGCTCGACATCGTGATGGGCGAGATCGATCGGTAGGCAGCGGCTCGGAGTTGCCCATGCCGCGTCGCCGGACGCTTCCTTCGGGCATCCTGCCCTGCGGTCGCTTGATGGAGCCTTCGCTTGGCCATCCTGGCTGCGCTCGCCTACAACGCCGGCTCCATGGCACGGGCAACCCCGAGCCTCCCTGTTTGGAGATGAGACTCGTACGGCCGGCAGGTAGCCCGCCGAGCGGATCAATAGCGGCTGTTTCCCCGCGGGCACTTGTGGAAAGCCCCGGTAGAGGGCAAACTTCGTGCGATTTTTCACGAAGTCTCTTCCGGCCCGGTAAATCCTTCGTTCCGGGGCGGTTTCGCGGCACCTCGAGTGCGGTCGATGGTTGACTTTCTCACCAGCACGGTTGGGGCTCCAGGCTGGCTGGCCTGGACGGTCGCGGCCCTCGTTTCAGCGATCCTCATCCTGAATGTGATCGCCGGCGGTGCGCTCGTCTTCATCTGGGCGGAGCGGAAGGTTGCCGCACGGATTCAGGACCGTCTTGGACCCACGCGAACGGGTGGCCGTTTCGGCTGGCTCCAGTCCCTGGCCGACGGCATCAAGCTCCTCGCCAAGGAAGACCTCATGCCAGAAGGGGCGGATGGCCTGCTCTTTCGGCTGGCGCCCTACGTGAGCTTTTGCGCATCGTTTGCCGCGTTCATCGCGCTGCCCTTTGCCTTCGACGTGGTCGGCCTACGGCTCAATGTGGCCGTGTTTTTCGTGGTGGCGGTGCTGGGCCTCGAAGTCTTCGGCGTCATCCTCGCGGGCTACGCTTCGGCCTCGAAGTGGTCGCTCTTCGGTGCCATGCGAGAGGCGGCCCAGGTGGTCAGTTACGAAGTGCCGCTCGGCATGTGCGTCGTCGTGCCCGTCATGCTCGCCGGCAGCATGGATATGGTGACGATCGCCGAGAAGCAGGCCGGCTGGTTCTGGAACTGGTACCTCTTTCACGACCCATTCACGTTCGTCATTTTCTGGGTCTTTGTGACCTGCGCCGTGGCCAGCGTGAACCGCGCTCCATTCGATCTCGCTGAGGCAGAGAGCGAGCTCGTCGCCGGGTTTCACACGGAGTACTCCGGACTCCGTTGGAGCTTCTTCTTCATGGCGGAATACGGGTCGATGATTCTTGTGAGCGCGATGGCGGCGATCCTCTTTCTTGGCGGATGGAACGGTCCGATCCCAGTGGCGACGCTCGTGGGGCTCTCCGACGGGACGGGCGACACGGCCCCGTATGTGGTTCGCCTCTTCGGTCTGGCCAACCTTCTGGGCAAGGCCACGCTCGGCGTACTCATGATGATGTGGATCCGCTGGACGCTCCCTCGGCTCCGGATCGATCAGGTGATGACGACCTGCCTGAAATACTGCACCCCGATCGCTGCGGTCATGTTTGCCGGCGTCATGCTCTGGCAGGTTTTGTTGCCTGGGGGACTTGTGCCTGGTGTGCGAAGGCCCGGCGGTGAGATTCGTGAGGGGTGGCTCGAAGGTCCCGGTGGACGACGGGCCGCAGTGGCTGAAACCGTCGCGGCGGACAGCGAGAAAGTCGCCAAGGTGATGCCATGATGCCGCTTGCGATTGCCGCTTCTCCGATCCTCGCCTTCGCGCCGCTCGTCGCGGCGATCAACTGGCACTCCGTCTTCTTCCTGCTCTTCGCGGTCATTGCCTGTGGCTTCGCGATCGCGGTGGTCGCTGCCGACAACATCGTGCGGATGGCTCTCTACCTCGTGTTTTCACTGGGCGCGGTCGCAGGCCTGTTCTTCCTCGCGGGGGCCGAGTTTGTCGGCGCGATGCAGCTCATGATCTACGTGGGCGGTACGCTCGTGCTCCTGGTCTTCGGCGTGATGCTCACCGCGCAGACGCCATTCGTCGCGATCAAGTCGAGTGGCGGTGACCGCGTGCTCGCAGGCTTCGTCGCGGCGGCGCTCTTCGCCACGCTCCTTTTGGCGAGCCTTTCGGTGCCAGCATGGCGGCAGCCTGCGTCGGGCGTAGTGCAAGCGCCCACGGCAACGCCGCTGGGCATGGCGCTCGTGGGGGTTCGCGTTGACGAGGCTCCCGCTGGAAGCCCCAAGGGGGGCACTCGCGGCGGCTACCTCTTGCCCTTCGAGATCATCTCGATTCATCTCCTGGTCGTCCTTGTCGGGGCTGCCTACCTCGCTCGCGCGAAGCGACGAAAGACACCGCGGGCGATCGAAGTTGCAGCGTCGGCGGAGCCGCCGGCGTCCGTGGCCGCGCATGCCGCCCATGCCAAGTTAGGCCGTAGCGATCGCTCGAGCTCCGTTCTCACAGGAGGCTCGGAATGACACCCCTTGCAGCTGTGATGCCTCTCTTTGGTCTCATTACCGAGCCCATCAGCGTGGCCCACTACCTCGTCGTGGGGGCGGTGCTCTTCACGTCTGGCGTTGCCTGCATGGCGCTCAAGCGAAACGCGCTCGGCGTGCTCATGGGGATTGAGCTCGTCCTCAATGGGGCCAATGTCAACTTCGTCGCGTTCGCCTCGCCTTATCTTCAGTCGGCGGATGGCCGCTCGCTCGGCCTCGACGGCGACGTGATCGCCGTCTTCGTGATCGTGCTCGCGGCGGCCGAGGCTGCCGTGGCACTGGCCATTACGCTCAACTTCTACAACAACCACGGCACGGTCGACATCGACCAAGCCGACGACCTCAAGGGCTGATCGCTCCCTCATTTGCCTGATGGATCTCTCCTCCCAACTTCCGCTCCTCCTCGGCCTGGCGTGGCTCACGCCCCTGGTCTCGTTCGTGGCGATCCTCTTCTTCGGACCGCGGATGGGGCCCCACGGCCGCAACGCCGCGTGGGTGGCGACTGCCGCCATCGTGACGTCGCTGGTGCTTTCCCTCACGGCCTTCGCCGTCTGGCTGGGGGCCTATCCCGTCACGGCTGCCCATCATGGTGAAAGCCACGCGGCCATGGAGCCTTCTGCCGGCGTGACGTTTGCTTCAGAGGTCATGTCTCCTGCGGAGGCGCCAGGCGCTCATGGCGCGCCAGGCGCTCATGGCGACAGCCACGCATCGGAATCGGATCATGGCCATGCCGACGCCCACGCCCAGCCGCATGTGCCCGTGGCCTACTCGGGCGAATGGTACACGCTCTACGAAGGGGGGCGGCTCAAGCTCTCGATCGGCTGGTACATCGACGCGCTCACCATTCTCATGTTCGTGGTGGTCACGCTCATTGCCACGTGCATCCATATCTATGCATCGGGCTACATGCATGACGAGCTGCACGACGTCACCGACCATGAGGTCACCCTGGCGGACGGCCATCATTTCCATCGTCCGGGGCGGTTTCCCAGGTTCTTCCAGGCGCTCTCGCTCTTCTGTTTCTCGATGCTCGGCATCGTGATCGCCGGCAACCTGGCGATGGTGTTCGTCTTCTGGGAGCTGGTGGGCATCTGCTCGTGGTTTTTGATCGGCTTCTACTACGAACGGACAAGCGCGTCGACGGCTGCGAATAAGGCCTTCATCGTCAATCGGGTGGGCGACTTCGGGATGCTCATCGGCATGATGGCCCTCTGGGGCGCCCTTGGAACACTCCAGTTCGGCGACTCGACCGCGGTCGGTGTTGATGGGCTCGCCGTTCCTCGCCCGGGTCTCTTCAGCCTCTTCCGTCCTGCCGAAATGGGGCATGAGCTTCACGTGCCCGATGGCATGGTGAAGGCTTCCGCTGCCAGCGAGGTGGCTACGATCGCTGCGGACCACGCGGCCAACCCGGCCGATGCGTCGAGCGAAATCGCCGCCCGCATTCCTGATTGGCGGAAGAACGGATATGGCCGCTGGCTCCTCTTCATTGCCGGGGTCGGCATCTTCTGCGGCTGCGTTGGCAAGAGTGCCCAGTTCCCGCTCTCCGTCTGGCTCCCGGACGCGATGGAAGGCCCCACGCCCGTCTCGGCCCTCGTCCACTCGGCGACGATGGTGGCCGCGGGTGTCTACCTCGTAGGCCGGTTCTTCCCCGTGCTCTCGCCCGATGTGCTGCTCGTGATTGCCTACACGGGTGGGATCACGCTCTTCATCGCCGCGACGATCGCGTTGGTGGCCAACGACATCAAGCGGGTGCTCGCCTACTCCACGGTAAGCCAGCTCGGCTACATGATGCTGGCCCTCGGCGTAGGTGGCTGGGTCGCGGGATTGTTTCACCTCGTCACGCATGCCTTTTTCAAGAGCCTGCTTTTCCTCTGCTCGGGCTCGGTGATCCACGCCTGCCACACGAACGACATGCGGAAAATGGGTGGGCTGCTCAAGGTCATGCCCTGGACGGGCTACACGATGCTTGTCGGCTGTCTGGCGATCATCGGGGCCGGAGTGCCGTTCGTGATCGGTCTCTCGGGCTACTACTCCAAGGACTCGATCCTCGCGCAGGCCCTGGCGTTCAGTCAGGCGAATCCGGGCCACTCGATCCTCTTCTATGCGGTCGCCGGGGGCGCTGCCCTCACGGCCTTCTACATGTTCCGGCTTTGGTTCATGACCTTCATGGGTTCGCCGCGTGACCACCATGTGCACGAGCATGCCCACGAATCGCCGCAGGTGATGGTGGCGCCGCTCGTGGTGCTCGCGGTGGCAGCCGTGGTGGCCGGTTGGTCACTGCCCGGCGGTCTCGGGATCGCAAACCTTCTCGAGCAGGCGAGGCCCGCCGGCACGGCCGAGGGGATGACGGGCGGCTTTGTCTTTGGCGAGACGCTCACGTTCCCAGCCGAACATGAAAGCCACGTGGGTTCGATCCACGTTACGGCCACGCTTACGGCGTTTGCCACGGCGCTCGGCGGCGTCCTTCTGGCCGCGGCCATGTATCTCTGGAACGTGCTGTCACCCGCCACCGTGGCCACGGTATTCCGTCCGGTCTACACGTTCCTCGCCAACCGGTGGTACTTCGACGAGCTTTATGATGCCGTGTTCGTGAAGCCGGTCCTTGGCATTGCATCGCTGGCGTCGGCCATCGACCGTGAAATCATCGACAGGTTCGTGAACGGCATCGCCTGGTCTGCCCGTCAGGTGGCCGGCATCGACGCCTGGCTCGATCGTCACCTTGTCGATGGCTTCGTGAACTCGACGGCCAACGCGACGTGGAGCGTTGGCCTCAAGCTTCGCGACCTCCAGACCGGCCGACTCCGTCAATACGTGATGTTCATCGTCGTCGGTACCGTTGTCTTGTTTGCCCTGGCGAGCATGGCCTTCCGCGTGTCTGCCAGCTAATCGTCCCGAGAGCCTTCCGAAAAACCCTGTCCGTCCCGAAACGCAGCCACCATGAATCTCGACGCCCTTTCGCAGCCCGCCCTCTGGCCTCTCACGGCAATTGTGTTCCTGCCGGCCCTGGTCGCCGCGGTGATCTCGCTGCCGATCATTCCCAAGGGCCGAGAGGAGTCGATCCGCTGGATCAGCCTGGCCACGACGGCAGCCGTGTTTGTGCTTTCGATGTGGATGGCCTGGCCGGGCCTGTTCGGTGAACAGGGGCCGGCGCAGTTCACGATCGGTGAGCCAGCGATGCAGCTGGTGGTGAGCCGTCCTTGGATCCCGTCCTTCAACATCGAATATCTCCTCGGTGTGGACGGGATCAGCATGCCCCTCGTGGCCCTGACCACGTTTCTCTCGATGCTGGCCTGTGCGGCGAGCTGGCCGATCACGAAGCACGTGAAGGCCTATCACGTCCTCTTTCTGCTTCTTGAGACGGGCATGCTCGGCGTCTTTGTGTCGCTCGATTTCTTCCTCTTCTACGTGTTCTGGGAAGTGATGCTCCTGCCGATGTATTTCCTCATCGGGATCTGGGGCGGGCCCCGCCGCGAGTATGCCGCGATCAAGTTTTTCCTCTACACGCTGCTCGGCAGCGTGCTGATGCTCATCGCGATCCTGATGCTGTATTTCACGAGCGATCTCCGACTGCTCTCGCCCGAGCAGCTTGCGGAGGCGCATGTCGTGAGCGCTGCCCTCGACGTGCCGTCTCGGGCCGCGGCCGTGGCGGCCATTCAGGGGGCCGTCAACCCCGTTCACACCTTCAATATCCTCGCGCTCGCGGAGCTGGGCCAGCTCCCGAATTCGCCGTTTGCGGCTGTGGAACTCTGGGGCATGAAGCTCGAGGTATGGGCCTTCCTGCTCCTGCTCATCGGTTTCGTCATCAAGGTGCCGGTCGTTCCCTTTCATACGTGGCTTCCGGATGCCCATGTCGAGGCCCCCACGCCGATCTCGATGATTCTGGCGGGCGTGCTCCTCAAGCTCGGTGGCTACGGCATCCTCCGGATCTGCTATCCGATCTGCCCTGGCGGTGGTCTCACGCTCGCCTGGCTTGTCTGCGGCCTCGGGGTCGTGTCGATGGTCTACGGCGCCTTTGCGGCGCTCGCTCAAAAGGACTTCAAGCGGATGGTGGCCTACAGCTCCGTGAGCCACATGGGCTACGTGATGCTCGGTCTTGGTGTCTGGAGCGCCGTGGCGGGCAATGAGTTCCGCTATGACGCTTGGGCTCAAGGAGTGAACGGGGCGATGTTTCAGATGCTCGCCCACGGCTTCTCGTCGGCCGGCATGTTCTTTATGGTGGGCGTGCTCTACGACCGAGTCCATCACCGGAACCTCGATGAGTTTGGCGGCATCTTTAATCGGATGCCCGTCTATTCGGCGCTCGCGATCGCGGTCTTCTTCGCTGGCCTCGGCCTGCCCGGGCTCTGTGGCTTTATCGGCGAGGTGCTCGTGACGCTCTCGGCATGGAACTACAGCAAGGCGCTCGCGGTCATTTCGGCCTTCACGGTGATCCTCACCGCCGGCTACATCCTGTGGGCGATCCAGCGGGTGTACCTTGGTGCCGAGTACAAGGGGCCCCACGGGGATCACCTCGTGCCGATGACCCGCCGCGAGCTGGCCATCGCCACGCCGCTGGTGTTCCTGGCGATTCTCTTCGGTGTCGCACCGCAACTGCTCTTTAATTACGTCACGCCGACGGTCAATCGTCAGGTGCAAACACTTGCCGCGTGGACCCGCGAGGTGAGGCCGGACTTCCCGGCGGCACCGGCAATCGGGACGGCATCGGCGCCGATGCCGGCCCCCAAGGCCCTGGCGGGCGAGTGAGGCGATGGAGCTGACAATGGATCTGGGTAGCCTTGTTTCCGGCACGATTCATGACACGGTCGCCGTGTCCCTACCGCTGTTTCGCACAGAGCTCGCCCTCGCGGCTGGCGTCGTGCTCCTGCTGCTCTGTCGAATGCTGCCCGTCCTCCGCTGGATCGACTCGGCAGCCATCGCCCTCGGCACGACCGCCTTTGCGGCGTATTACGCCTGGGACGATTTTCAGCGGCTCCAGGAGGCCGCCGCGTTTCGCCAGGAGCTCTTTGGCGGCCTGCTCGTTTTCGACTCGCTCACCGCCGCCATTCGCGTGCTCCTCGCCGCGTTCCTTGTGATCTATGTCGTCTTCACGAAGGTCTCGGGGATCCCCGACCGTGAGGACGGGGCCGATTACTACACCCTGATTCTCGGTAGCACGCTCGGCATGTGCCTCATGGCGTCGTCGAACCACCTGCTCATGGTCTTCATGGCTGTGGAGATGGCGAGCGTGCCCTCGTATGTGCTCGCTGCAATTCTGAAGGGACGCAAGGCAGCCTCCGAAGCTGGGCTCAAGTACGCCGTCTATGGCGCCGGTGCCGCTGGCATCATGCTCTACGGCATCAGCTTGCTGGCCGGGGTGACGGGGAGCTGCCACCTTCCAACCGTCGCCGCCGCGATGGGGCAGATTGTCGGAGAGAGTGCCTCGAGCGGCGAGGTCATGGTGTTGTCCCTTGGCGGCCTGATGCTTGCCGTGGGGATTGCCTTCAAGCTGTCGGCCGTGCCGTTTCACTTCTGGTGCCCCGACGTGTTCGAGGGAGCTGCGGCCGAGGTGGGCGCGTTTCTTTCCGTGGCGAGCAAGACCGCGGCGGTGGCACTCGCTGTTCGGATTGTCTACGGACTCGGCACGCTTCCGGGTGAGGTGGCTGGGCCAGTCGTGGCTCTTGGGCTCGCCGACGTGCGTCACTTCATGGCGTATGTCGTCGGCATGATGGCCGTGGCTACCTGCACGCTCGGCAACCTTGCCGCGTATGGCCAGACCAACATCAAGCGGCTGCTTGCCTATTCGACGATCGCCCATGCGGGGTATCTCATGATGGGCGTCGCGGCGGCCACGGCGCTCGCGGGCGTCGCCGGCGACGGCGGGCAGCGGGCGGTGGCAGCCCTCGTCTTCTATCTGGCCACCTACCTCTTCATGAATCTCGCGGCCTTCGCGATCGTGGCGGTGCTTCGCAATCGGCTACGAAGCGAGGAGATCTCGTCCTATGCCGGGCTTGTGCGGAGTGACCCCGGTCTCGTGGTGGCCACCATCATCGTGCTCGTGAGCCTCATCGGCCTGCCGCCGCTGGCAGGCTTTGTCGGGAAGTTTCTTGTGTTCTCGTCACTGGTGGCAGCGATTCGAGACGGAGCGGAGTCGCCCCTCATGCTCGTGCTCCTCGTTGTCGGTGGGCTGAACACCGTGATCAGCCTCTTCTACTACCTGCGGGTCCTCAAGGTGATGACGTTCGATCCGCCTCCGGAAGGACGCCCTGTCGCGCCGCCGGCGGCCCTGAGTGTCTCGGGAGCGCTGGTGACCGTCCTGGCAGTGCCCGTCGTCTTCCTCGGCGTCTTCTGGGCGGGTCTCTATGGCTATGCCTGCCTCGCCGGTTCATTCGCCCTCTGAAGTCACTGCGATGCCCTCCATGCCGACCAATCCGCTCGCTCGCCTCATCGATGTCATCCAGCCCTCGCTGGCCATGTACTTGGCTGACTGCGGCCTCTGGACCTACCCGGGCCCGGAGGAAATCCGTCTGGCAGTAGCCGCTCTCGTGGCCGACCAGCGAAACCTTCTCGACCGCGCGACGATTGTGCTCGAGGAGCGGCAGCAGGTGCGGCCGCGAGTGGCGTACCCCATCTCTTTCTCCGGCTGGCACGACGTTGACCTCGGGTACATTTTGCCGCGGGTCATGGAAGGCCTCGAAAGGCAACGCACAGAGCTCGAGCGGCTCGCTACCGTGACCGACGATGCCGCTGCCGCTGACCTCGTGGCGGACGCGGTCCGAAGCGTGCGGCAGCATCTCGACGCGCTCCGCGATGCGTTGCCCCGCCCCGCTCCGGTCGCCGCTGTGACCGCGCCGGCAGGATCAGCCGCGGAGCCGCCTGCGGCGACGTCGGCTGCATCCTGACCATGGATTATTTTGACAGCCACTGCCACCTCGACCCGATGCGGTACGGTGGTGAGCTCGATGCTGTCCTCGCGCGAGCCCGAACTGCGGGCGTGACCGGCATGGCCGTCATCGGCACTCGGGCTGCCGACAGCGAGGCCGCGGCCATGCTTGCTGCCCGCGAGCCTGGCATCGTGGCGGTCGCTGGCATTCATCCCAACGATACCGCCGAGGTCGAGCTCGACGAATGGGACCGGATCGTGAAGCTCGTCGAGAGTGGCCGGGTGGCGGCGATCGGTGAGACGGGCCTCGACTGGTATCGCACGACCGCGCCGCCCGAGGTGCAGCGGGATTTCTTTGATCGCCACATTCGATTGGCGCAAGTCTCAGGCCTTCCTCTCGTGATCCACTCGCGGGAGAGCACGCTGGACTGTCTCGTCATGCTCCGCGAAGCGGCCACCCGCGGTCCGCTTGTTGCGGTCCTCCATTCGTTCACCGGCACTGCGGCCGAGGCAGCCGAGGCGATCGACCTTGGGCTCTGTCTTGGCTTCGCCGGCATGGTGACCTTCCGTTCGGCGGCCGCCCTGCGAGAGGTTGCGAAGACGGTGCCGCTCGACCGGTTGCTCATCGAGACCGACAGCCCTTTTCTCTCGCCGGAGCCGTGCCGCGGCAAGCGAAATGAGCCGGAAAACGTGATTCATACTGCTACGTGCCTGGCCCTGGCCCGTGGCGAGCCCCTGGCCACGTTCGCTGCCGCGACCACCGCCAACGCCCGCCGGTTTTACCGCTGCTGACGCGCGGCCCACCCAAGGCCGCCCAACGCCGTGAGTATCATGGGCCCTCGACGAGAGAGATGTGCTCCTTCGCATGCCTTGGTTCCTCGGCGTCCGGCGGCAGGAGTATCGCGATGACCGGGTTCTGCACTGTCGCCGTGATCGCGCTTGTCATTCTCGTCGTCCGGCTCCAACGCGGCCTCGGACGGATCGAGCGACTGCAAACCAATCTTCTCGAAAGCCAACGGCGTACGAATGTCCTTCTTCGGGAGGCTGTCGAGCGAGAAGGGGTGCCCATGGCATCGACGGGCGCACCGTCGGTGGAGCACCAACCCTTGGTTCCTCCGAGGCAACCGGAAACGCCGCCCGCATGGGCCGGCCCGCAGCCCGTCCGGGCACCGCACCAGGCCTCTCGCGCCGCCCCGCAGGCACCAGGGCGCGACGACCGTTCCGTTCCAATCGTGCCTCTGGCCCGCGTGGCCCCGCCACCCATTCCGCGTCCGGCCTCGCCACGCGAGCCGAGCCGTTTCGAAACGGCAGCCCGAGAGACCCTTCACCGCATATGGAACTGGATCATCGTCGGCGAGGATCATGTGCCGGCAGGTGTCTCGATGGAGTATGCCTTCGCCAGCCACTGGCTTCTGAGAATGGGAATGGTCGTCCTTGTGGTCGGCATCGGCTTTTTTCTCAAGTGGTCTATCGACAATGGCCTCCTCGGGCCTCAGGCACGGGTTGTCCTGTCGGCTGCCGCGGGACTCTCCATGCTCATTCTCGGGGCGCGGCTTCTCGGCGGCCGCTACGGACTCATGGGCCAAGGGTTCCTTGGCGGCGGCCTCGCAACGCTCTATTTCAGTGTGTATGCGAGCTACCAGCTCTTCGGTCTTGTGGAGATGACGCCGGCGTATGCCCTGATGTGCGGTGTGACACTCCTCGCCGGCGGGATCGCCGTCCGCTTCAATTCGATCCTTGTTGCCGTGCTCGGCATCATCGGCGGCTACTCCACACCCCTCATGTTCTCGGCGGCGGCGGTCAACCTGCCGGCCCTCTTCGGCTATTTCCTCATTCTCGGCACCGGTGTGCTGGCCATCTGCTATTGGCGGAACTGGCCGCTCGTCAATCTCCTTGCGTTTCTCGCGACGTGGACCCTCGTGCCGACGGCCCTCCGAGCGTACGAGACGTCGCAGTTCGCGGATGTCTATCCGTTCCTGGTTGGGTTTTTCGTTCTCTTCTCGACCATGACGTTTCTCTACAAGGTCGTGCGAGGCGTCCCTTCGACCGTCCTGGACCTGCTCGCGTTGTTCGCCAACGCCGCGGTATTTTTCGGCCTTTCTTCCTGGATGGTGAACGACGCCTTCGGCCAGCGGCCGGTGGCAGCCGTGTCGCTTGGCCTCGCGGGGTTCTACACGCTCCATGTCCTCCACTTTTTGCGTCGGCGACTGTCGGATCGAGGGCTCCTCGTGTCGTTCCTGGGATTGGCCGCCCTGTTCGTGGCCGTCACCATGCCGCTCGTACTCTCGCCCCAGTGGATCACGTCAAGCTGGGCTCTTCAGGCCCTCGTCTTGCTCTGGATGGCCCAGCAGCTCGAGAGCGTGGTGGTGCGGCGCATGGCCGTCGCGCTCTTCGCTCTCGTGTTCTGGCGCTGGGGCGTGATTGACCTACGGAGCACGTTCGGCGGCCGCCTGGTCGACGGCGAAGCACCGCCTCTTTCGCAGTTTCTCCCACAGCTTGTGGAACGTGCGGTGACGTTCGGTGTGCCGATTGCATCGTTTGGCATTGCTTCGTGGCTGCTCGAACGCCCGGACCGTCGCCGCGAATCCGTGGTCCCGGCCATCGAAGGCATGAAGCCTGATCGATCCCTCGTGACGGCCGGGGCGTTGGCAGCGTTGGCCATGCTGCTGGTATGTCTCCACCTCGAAGTGGATCGGACGGCACGGGTGTTCGTTCCCGACGGGCGTCTGCCGATGCTCACACTCGTCTGGCTGGGAGGTGCTGGGATCTTGCTCCGCGAATCGCTTCGAACCGGGAGTCAGCTCGCATCCTTCCTCACCGCGTGCGCCACAGCGGCCGTGCTGTGGAAGCTCGTGGCCTGGGATCTTCCAGCGTGGGGCGTGGATGGCCGCTTCTGCGTGGGACCGGGCTACTCGTTGCGGCTCGCCGGCATGCGGCTGGTCGACTTCGCCGCGGTGATCGGGTTTCTCGCCGTCGCCTTCACCGTGCTCCGGGGCAGGCAGGCCGCGGACGTAGCCCGCCCGCTTCTCGCTGTGACGTGTTTGGGAACGTTGTTCCTGTACCTCACCCTCGAGACGAACAGCTTCCTCGCCGCCTATGCACGCGGGCTCCAGGCCGGAGGCGTGTCGATCGTCTGGGCCGTCTTCGCGCTCGCGCTCGTGCTGGCCGGGATCGCGAAGCATGTCGGGCCGCTTCGGTGGTCTGGTCTCGTGCTCTTTGCGGTGGTGTCCGTCAAGGTGTTTCTCCATGACCTTGCGAGCCTCGATGCCTTCTGGCGCATCATCGCGTTCATCGTCCTCGGCCTTCTTCTGCTCGCTGGGTCGTTCCTCTACCTGCGGTTCCGCGAGTCGTTTTCGGTCACAGCCGCAGGAAAGCCGCAGCAATGAATTCACCCAGACTTGTTGTTTGTCTGGCAACCCTGGCAGTGCTCGCGGGAGGCGGGGCCGCCACGGCTGAGAGCCCGCGTCGCCAGAAGCCGATCGTCACGCCAGGCATCGACCAAGAGACGCTCATCGCCCTGCGGTTCGATGCCGATGTCTACGCCGCGTCGGCCGATACCTACACCGACATGCGGGTGCTGGCATCATCGGGCGACGAGACGCCCTATGTCATCCGGCTGGTGACGCGAACCGAACGTCGGGCGGTCCATCAGACGACCCGTGTGGCCCAGCCCGAGGTCCGTCCGCTGCCGGGCAACGGCCTGGAGATCATCTTCCGAGATCCTCGCGATCGTTTCGGGGCCGGCATTGAAGGGATCACCCTCCTGACGCCGCTTCGGAACTTCGAGCACCGCGTCACGGTGGCGTGGTCGCCGGATGGTCGAGCATGGCAGCCGCTGGTCGAGAATGCGCTCATCTACGACTATGCGCGGTTCATGGATGTACGAGAGCGTTCGATTCCCCTTCCGGCGGCGCCTGACCGCGACGGCATGTACCGTGTCGTGATCGACCAGGTGACCCAAGCCCAAGAGTCACAGCTCCTCGAGCTGACGAGGACCCTCGTTGGTGGCAAAGAGCGGGAGGTCCACGAGCAGACGGTGATCGACAGGCGGCCCTTCCGGATAGATGGGATCGACGTCAGCTCCACGAAGGACATGGCCGTCGGCACGACTCCTGTGCTCACGGACGTCGAGCCTGTTGGGTTTCACGTTGTTCGTGAGCCGGATGGTCGAGCAACGCGGGTGAGCGTCGAGGCTCGCCGCGAACCGATCACCGAGCTTGCCATCATGACGCCTGACCGGAACTTCAGCCGACGGGTGCGGGTCGAACGGGCAGGGTTTGCGGCGGACGGCCCGCGTGCCGTGATCGCACACGGCACGATCACGCTGCTCGACGTGGCAGGAATTCGGCGCAAGCAGCTTGCCATCACGGTGCCCGAGACCCGGGCGACCAGCTACGACATCGTGATCGACGATGGCGACAGTCCGCCCGTCAATGTCACCGGCATCACCGCCTCTGGCCCTGTTCGCGAGCTCGTGTTCCTCGCGAAACCGGGCATCGACTATCGGCTCATGTACGGTGGCGTGGCCGCGGCCCCCCGGTATGACACGGCGGCTATCGACGTGGCCTTGTCCGTTCGCGCGGACATGCAACAGGCGACGCTCGGCTCTGAGGCCGTGGCCCCTGATGCGCCGCTGCCCCCGCGGCCGCTCCTCGCCGACAGTCGGGTGCAGATCGCGATCATTGCCCTGCTTGCGATTGCACTCGGCTTCGCCTTGTTTCGCGCGGCCAAGCGGATCGATGGGGTCGATGGTCCAGACGCCGCTGCGTGACGGCTGCGGATGCGGCCTCCCACTCGACGGCTCGAGCATCAGGCGTAAGATCGTTTCTGTTTCCGACCCCTACCAGGAGATCCCGTCATGGTCCGCACACCGAGCACGATGCTGCCGTTAGGCACCGTCGCCCCCGACTTCGAATTGCGGAATGTGGACGGCCGGATGGTGGACTACGCCGGCGCGGCCGGCGCGAAGGGGACGGTGGTGATGTTCATCTGCAACCACTGCCCCTTTGTGAAGCACGTGGCAGACGAGCTCGCAGCTCTCGGCCACGAAACCATGCCCCGCGGAATCGGCTTCGCCGCCATCAGCTCCAACGACGTTTCGTCGCACCCAGCCGACTCACCCGAGCAGATGGTGGCCGAGGCGGAGCAGCGGGGATATCCCTTCCCCTATCTCTATGACGACACGCAGGAGGTGGCGAAGGCCTACCACGCGGCCTGCACGCCAGACTTCTATCTCTTCGATGGTGACCGCCGGCTCGTCTACCGGGGCCAGCTCGATTCGAGCCGCCCGGGCAGCGACGTGCCCGTGACCGGCCAAGAACTGCGTGCTGGAATCGACGCGCTGCTCGCAGGGCGGCCGCCCTGCGAGCCACAGATCCCAAGCATCGGTTGCAACATCAAGTGGAAGGTCGGCAACGAGCCCGACTACTTCCCGACCTAAGGCTACCGAACGTCGTCGGGGCGGCTCGGATTTCGGTTGGCGAACCGACCGATGTCCGCCGTGTCACCCGGTTCGAGGCGGGCGGCCCGCAGGTTCTCCCGTTGGATCGCCTCGTAGACTTCCTGGCGATGCACCGGGATTTCCGACGGTGCATTGATCCCAAGCCGGACTTTGTCTCCCCGGATGTCCACGATCGTGACAACAATGTTGTCGCCGATCATGATGCTTTCATCACGTTGTCTGGAGAGCACGAGCATCGCAAGATCCCTTCCTGATCCGTACGGCTGGGCGACGCTCCGCGTCACCCGTTACCCTGGATTATGCACTCTTCCTGAGTGACTGGCGGTTCAAAGTGAGTTCGTATTGCAGCGGCAACTCACCGCTTGCAACGACCTGACGGCCCGTGCGGGCCTCGAGGTTAATAACGATCGGAGCCTTGAGATTGAGTGTGAGGGTGGTGCCGTTCTTGCCGACGACCACGACGACCTGGGCCTGGCGGATGTCCGCGATCGAAAGCGGTGTCAACTCGCTCCGCGGGATCCGAACCTGATAGTCGGCCACGAAACGGCGAGGGCTTACGACCGCAATCGCTACGTCACCCCGGGTGACACATTGCAGCCAACCGAGAGCGTCGTTGCTGGAGTCGGCGAGCAGGGCCCACTCGCGGCAGTCTTCTAGACCAGGCAGGCCGCTCGGGAATCGGATGATGTCGCCCGCGTCGACGTCGATCCGACCGAATCGGCTCGTGGTGATCCGCATGGTGATGGCACTCCATTGCCCGGAGGAAACGTCCGGCCTTCCCGCCAGACGTGCGAGCAATCACTCGCACCCTTGTCATCGGCAGGCCCGGCGGACCCAGTGAAGAAAAAAGGCCTGGCGAACTCGGGGGGGTACGGAAAGTGGTGGCGATGGAGAAGGCCGTGACGGTCGTGCGACCTGAGAGGCTTCTGGCCTTCGCTACCGCCACATCGGCTGGGCGGACCACGCGGCCAGTGGCCCAAGCACGAGCACCGGCAGCCACGCCCCGAGTGATGGCGTGACCGCGTCGGCGAGGGCCAGCCCGTGACTTCCCATCACGACCAGGAAAAAGAGAACGGTCATCCCGACAGAGCCTCCGACCGCTGCAAAGACGCCCCTGCGGGTGGGGCCCAGCACGAGGGGAATGCCCAAGAGGAGGAGACCCATGTCGAGAATGGGCTGCGTGAATCGGGCATGCACCCGCAGTGGAATATCACCCGTGACGCCGAGGCTTGGATTGGCGATGGCCCTGACAAGATCGATGGTTGCCGAATACTGGCTCCAGTTCGCCGAGCCGATGAGCTGCTCGAACGTGACATCGCTCACAACGAAGCATGTGCCAGGGGCAAGCCACTCCGCGCTCGTGCGGGTGATGATGACCGGGGTTCCGCCAAGCGTGAGCGGAGGGAGCCGGTCGATGTCGGCGGGCTCATGGACGCCCTCGAGAAGGAAGCCTGCCGGCGTGCCGTCGGCAGCAGGTCGCCAGATGGCGTTCTGCGCCGTGATCTGTGGGCCATACTCCGACAACTGCGGCGGCATGAGGAGGCTCGGCGCTTCGATGGCGGAGCCCGCTGCCCGGTACCCACGGCCACGAAACAGAATGTCGGTGCGGTGGTCATACCGTGACTGAAATGACTGGAGCGTCTTGCCGTCGAGGTCTTGCGCGTTGCGCGAGAAGGTTTCACGGAGGCGCGGTAGGAGGAGCTCGCGGTTCACCGCGGCCACGATGCTCACCACGGCTGCAAACACGATCACCGGCCGAGCGATTCGCCAGCGGCTCACGCCCGCTGCCAGGAGCGCCGTCAATTCGTTGTGACGCTCGAGCCACGAGAGCGCGAACATCGCACTGGCAAGGGCGATGACTTGGCTTGTCGTGTCGAAGAACCAGACGAACCGTGCCGAGTAGTAGGCGGCCAGCAGTTTCCCCAGGCTTCCTGACTCCGCGGCATGGGAGATGAACTCCTCCATGTTCGTGAACGCATCAAACACGAAGTAGAGCCCGGCAAGGCTCACGAACACGATCACGAAGGCGTGCAACTGGGCGCGGCCGATGTAGCGGTCAATGAGCATCGCTGCTTGACGAGCCCGTTTGGGTGGGGAGGATAGGAGTGATTGGCAGCCCGCGCGGGCGGCGGACCGTACCGGGCGGCACGGGCGAGCGTCAATCCGGGCACAGTGGCCACTTTTCACCGGAACCCCTCATCCCATGTCCTGGCTGGCTTCCATGGGACAGGCCGCAGGTCGTTTGGCAGGGCAGGGGCTCGACCTGCTCTACCCGCCGCGGTGTGTTTTTTGCCGCAGCGAGGAGGACCAGGGGGGCCAGGCGGCTACGGTCGTCTGCGATGCATGTCGCCTCCTGCTCTCCACCGATGTCCCGCGATGCCACGGCTGCGGCGAACCGGTTTCGGGTGAGCCATCAGAACCCATCGTGTGCCGTCGTTGCCGGGACCGACCACGGTTTGAAGGGATCGTTGTCCTGACGGGCTACATCGACGAGATACGCTCCGCCGTGCTCGCCACGAAGCGACCGGGGGGCGAACTCCATGCCGCGAGTCTGGCGATGCTCTTGCTCGAGCAGCATCGAGCTATCATGACATCCTGGCACCTCGACTTGGTCGTGCCCGTGCCGATGCATTGGCTGCGGCGGGCAACGCGCGGCACCAGCAGTGCGGTTCTTCTGGCACGCCACGTCGCCAAGGAGCTCTCGCTCCCCGCACGCGGGCTTCTTCATCGCACGCGGGCGACACCCATGCAGAACGAGTTGCCACCCGAGGAGCGGCCAGCCAATGTCCGCGGTGCGTTTCGCGCGACGGCGGCGGTGGCTGGCAAGAGGGTGCTTCTCGTTGACGATGTCACCACGACAGGAGCGACCCTCGACGCATGTCGGCAAGCATTGCTGACTGCCGGGGCAGTCAGCGTGTATGCGGCGGTGATAGCCCGCGCCGATCGAGGCGGCGGCACACGCGAACTCGGAGCCATGGAACCATGAGTACACCACTGCGTGTCGGCACACGGGGCAGCTGCCTGGCGCTGGGCCAGACCGGGCAGATCGTGGAGCGCCTGAGGCAGGCCGGGTGCGAGGTCGTGATCGAGACCATCTCCACCCGCGGCGACACGCGGGGCGACGAGCCTGTGGCGGCGCTCGGCAGCGACGGTGTCTACGTGCGGGAGCTTGAGCGGGCCCTGCTCGATGGGCGGATCGATGTGGCCGTGCACAGCCTCAAGGACATGCCGACGGCGGGCGTGCCCGGGCTCGTCATCGGCTGTGTGCCCGCGCGAGCCACGCCCTTCGATGCGCTCGTGAGCCGCGCCGGCATGTCGCTCGAGACGCTGCCTGTGGGCGCGAAGATCGGAACCTCGAGCATCCGGAGGGCAGTGCAAATCGCGGCAGCCCGCCCCGACCTCGTGATTCGCCCGCTCCACGGCAACGTCGACACGCGGCTCGCGCGACTCGATGCCGGCGACTACGACGCCCTTGTTCTCGCGGCGGCGGGGCTCGAGCGACTCGGTCTCGGCGACCGTGCGACATCCCTCCTCGAGCCGCCGATCTTTTGGCCGGCCGTGGGGCAAGGGGCGCTCGCCCTTCAAATTCGTTGCGACGACGAGCGGGCGGCTCACAGCATTGCCCCGCTCGATCACGCGGCGACGCACGTGGCTGTACGTGCCGAGCGGAGCTGCCTCGCCGAACTGTCTGGTGGCTGCCTCGCCCCGGTCGCTGGCTTCGCACGCCTTGTCGGCGCGAGGCTTTACCTCGGGGCGCGGGTGCTCGAACAGGACGGCCGTCACGTGACCGAGGTGACCGCGGAAGAGGATGCCGCGATTGTCGATCCGGCTGCTCAAGGAGCGGGTCACATGGCCGATGCCCTCGGTCGCCAGGTGGCAAGCCGACTCCGTGACGCAGGTGCCGATGCGATGCTCGCCCGCATGCGGGTGCTCACGGCGGGCCCGTGACGCCGCATCGAGGCATCCCTCTCCATGCTGGAAGCCGACCGTGGGGGCAGCGGGGTCCGCATCGATGGTGGCAGTGTTTCAACGAATTCGTTGAAGCAGCGTCATCGCGCACTTACACTCCAGGTTTCCGGGCAGCGGGGTTGCGCGGAGACCGAACACCCGTTGGTCTCGTGTGATGCGTTTCCCTTGGATGGTAGCCGGCTGAGAGAGGGTGTGATTGCATGGCCATCAAAGTCGTTATCGCGGATGATCACGAAGTCGTGCGCCGCGGGATCGTCAGTCTCTTGGCTGGCTCCGACGTGAAGGTGGTGGGCGAAGCCTCGAACGGTGACGAGGCCGTACGGGTGACCAAAAAAACAAAACCCGATGTTGCGCTGCTCGATGTTCGCATGCCGGGCAAGGACGGCCTCGAGGCCCTCGAGCGGATCCGTGCCGAAGTGCCCAGCGTTCGGTGCGTGATGTTTTCGGCCCATGACAATCCGACCTACGTCGCCCGGGCCGTCGCGGCCGGGGCCCACGATTACATCCTCAAGACGTGTACCCGCACCGACCTCATCAATGCCATCACCGGGGCCGCCGCTGGTGAGGCTCCAGCGCGATCTGGCGAGCTTCGCCGAATCGCAACAACGATGGCCAATCGGCTGGCCGCCCCCGACGCGGACGTCCCACTGACCCAACGCGAGACCCAGGTGCTCCGTCACATGGCGCTTGGTCTTTCGAACAAGGAGATCGCCCAGTCGCTGACGATCAGCGTCGAGACTGTGAAAGAGCACGTCCAGAACATCCTTCGGAAACTCGTCGTGGGCGACCGCACGCAAGCAGCTGTCTGGGCCGTCCGTCGCGGGCTCGTGTAGGCGTAGCGGCTTCGGCTTGCGGTCGCCGTGCAAAGCCCGGCTCCCAAGAGAATGCCCTCCGCTCACTCGATGTTTGCGGCGCTGGCTATCCCGCCTCCGCTTCGCCATCGATG
>CAYZHH010000021.1:0-20652 GCA_964478275.1 uncultured Candidatus Kuenenia sp.
GGCATGTGGTGGAAGGGATGGCGTTTCACAAGTTCTATTTCGACCTTCCCGCGCCTCGGGCTCGAGGCATGTCAGCGTTGGGTCGCAGAGGTCGGCATACGTCTTCCAATCACCGCCGACGATGGCGTCGAGCAGTTTTTGGTTCGCAGCGAAGATCTCTTGGTGGGCAGCGTCGGTCATGATTGTTCCATGTACGAATCGGAGTGGACGTATGTGGGAAGGGTTTCGATTGTCGTCCGGCGTGCGCTAGAGCTGCGTCGGATTCGGGGCGTCGCCGTAGATGGCCTTGGGGTCGAAGGCCTTTTCGTGTTCGAGAAACTCGAGCTGCGTGCCTGACTGCCGCTCGGCGCCCACCGGAACCTTCCGGTAAAAGCACGACCGGTAGCCGACGTGGCAGCTCGCGCCACCCGTTATCTCGACGCGGAGCCACACGCAATCCTGATCGTCGTCGATCCGCATCTCGCGGATCGTCTGCACAAGCCCGCTCGTCGCGCCCTTGTGCCAGAGCACCTGCCGACTGCGGCTCCAGTAGTGGGCCTCGCCCGTCTCGATCGTTTTTTCGAGGGCTTCGCGGTTCATCACCGCCACCATAAGCACTTCGCCCGAGTGAAAATCAGTCGTGACGCACGGAATCAAACCACGGTCGTCGAACCTCGGGGCCAGGTCGTGGCCCTCCTCCACTTGCTCGACAGAGTCCCGCCGACCAAAGAGCGTTTCGTCACTATCTTCTGCCGCCGCATTCACGTTCAATCCTCCTGCCATGCGAAAACAAACGTACGCATCATACCCTGCCCCTCAGCCGCTAATCGCAGCTGCCATGAGCAGCGCCAGCGCCGCGACAAACCCGCCGAACGTCGCCCAAAAGCTGGCCCGGTCGAATCGCCGAGACAGGGCCGGCTGGTCGAGCGTTTCGTAGACATAGAGCGAGAGCGTCGACTGAGTGAGCGACAGGAGAATCGTGACGATCCCGAGCAGATTGACCACGTCTGCCAGCGAGAACTCGTTCGTCTCCGGGGCCAAGCCGCCCACGACGTACGCGTTGGCCACCGCGGCAAAGAGGCCGCCGACTCCCAGGCCGAACCGTGGGTCTACATGGGTGGGCTTGATGAACGAGGTGAGCAGGGCCACGGCCACCGAGATGAAGAGCGCCTGAAACATCTTGGCAAAGAGCCCGAGCCCACCCCGATCGATGACAACGACGAAACGGGGCTGCGAATAGGTGCGGCGGTGATCGTCGTCGATGTCGGAGCGACCCCGACTGGTCTTGTAGGTGTGCGGGTTCTCCACGGCGATGCATCGCACGATGCGGTAGTTCGAGAGCGTGGCCCGGTGGCTGATGGCGGTGTCGAGCTCGTCGGCGACAAACACCAGCTCACCCCGGGTGTGAGTCGCATTCTCGAACGATGCCACGAGCAGATGGGCATCGATCGGGAACGTGCGGATACGAAACGGCTTGGTGTACGTGACCGAAAGCCGCCGGAGCTCGTAATGCTCGCCCCCGTGATCCACATGCGCCAGGAGCCTCGAGTCGGTGATCAATCCATCAACCGCGATGAGACGGTCAAAGGGGTTGAAGGCGTCGTCTTTCTCGATGTCCCCCCACCGACACCAGACGTCGATCACCGCCGACCATGTACTGTCGTGGAGCGACACGCCGCCGATGCTCTCGAGGTAAAAGCCGATGGCCACGCGGCGGGCCCCGGCCGTGGGCACATCCTCGATCGGCTCGGCCCCGGGGTCCGGCAGGGCTGGGTCGAGCGTCGCCTCGAGCGCCATGCGTTCGCCCCGTCGAGCCTCCCACTGCTTACGGGCCAGCACGAATGACGGGAGCAAGAACACCGCCGCCAAGAGCACGAGCCAGCCCTTCATCCACCATGTCAGCAGGGGTGCCGAGTCGGCACGGTGGCGGGTAGTTTGAGAGTGGTCGGTCATCGTCGACATGCATACGGCGTTTTGCGGATGGCCAGAGAGCGTGGAGAATAAGCCGCCGCGGTCAGGCAGAATACCTGGCGACCACCCTGGCCCTGAAACCGCGATGACCACCCGCACCGGAACATGACCCCATGATGCACGTTCTCCGTTCATTCGTTCTCCTCGTCGCCTGTGCCGCGGCGGGGCTCGTGATGGCTGCCGGCCCCAAGACGCCGGCGACGAACCCCGACTTCACCAAGGGCGAAGCCATTGGCAGGAACGGGCCTCATGACTGGACGCTCGGCCCCACGGGTGCCCGCGGCTGGATCTACACGGCGAAAGGCCATTCGCAGGACGCGCGGCAGATTCTCGTAACCGCCGTGGCGAAGGGCTCACCGGCCGACGGAGTGCTCGAGGTTGGCGACGTGATCCTCGGTGTCGAAGGGAAGGCCTTTGATGACGACGCGCGGGTGCGATTCGCGAAGGCCATCGCCGCGGCCGAGTCGGCCGAGGGCAAAGGGGCTCTGCGACTCGTCCGTTGGCGCAGCGGAACCACCGCGACCGTGACCGTCACGCTCCCGGTGCTCGGGAGCTATGCAGCGACCGCACCCTACGACTGCCAGAAATCAAAACACATCGTCGAGACCGGCTGTGCCTCGCTCGCCAGTCGCATGAGTGAGCCAACCTACGGGAAGGGCATGCACTCCATTCCGAGATCGCTCAACGCGCTGGCTCTCTTGGCCAGCGGCAACAAGGACTTCCTCCCCCTGGTCGCGCGAGAAGCCCACTGGGCGGCCGACTTCACGACGAACGGCATGCTTTCCTGGGATTATGGGTACCTCATGACGTTCCTTGCCGAGTATGTGATGGCGACCGGCGATCAATCGGTCATGCCCGGCCTCACGCGGCTCGCGCTCGAGACGGCCCACGGCCAAAGCGCTGTCGGCACCTGGGGGCACCGGTTCGCCCTTCCGAGCGGCACTCTGAACGGTTACGGCTGCATGAATCAGCCGGGCCTTACGCTCACGATCGGCATGGTGCTCGCTCGGGAGGCGGGTGTGAAAGACCCGGATCTCGATCGTGCCATCGCGAAGGCCGCGGGCTTCCTCCGCTGGTATGTCGACAAGGGGGCCGTGCCATACGGCGACCACCCCGCGTACCCGGCGCACGAAGACAACGGCAAGTGCGCGAGCGCGGCGGTCCTCTTCGACCTTCTCGGTGACCAGGAAGCGGCGACGTACTTCGCGAAGATGGCCACAGCGGCCTACGGCGAACGCGAGCGCGGGCACACGGGGAACTACTTCAACATGGTCTGGGCACTCCCCGGTGTCGCCCGGTGCGGCCCGCTGGCGATCGGCGCCTCCATGCACGAACACGGCTGGTATTACGACCTGGCCCGTGACCAACACGGAAAGTTTGTGTACCAGGGGTCGCCAGTGGGCGAAGAAGAGCATGGCAAGTACACCGGCTGGGACTGCTCGGGAAGTTATCTCTTGGGCTATGAGCTCCCGCTCAAGAGCCTTCGGCTGACCGGCAAGAAACCATTCTGCGTGCCGCCGCTGGGCGCCGCCGAGGTGAGTGACGTCATCAAGGCCGGCCGCGACGCCGTCTTCAAGAACGAAGGCAATCCTTATGCGGAGCGGTCGACCGACGAGCTCTTTGCGGGGTTGGCGAGCTGGTCGCCTGTCGTCCGCAGACGGTCCGGCGTGGCACTTGCCAAGCGAGAGGGCGACTTTGTTCCACGGCTTCTTGAGATGCTTGCTGGCTCCGATCGATACGGCCGCTACGGTGCCTGCGAGGCGCTCGGAGCCCTCGGGCCGCGGGCCGATGCCGCTGGGCCACATCTCCGGGCGGCGCTTGCCCAACCCGACCCATGGCTCGAGAGTCTCGCCGCTCAGGCCATTCTCTGCCTCGGGCCGAAGGAGCGGGCCGCCAGCGTCGGCGATCTGCTCGCGGTGACGGTGCGCGCGAATCCGGCAGACACTCGGCGTCATGCGGCGCTCTACGCAAGCACCGTGCTCTTTGCCCGCTTCCCTGGGTCGCGAGCGCCTGCCAAGTGCATCCTCGAGGACTCTCTCGACGGCGTGGACCGCACGCAGTTGCACGAGGCCATCCGGTCGCTCTTACAGCACGAGGACAGCATCGCGCGAGGCGCGGCGGGGTCCACCTACCGCCGCCTTACCGACACCGATCTCGTTACGCTGCTGCCGGACATCACCCGCGCCATCAAGACCGTCTCGCCGAGCAACGAGATGTTCGCCGACGGCGTCCGTCTCTCGGGGCTCGATCTCCTCGCGCGACTCCACATCCGCGAGGGCATGCAACTCTGCATCGACGTCATCGAGCCGGACCGCTGGGGCTCGGGGAAGCGGCTCCCCAGATGCCTGGAGATCCTGCCGCGGTACGGCACCCACGCCAAGGCGGTCCTGCCTGAGCTTCGGGACATTCGCAAAATCTTCGCGGCTAACCGTGGTGCCACGAAGCCACTCGCCGAGCTCGACGCCTGCATCGCCGCGATCGAAGCCAGCACCGACACGCCAACGCTTGTGAGCGTGGAGGAGTTTGCCGCGCAGCCGCGGTAACCGGTGAGCCGGGCCCGAACCGACGTGCCTCTTCCCCCGGGCGACGCGCCGCCGGTTGACCCATGACGTCCTGCGGCCATACCCTCGCAGGTGAGAGCCTGCTCCCTTCCAAAAAAGGATCTGCCATGCGGTTTCATGCCCTGCTTCCCATGCTGCTTGCGTTGACGGCCCTGCCCGCGGCTGTTGCGGCCGACTGGCCCACGTTCCGCGGCGCTGATCGCACCGCGGTCGCCCCCGACACAAACCTCCTCGAGACCTGGCCCGCCGACGGCCCGCCGCTCGTCTGGGAGACCAAGGGCGCCGGCCGCGGCTACGCGAGCCCCGCCATCGCAGGCGACAAAATTTTTACCCTGGGCGACGGCTGCTCCACCACAGGCGACGCCGACGAGTATCTCTCGTGCTTCGATCGCAAAACAGGGAAACAGCTTTGGAAAACAAAAACCGGCGCCCCGTGGACTGACGGCCAGGAATCATGGCAAAGCTCTCGCAGCACGCCCACGGTGGACGGCCCGATGGTCTATGTGATCACGCCATTCGGCCAGCTCATCGCCTGCCGGGTTCAGGATGGCCACGACGTGTTTCGTTTCGATCTCAAGGAGCAGTTCGGCGGCACGAAGGGCGACTCGTGGGGCTATAGCGAGTCGGTCACGATCGATGGCAACAAGCTCGTCTGCACGCCCGGCGGCCCAAAGGCCACGATGGTCGCCCTCGACAAAAAGACAGGGCGTCCCCTGTGGGCCTGCCCGGTCCCGAACGATCCCGGCGCCGGCCATGCCTCGATCGTGATAGCCGAGGTGGGGGGCAAGCGGGTGTATGTGACGACGACCGCCGGTGGGGCCATCGGCGTCGACGCCAAAACGGGCAACCTGCTTTGGACGTATCCGATCGAACGGACCACCGCCGTCATCCCCACGCCGATCATCCGAAAGGATCTCGTCTTCTTCTCAGCAGGCTACAAGCGGGGCGGGGCACTGCTGCGGCAGGTGCCCAAGAGGGGCCAGATCACGATCGAGGAGGTCTATCCCTTGAACACCGAGCTTGCCAACAAGCATGGCGGCATCGTGCTCGTGGGAGACCATCTCTATGGTGACTCCGACGACAAGGGCATTCCGTTCTGTGCCGATCTCATGACCGGCAAGCTGGCCTGGAAGGAGCGGGGCAGCGGACGAAACTCCGCCTGCGTGGTCGCGGGCGACGGCCATGTCTATGTGAAGTATTCCGACGGCACGCTCTCGCTCGTAAAGGCTGACCCGTCGGGTTATCACGAAGTCAGCAGCTTCAAGGTGCCCGGCAGTGGTGATCGCCCAAGCTGGGCTCACGCCGTGATCCTCGATGGCCTTCTCTTCCTCCGCGAGGGTGACGCCATCCTCTGCTACGACATCCGGGCCAAGTGACAGCTATCCAAGGAGCGTCCAGAGCTTCGGGCCGAACACGATGCAGGCGAGCACGACGGCGGTGAACACGGCCGCCATGACGCCCCCGCTGGCGATGTCGAGGGCATCGCGGAGGTTGTCGTCGGGGTAGCGACCAACGGCCTTCGCCATCGCCTCGATGGACGTGTTGAATACCTCGGCCATGAGCACGAGACCGATCCCGAGCGTCACCATGCACCACTCGGTGGGCGAGGCCCCTAGCCATGCGGCGAGCCCCACCGCGAGAGCAGCCGCCGCGAGGTGGGGGGCAAAGCTCGACTGCGTGCGGACAGCGACGAACATCCCGCGAAACGCGTCGTAAAACTTCCCAAGCCAGGATCGAGGTGGCGGCTTCACGGGCGTGGTCAGACTTCAGCCCACCTTCACGTAGGGGTCGCCCTTCTTCCAATTGCACGGGCACAGCTCGTCGCTCTGCAGCGCGTCGAGGACGCGGAGCACCTCGGCGACGTTGCGGCCTACGCGACCCTGGTTCACATCGACCCACTGGATGATGCCATTGGGATCCACAATGAACGTGGCCCGCAAACAATACCCCTCGGTCTTCTCGAGGATGCCCAGTTCGGGGGCGAGCTTCTGGGCGGCGATGAGCGGGTAGTCCAGCTTCTCGAGGTCAGGATGGGCACGCCGCCAAGCGAGATGGGAAAACTCGTTGTCGGTGCTTCCGCCGACGACGCTCGTATCGCGATCGGCAAAGGCCTTGAGCTGCTTGTTGAACTCGGCCAGTTCCGTCGGGCAGACGAACGTGAAATCTTTGGGATAGAAGAAGTAGACCACCCACTTACCCGCGTAGTCGGCGCTCGAAAGCAGTTTCACGTCGTCCTTGCCGGTGCCGACGCAGGCCTGGCACGCGAACTGAGGAAACGTATCGCCGACGGTGAGCATGGGGAATCTCCGGGGTGCCTTTGGTGGGGAACCCGAGTCTACGGGCGGCCCCCAAAGGGTTCAACACGCCTCTTGATGCCGCCTGGCACGCGCGCGGGGAAGAGAGCATCACTCACCGCTTCTGGCACGTCGAGCAGTACACCGTCGTTCGTCCGGCGATCACCCGACTCCGGAGCGTCGCCTGGCATCGGCGACACTCCCGGCCCCCGCGTCCATACACCCGATGCTCGAACTGAAACCCTCCGGCCCGGCCGTCGGCATCGACGTAGTTTCGCAGGGTGCTTCCCCCCGAGGCCAAAGCCCGCTCGAGCAGGTCGCGCATGGCGTGTACGAGTTGCTCCACGGCCTCGGCCTTCAGTCGGTGGGCCTGCCTGAGCGGATTGAGCCCGCAGGTGAAGAGCAGTTCATCGACATAGATGTTTCCCAGGCCGGCGACGACGGACTGATCGAGGAGCACTGCCTTGAGGCCGCGGGTGGTGCGGCGCAGGCACGCGTGCAGCGTGGCCGGTTCGATCGTCAAGGCGTCATCCCCCAGCCTGCTCCAGCGGGATGTGACGAGAGCGGCCTTCGTCGGGAAACACCAGACGCCGCCGAACCGCCGCGGATCATGAAAGGACACGACCCGACCATTGTCGAGATGCCAGATGATGTGGGTGTGTTTCTCGGAGGCGGGTGGCAGCGGCGGCGAATGGTGCACCACCGATCCAGTCATGCCAAGATGGATGCACAAGGCCGGTGATGCTTCGTCATCGCTCACCACGGCCAGTTGCTTGCCACGACGATCGAGCAGGGTGACCGTCCGGCCCTCAAGCAATGCCGCCCGCATGGCCTTTGCCGTTCGCGGTCTCGTGCTACCGAAGTCCACCACGTCTGCCCGGCGGAGCTCCACCCGCTCGATCCGTCGGCCCATGACATGGGCGGCAAGCGATCGTCTGACCCGTTCGACTTCTGGAAGCTCTGGCATGGCGACAGCTTATGACACTGCCGCGGCTTGGCGATGTGAGCGAGGATCTTCCGGATCGGTGGGCCGGGGGTTCGTTGCAACCGGAGGAAGGCCATGGGTGGCAATCGTGTTCGGCACGGCGACGGCAGCGTGCGGGTGAAAACCCCTCAATAAAAAAGTCCAGCAGTGCGCATACTGGATAGCAATGAACGACCTCCCCGCCCTGCGCTCCCGCGATCCCCTTGCCTGCCACGATCCTGCCACCGGCCGGACGGTGCTTGTGGCACCACGCCGGGACGAGCGGCCAGACGACGACGCCCTGGCCACCGAAGGTGGACCCCCCACGACTTGGTGCCCCTTCTGCGCGGGCAACGAATCGCGAACACCGCCGCCGGTCTTGGTGGCCCCTGGCGCGACGCCTGATGCCTGGCTCGCACGGATCATCCCCAACCGATATCCGTTCGTCGAACACGCGCCGCCAGAGTCGCGTGTTCTCGTCGATAGCCACAGGCCGGCCCACGGCATTCACGATGTCGTCATCGAATCGCCGCGGCACGACTCCTCGATCCTGACGGTCGCCGCCGATGCCTGGCAAGCGTCGTGGTCGCTCATTCAGCGTCGTCTCGCATCGCTTGCCTCCCGCAGCGATCTCACGTGGGGCACGGTCTTCAAAAACTCGGGGCCGCAGGCAGGAGCGTCGCTTGCGCATGTTCACAGCCAGCTTGTGGCCATCGATTTTGTGCCAGCAGCGCTTGCTGCTGAGCTTGCCGCGGCAGCCTCGCGGGCCGATCTCTTTGCCGACATGCTCGCTGAGGCCGCTGCCAGCGGTCGCATCGTGAGCTCGCGTGGCGACCTCGTGGCGATCGTGCCCGTGGCGCCGCGTCAGCCGTGTGAGACCTGGATTCTTCCGACGTTGCGCGAGGCCCACTTCCATGCCACAAGTCCCGCGCGGGTGGCGGCTCTCGCCGAGCTTGCCCGCGACATCGTCGGTCGGATTGCCGGCGTACTCCCGAAGAGCGACTACAACTGGTGGCTCCACGAAGCACCGTGGCATGATGCCGGCCCGGTGGCCGACCGCTGGCACTGGCACCTCGAGATTCTGCCGCGCACGACGCCGCTTGCCGGCTTTGAGCTGGGCACCGGCTGCCACGTTACCGCATGGCCCGCTGCCGAAGCCGCCGCCCGGCTGCGGGATGCGCTTTGAAGTCGGTCCAAGGAATGAATGGGCTCCTTGAAAGATCCGCGAGGGGTTGTGCGTGTCGTAGAGCCGGCGTTGTAGGCCGAGCACAGCCAGGATGGCGAAGCACGGGCTACACCGAGTGAGCGAAGGGCACGGATGCCCGTAGCAAAACGTCCGGCTCTCGCGGCACGGGCAAGCCCGAGCCGTCGGCGACCAAGACGGCTGCCCGCCCGTCGGCAAGGTCTTGCCGACCGGCACAGCCAGCATGGATGACACTCCTGAGGCCCCCTCAGGATGGCGGTCCACCGCCAAAAGGGTTTGGCGCGGAGAGAGAAGACCCTGACAATCGTTTCACGGCGCGGGCCTTGCGCGTCATCCATCATCTCCGCTTCGTCGCAGGAACTCTCCCGGCATGTCTCCCGCTGTCCGTCTTGTCTTTGTCCTCCACGACCACCAGCCGGTGGGCAATTTTGACGGCGTCATCGAGGCAGCCTGGCAGGACTCCTACCAGCCGATGCTCGAACTGCTCGAGCGGCATCCGCATGTGCGGGTGGGCGTCCACACGAGCGGGCCGCTGGCCGAGTGGCTCGACCGGCATCATGGCGACTACCTCGACCGACTCGCCCGCCTCGCGGCCCGCGGCCAGGTGGAGATCGTCGGTGGTGCGTTTCAAGAGCCCGTACTCGCGATGCTCCCCTCGCGGGACCGCATCGGGCAGATCGCACAGTTCAAGAGCTGGCTCGAGCGCCGCCTCGACACCACCGTCAGCGGCATGTGGGTGGCCGAACGGGTCTGGGACTCTGGCATGACCGAGGACATCGTCGCTGCGGGCATGCGCTGGACGATCCTCGACGACTCGCACTTCAAGGCCGCGGGCCTCCCCGAAGATGTGCTCGATCGACACTGGCTCACCGAGTCGGACGGCGCCACGCTTGCCGTGTTCCCCGTGAGCGAGCGGCTGCGGTATGTGATTCCGTTTGCGGCGCCCGAGGCAACAATCGAACACCTCCGATTCCTCGCGAGCCGGAGGCACGGCGCCCTTGCCGTGTTCGGTGATGACGGCGAGAAGTTTGGCGTCTGGCCCGACACCTACCGTGCCTGTTTTGAAGAAGGCTGGCTCGAAAAGTTTTTTTCGCTCCTCGAGGCCAACCGCGACTGGGTTTCGATGTGCCTGCCGAGCGAAGTGGTCCGCGAGGTGCCGCCGGCCGGCACGGTGTGGCTGCCCGAATGCAGCTACCGCGAGATGACCGAGTGGGCCCTGCCGCCGGAAGCTCAGCTTGCCTGCCTCGACGCACGGCAGGCCACTGAGGCCGACTTGAGCCTTGCGGGGGTGACACGGTTCATGCGGGGCGGCACCTGGCGGAACTTTCGGCGGCGGTATCCCGAAACCAACGAGATGTATGCCCGGATGATGACGGTGAGCGAGCGGGTCGATGCCCTGCGGGGAAGTGCCACTGCCGACTCTGGTCTCGTCCATGAAGCCGAACAGTCGCTGTACCGTGGCCAGTGCAATTGTGCGTACTGGCACGGTGCCTTTGGCGGCGTCTACCTGCCCCACCTTCGCAACGCGATTTTCCAGGAGCTCATCGCTGCCGATCTCGCCTGCGATCGTGCCGAAGGAAGGCCCGAGACCTGGGTCGAGGCCACTGCCGCCGACTTTGATTTTGACGGGCGGACGGAAGTTCGGCTCGCCAATGACGGCCTCGATGCCTGGCTCGCGCCAGCGAAGGGCGGCATGCTGTACGAGCTCGATCTCAAGGATCAGCGGCACAACCTCCTCGCCACGCTCGATAGGCGACCCGAGGCCTATCACGCCCAGGTGCTCGCCGGGCCTGGAGCAGCACGCAGCATTGTGGATCCGTCGCAAATGGCGATCTTCAAACAAGCTGGGCTCGAAAAAATGATCCGCTACGACTCGACCCGGCGGAAGAGTCTCGTGGATCATTTTTGGGATGTGGGCACCGCCGCAGTGGCGGTCGTCGAGGGCCACGCCACGGAGCGGGGAGATTTTGCGACGGGGACATACGAGGCAAGCATCCGTCGCAACCCCGGCCGCGTGCAGGTGCTCTTGTCGCGTGCGGGGAATGTCTGGGGCGTTCCGCTCACGCTCTCCAAGGCTGTCACGCTCGAAGAAGGCTCGCGGTCGCTCGAAATCGCCTACAAGCTCGAAGGCCTGCCGCCTGACTTCAAGCAGCATCTGGCCGTCGAGTTCAACTTCGCGGGCATGCCGGCAAGCGCCGTGGGACGACGGTTCCAGAATGAATCCGGTGGCGACCTTGGCGACTTGGGCGATTGCCTCGACCTCGCGTCCTGCAAGCTGATCGGCCTCGTGGATGGTTACATGAACATCGACGCGAAGCTCGCCATTACCCCAGCGAGCAACGGCGTGCAGGCCGGCCTGTGGACGTTTCCGATTCAGACGGTGAGCCAGTCAGAGAGTGGGTTTGAGCTCGTGCACCAGTCGGTCGTGGTGATGCCACACTGGATCGTCACTCCCGACGCCGACGGCGTGTGGAAGGTGGCAATGCGACTCGTGCTCGGCGCGTCCCGCGAGCCGTCCACAGCGACAACAGCCTGCGCGACCGAGCACCCCGTCCGCGCCGCCGCGGGGTAGCTCTTCGCAATGGAATCTGCACCCGACCAGGCCTCGACGCGGAAGACTACGTTTGCGAGATGGTCGCGATCCTTCGCAATCGGTCTGTACGCAATGATGATGGTCGCGGGTGCGGTCCAAATACTCTCCCCCGAGAATGGAGCGGTTTATCTCACCTGCGCGCTGCTCTGTGCCCTTCTGGCCACGGGCTGGGCGGATTGCGATACACGAGCCCGCGGGATCACGATTCTGCCGGTCTTGTACATGCTGTACTTCATTTTTTGGCCAGGCGGGGCCGTTGTCTACTTGCTCTATCGCTCGGGCTCCGCGGGCTCATGACGGCGGTCATTCACGGGCTCGGACTGGCGGCAACGTTTGTCGCATCGTTCTATGCAACCTTCTATGGCCTGCACTTCGCGGGTCTGCTCGATAGCCGATATTACCGATAGGCTGATTCCTATCGCTGCGGGGCTTTCGCCATACTTGCTGCCATGCCTGATGAATACGAAAAGTATGAGAAGGCCTGCGCAACGATCCGTGCGGAGAACGAGGTCTGGTTCATCAAGAAAGCGATGTGGGCATCCCCGACCACGATCAAGAGCAATGCCGCCAGCCTCAAAACGTTCTACGCTTCCATGTGCGAACGCGGCGACGTGAACGCCCAAGACGTCGCAGACCTGCGCCTCACCATTCGCGAAAACATGGAGGAGTGGATCGCAACCGTGCAGCGGTACGACGACCCGGATATCACGGATATGAACGAGGTCTGGGGCTTTTGAACGCGCAGGCAGGCTCCGCGCCTTCCGCACAACTGGCGGTGCTCCACACGAGATCATCGCGAGGTAGCGTTTCGCCATGGTCGAATGCATTGAAGTGTTCTTCGCCGGCCACCGCCTAGGTCAGCATGAGCACCCTAATCTCTCGCATCACGATTGATCCGGTCGTGTGCCATGGGAAGCCATGCGTCCGTGGGCTCGGGTATCCCGTCGAGGCGCTGCTTGAGTTGCTCCGCGCGGGCATGGCGACCGCCGAGATTCTGGCCGACTACGAGGATCTGGAGCGTGAGAATCTGCTCGCCGTCTTGGCCTTTGCGGCCATGCTCGCGCAGACCCGACGGCTTCAACGGGCACCATCAGCAACCGCGCATGAGAGGCGCTCGTGGTCCCCCTCATCCCGGACATCATCGATGCATTCTGCTCGCACTCGTTCATCGAGCGTGGGCAGTCCGGGATGATTGTTCGGGTGTAGGTTCTTCATACGAACGCGGCACGGTTCCACCAGTTTAGTGGCGGCGAGAAGGTTGCGCTGCCGTGGGGCAGGAGCGTGACTGGGACGCCGGGCAGATGCCGGGCGATCTCCGCGAGGGTCGCGCGGGTGATGGCGGCATCACTTGCCGGCCCGTCATCGGGGCGTGACGGAATCACCTGCGAGAGCACGCAGGCGGCGACGTGAAGCCCTTCGGCCCGCGCTGCCATCACCGTCGCGAGTGTACGGCCGATTCCGCCGAGGCGTGCGGCATCGATCACGATGATTGGGAAGCCGAGGTCGCGTGCAAGCTCCACGCCGAGCGTGTGTTCGCCGAGCGGTGAAAAGAGTCCGCCCGCCCCTTCCACGACGACGATCTCGCTCTCGCTCGTCCAGCGCGAAAGGCCGTCACGGAGAAGTTGGTCATCGACCGAGCGGCCTTCCGCGCTCGCCGCATGTGGTGGCGCGAGCGCGGCTTGAAACACCTGAGGGCACACGGCCGCCGGGGTGAGTGGCCGGCCAGCGGCCTCCCAAAGCAAAACAGGATCGCCACCAGGTGCGTCCGCGGAGGCGAGTCCACTGGCCGCTGGCTTGTAGACACCCACCCGCCTGCCAGCGGCGACGAGCGACGTGACGATCGCCACCGCCGCGGCTGTTTTGCCAACGTCCGTGTCGGTCCCGGTGATGAAGAGGCCACGGCAGTTCATGTCGCGTCGGTCTGAGGTGAAGACACCATTGCTCCATGAGCTAACCGGTTCTATACTTGCAACACAAATGAGAACGATTCTCAGCCCTTCTGTTGCGGCGTGTGAGCCTCGTGCCCAGGCGAGCGGCCTGTCGAGCCTCGAGGGCGTTGGCATCGGTGCGTCAGTCCGCGTCGCGGACGTCGCCGGGGATGATGCCGTGGCGATCCGTCTTTTGGAGATGGGTCTCACGCCGGGGGTGATGGTCCGCGTTGCGGGTCGGGCCCCGTTTGGCGACCCGCTCGAACTGGAGCTGCGGGGATATCGCCTTTCGATCCGCCGTGCCGAAGCCAGGCGAGTGACGATTCATTCTCCCTGAGCGACTCTTCCTTCGGCCGCGGCGATTCATGCACAAGCTCCAAGACGGCCAGGCTTCGACCCGGCTCACCGTGGCCCTCCTAGGCAACCCCAACACCGGCAAGAGCACGCTCTTTTCCGCAGTCGCCGGTATCCCAACGCGGGTCGGCAATTTCCCCGGGGTCACCGTCGAAGAAAAGATTGGCCGACTCCGCCACGCCGGTCACGAGATCGACCTCGTGGATCTGCCCGGCACCTACAGCCTCATGGCTCAGGGGCCCGACGAGCAGGTGGCCGTCAACGTTCTCTATGGCCGGCAGCCAGGGGTGCCGAAGCCCGACGTCGCGGTCGTCGTGGTCGACGCCACGAACCTCGAGCGCAGCCTCTTTCTGGCCACGCAGGCCACCGAGGTCGGCCTCCCGATGGTCGTGGCGGTGTCGCTTGCCGACGTGAGCGACCGCAAGGGAATCGCGATCGACATGGGGAAACTTTCGCGGCGACTCGGCTGCGCCGTCGTCCGCGTGGCCCCGCCGCGGGGCGAAGGACTCGATGCCCTTAAAGATGCGATCCTTGAGGCCCCAGCGCGGGGACGGCCCCCTGCGTTTTCTATCGAGCATGACGACGCTGACAACGGTCGTCCGCCAGTTGCCCGCGACGCGATCGCCCGCTACCGGGCCATCGAACGGCTGCTATCGGACGTCGTCCATCGCCGCCCGACACGCCCCCTTTCTGAAGACCGCATCGATTGGCTTCTCACGCATAGGCTCTGGGGCACGCTCACCTTCGCGGCCGTGATGCTCACAATCTTCAGTTCGATTTTTTGGTTGGCCGCGCCGCTGATGGATCTCATTTCCGCCGGAGTGGATGCTGTGGCCGCTCAGGTTGGGGCAGTCCTCCCCGATGGTGCCCTGCGCGATCTCGTCGTCGATGGTGTGATGGCGGGTATTAGCGGCGTCGTCGTGTTTGTGCCACAGATCGCGCTGCTCTTTTTCTTCATCGCACTCCTCGAGGGCTGCGGCTATCTGGCACGCGCCGCGTACCTCATGGACCGCCTGCTCGTGGGCGTCGGACTCTCCGGCAAATCCTTCATCCCGCTTTTGTCGTCGTTTGCCTGTGCGATCCCTGGCATCATGGCGGCTCGCACGATCGAGAACCGCCGTGACCGGCTCCTCACGATCGTGGTCGCGCCCCTCATGAGCTGCTCGGCACGGTTGCCGGTCTACTTGCTCCTGTGCGGTGCCTTCGTCCCCAACGTCGCCGTCGGCATTTCCTTCCTGCGACTCCCGGCGGTCGTGCTGGCGTCGATGTACGCCCTCGGCGTTGTGGTCGCTGCAGCCGTCGCCTGGCTGCTTTCGAGCACTATTTTTCGAGGGGACCCGCAACCGTTCGTGATGGAGCTGCCCGGCTGGCGATGGCCGCAGGCCGCGGTTGTCCTCGAACGGGCTCGGGAAGCAGCCTGGTCGTTCCTGGCGAGCGCCGGCACGGTCATCCTCGCGGTGAGTGTCGTCGTGTGGGCGCTTTCGAACTATCCGAAGAACGAAGACCTGATTGCGTCCGATATGAAGGCCGATCGAGCGGCGGTTGAGGCCCGGCTTATCGATCCGGCCACGCCCGATTCGGAGCGGGAAGTGCTCGCGGAAGAGCTTGCTGCATTCGCGACGCCAGAAGGCGCCGAAGCGGCCCGTCGCGGAGCGATCCAGCGGCAGAGCATCCTCGGCCGAACCGGTCGGTTCATCGAACCGGTCGTCCGGCCCTTGGGCTGGGACTGGCGGCTGGGCTGCGCGGCGCTCGCGAGTTTTCCCGCGCGGGAAGTTGTTTTGGGAACGCTTTCGGTGCTCTATAACCTTTCACCCAATGACGATACCGACGAAGGGACTGCCCTCACCCAGCGGCTCAGGGCCGCCCGCTGGGACGACACGAATCGCCCGGTCTTCACGCTGCCGGTGGCCCTGTCTGTGATGGTGTTTTTCGCGCTGTGCGCCCAGTGTGCCAGCACGCTCGTGGTGATGGCCCGCGAGACAGGTTCTTGGCTCTGGCCCGTGATCACGTTTGTGTACATGACGGTGCTCGCGTGGCTTGGAGCCTTCGCGATCTATCAGTTCGGCACCTGGATGGGCTGGTAACGATGCTCCAGGACGTCCTGGCAATCGCCATCGCACTCGCCGCCACGGCATGGCTTGCGTGGACCCTCAGGCGGCGCCTCAAAAAACCTTCCTGTGGTCCCACCGCAGGAACCCCACCCGGCACCGACGGATTCGTCGCGCTCGACGACCTTGCCGCACGCGCAAAAAATCGGGGCGACCCTAAGGATCGCCCCGATCGTTGATCTCGGTATTGATTGAGGTCCGCTTCGCGGCCCTCGATCAATACATGTCGTAGTCGCCGCCGTGACCGCCGCCAGCCTTGCCCTTCGATTCCTTCTTGGGCTTCTCGGCGATGAGGGCGTCGCTCGTGAGCAACAGCGTCGAGACGCTCGTCGCGTTCTGGAGCGCCGTGCGGGTCACCTTCGCTGGGTCGATGACACCGGCCTTCACGAGGTCTTCGTACACATTGCTCGCGGCGTTGTACCCAAAATTGCCGGTGCCCGCGAGCACCTTCTCACACACGATCGAGCCGTCCTGGCCGGCGTTTGAGGCGATCATCGAGAGCGGCGCCCGGGACGCCCGCACGACGATCTGGTAGCCGATCGCTTCGTCATCCGAGAGGCCCTTGGGCTTGAGCTGCGAGCAGGCCCGCAGGAGCGCCACACCGCCACCCGGCAGAATCCCCTCTTCGACGGCCGCCCGCGTGGCATGCAGGGCGTCCTCGACGCGGGCCTTCTTCTCTTTCATCTCGCTCTCGGTGGCAGCCCCGACGTTGATCTTGGCCACACCGCCGGAGAGCTTCGCGAGCCGCTCTTCGAGCTTTTCGCGATCGTAGTCGCTCGTGGAGTTCTCGATCTCGCGACGGATCTGCTCGATGCGACCCTTGATGTCGGCGGCCTTGCCGGCACCCTCGATGATCGTCGTGTTGTCTTTGTCGATGATCACTTTCTTGGCACGGCCCAGCTCGGTGAGGCCGAGGTTTTCGAGCTTCATGCCGAGGTTCTCGAACACCGCCGTGGCCCCGGTGAGGATCGCGATGTCCTCGAGCATCGCCTTGCGGCGATCGCCGTAGCCAGGAGCCTTGACGGCACACACCTGGAACGTGCCTCGGAGGCGGTTGATGACGAGCGTCGCGAGCGCCTCGCCGTCCACCTCCTCGGAGATAATGAGCAGCGGCTTACTGGAGTTCACGACCGCCTCGAGCAGCGGCACGATGTCCTTGACGCTCGAAATCTTCTTCTCAAAGACGAGGATGTAGCAGTCCTCGAGGACGCACTGCATCTGCTGGGCATTCGTCACGAAGTACGGCGAGAGGTAGCCGCGGTCAAACTGCATGCCCTCGACGAACTCGATTTCGGTCTTGAGGCTCTTGCCCTCGTCAACGGTGATGACGCCGTCCTTACCAACCTTGTCCATCGCCTCGGCCAACAGCTCGCCGATCTCGGCGTCGTTGTTGGCAGCGATGGCGGCCACCTGGGCCATTTCCTTCTTGCCCTTCACCGGAATCGACATCTCGGCGAGCTTGGCCCGAATGTCTTCGACGGCCTTCTCGATGCCAGCCTTCATCTGGATGGGATTGACTCCCGCCACGACGGCCCGGAGGCCTTCGTTGAAGACGGCCTCGGCAAGCACGGTCGCGGTGGTGGTGCCGTCACCGGCCACGTCGCTGGTCTTGCTGGCGACTTCGCGCACCATGCGGGCGCCCATGTTCTCGTAGACGTCCTCGAGGTCGATCTCCTTGGCGACGGTGACTCCGTCCTTGGTGACCGTCGGGGAACCGAAGCTCTTCTGGAGGATCACGTTACGGCCCTTGGGGCCGAGGGTGACCTTCACGGCGCGGGCGAGTTTCGAGATGCCGCGGCGCATTGCCTCACGGGCTTCCTGGTCGAATGCCATCATCTTGGCCATGGTGCGAATTTCCTGAGAAAGGGTTTTGAAGCTGGGGGTCTGAGTTGGGATCGTGATGTCGAACTGCGGGACTGAAGACGCCGCATCGCGCGGACGTCCAGCCCCAAAAACAATCAGCCGAGGATGGCGAGGATGTCGTCTTCCCGCATGAGGAGGAGCTCGTCGTCGCCGATCTTGAAAGGCTCGCCGGCGTAGCTCGTGAAGACGACGCGATCGCCAGGCTTGACCTGGAGCGCGTGGCGGATGCCCTTGAGATCACACTTCCCTTCGCCCACGCTCACGACGGTGCCGCGGGCGGGCTTGTCCTTGGCGGAGTCGGGCAGCAGGATGCCGCCGGAGGTCTTCTGCTCGCTCTGTTCACGTTCCACGACAACGCGGTCGCCGAGCGGAATGAGCGTTGACTTCTTGCGGGCGGGTTTGGTAGCGGTGGCGGTGGCTGACATGCTGGACGAAACCTCTTTCCTGAAGAAGGATTTTGGGGTGTGGATTAGAGCGGCGCGCCAGACGGCCATTCTTCGGAGACGGGGCCCATTTGGCCCTCGCTCGAAAACCTGCCGTCGCCGGCCCGTCGAGAGCCGGCAGACCCAAAGGAGAGCAAGTGGCGCGCCACATGCCAGGCAGTCCCCGAAAATACAGCCCTTGAACCTGTTTTCGTGGGGTTTCGGCAGGTTGATGGGCGATGCCGTGCCCGTCCTGTCGCACCTTGCCCTGCTGCCAGTTTGGCAGCGGCCGTGGCCTCCCTCATGGCACCCGGCGTCCAGAATCAGTAAGGTTCAGGCCTTCCCGCAGCCAGCGGGGCGGCGGAGGGATTCGGTCATGGCGACGCATCGGCGGATCGACGTTTCCAAAACGGGAGATGTCTCGGTCGTCACCTTTACCGATCCGAAGATCCTTGATGAGGCCGTGATCCAGGAGCTCGGCGGCGAGCTTTTTGGGCTCGTTGAGGTCGACAATCGCAAGGCCATCCTCCTTGATTTCACGGGGGTCGAGTTCCTCTCGAGCGCTGCCCTTGGCAAACTGATCACGTTCGACCGCAAGCTCAAGACAGCGAAGGGGCGGCTCAAGTTCTGCGGGCTCGTGCCGGGGATCCTGGAGGTGTTTCAGGTGACCAAGCTCAACAAGGTGTTTGACATCCGTGCCGAGCGAGCCGAGGCCCTCGCGGCGTTTTCGTGACACCTGAGTTCCGGATTTACCTTTCATAGGCCCGTTCGTCAGATCGATTCGACCACGGAACGCGTTGGAGCATTGGCGATGGCGGACAATGACCAGGCCGAGGTGTGGAAGCGATCGCTCACGCTCCCGAGTGCGCGTGGGTCGAGCAGGCTTGTGACAGATGACCTGCTCGAAAAGCTGGGGCACTATGGCTGGCCGCCCGACGACATCTTCGCGATTCACTTGGCCGCCGAGGAGGCGCTTGTCAACGCCGTCGTCCACGGCAATAAGCTCGATCCCGAAAAGACCGTCCATGTGGAGTGCCTCGTCTCCCCCGAGCTCATGCGAATCGAGGTCACCGATCAGGGTGAAGGATTCGATCCGAAGCGGGTGCCCGACTGCACGCTCGCGGATCGGCTCGAGTCCCCTGGCGGCCGTGGCGTGATGCTCATGCGGTCATTCATGACCCGGATCGAGTACAACGCCAAGGGCAACAGCGTCCTCCTCGAAAAACGCCGCGACCCGCCGCCCGAAGCGTAGCTGAGCCGCCACGGCTCCTGGCGTCGCCCCAGCCGGGCGAGCGACACGCCGGACCAGTCTCGATTTCAAGGGCAGAACCCGCTATTCTTCAGGTCTATTCCCCGATAGCTCAATGGTAGAGCGGCGGACTGTTAATCCGTAGGTTGTAGGTTCGAGCCCTACTCGGGGAGCTTCTTGCCACTCGGGCCACGAGTGGCGGTCAGAGGCGGGGGGGTGGCAAGGCCGTCGGCCTCCGGCAAGCAGTCGATGACAAACGCCGAACCTTCCCCGCTATCGCTCTCGACCGTACCGCTGATCGGCGTGGCAGTGAACGCCGCCCTTGCCACCATCAAGATTCTCGCCGGGTTCTTCGGCAACTCCTACGCCCTCATCGCCGATGGCATCGAGTCCACCTCCGACATCGTGACGTCGCTCGTCGTGTGGGGCGGTCTCCGAGTCAGTGTGGCACCCGCCGATGAACGGCATCCCTACGGCTATGGCAAGGCCGAGGCCCTCTCCGGCATCGTCGCCTCCCTCGCCCTGTTGGCAGCGGCGGCGATGATTGCCTTCCAGAGCATCCGTGAGATCCTCACACCCCACCACCTGCCCCACTGGTCCACGTTGCTGGTGCTGGTGCTGGTTGTCGCCACCAAGTTGATCCTCGCTCGCTGGATCGGCGGCATCGGTGCGGAAGCCGAGAGCACGTCACTCCAAGCTGATGCATGGCATCACTGGGCCGATGCCCTGACCTCCATCGCCGCCTTTGTGGGCATCAGCATCGGCCTTATCGGTGGCCCCGGCTACGAACCTGCCGATGACTGGGCGGCATTACTCGCCTGCGTCGTGATCGTGTTCAGTGGCCTGAGCCTGCTGAAAATGGCGATCCGCGAACTATTGGATGCCGCCCCCGCTAAGGATTTCGAGCAGAAGGTCCGGGATTTGGCCTCGGGGGTCGAAGGTGTTCGGGCTTTGGACAAATGCCGGATTCGCAAGAGCGGCACCCGGTACTTCGTTGAACTCCATGTCGAGGTCGACGGGCACGCCACCGTGCAGCACGGTCACGAGATGAGCGGCAAGGTCCGCAGCGTCCTCAAAAACTCACCCCTGCGGATTGCCGACGCCTTCATCCACATCGAACCGGCCCGGCGGGATGTCTCGTGATGGCTCGCCATCAACTGCA
>CAYZHH010000022.1:0-15109 GCA_964478275.1 uncultured Candidatus Kuenenia sp.
GAGGCCGATCATGAGCTGGGGATTCTGATCGGTCGCCGGATGCTGGAGCCGCCAGGAGCGACTCACGCACGAGACAAGGCCCCAGGAGGCCGTCGCCGCCACCGCTGCCACAACCGCGAACGTGGAGGGAAACGGCCAGCGGTAGAGATAGTTCAAAGCGGCCGAGACAATGAGCGTCACCGCAATCGCCACGATCCCAAACGCGAGCACCGGGGCGTCGTAGGTGTCCTCGACGCGGACCGAGGTCTGCACGCGGTGCCGCACCGTAATCAGGAACGCGACCGACAACAGCCAGTAGGCCAGGCCGATCGCGGCGGCCACTCCGAGAAACTTCCCGACAACGACCGTCCACCTCGGCACGGGCTTGCTCACGGTGGCGAGCACCGTCTTCGTCTCGATCTCACCGGAGAGCGTGCCGGTGGCGGTAAACGCCGCCAGGAGCATCCCCACGACCAGGAGCGTGCTGAGCCCCATGTCGACCAGGAGCTTGTTGTCGTCCTCGAGCGTGTAGGCCGCGACGTTGACGTTGAGCAGGAGCGCCAAAAGGCCCACCACGATCAGCACGGAATGCACCGGCTGGCGGATCGATTCGCGGAAAGCGTTGGCGGCAATCGGGAAAATAGGCATTTTTTGCATCCTACCAACGATGAAGGTGAGAATCGTGTGTGGGGGGGACGGGGTCGCTTCAAAGCCCCTCGCCTCAACGTATACTCGAAAGCTTGGCAGGCCCTCGGCCGCTCGTCCTCCGCAAACCTATGGCCGTCACCTCCCAAACTTCTTCCGCTCCGCCTTCCACCGCCGCCGCTCCGCCGTCCACCGCCGCCGATCCGCGGGTGTTCCAGCGAGCTACGAACGTGGCCCTGGTTGGGCTGGCCATCCAGGGGGCGCTCGTGGTGGCCACGGGGCTCGTCGCGCTCTGGAGCGACAGCCAGGCGGTCTATGCCGCGGGCTGGCACATGCTCGGCGGCCTGCCGATCGGAATCATGCTGGCGCTTCTCTATAGCCAGCACGAAGCCGAGCGGGCCGAACGGCTGGCCGCCGACAAGCTCGCCGCCGACCCAACTGCGTCGGCCGCCATCTTCAATAACCTCGGCGACGACCTCGATGCCGCCCGCCGCCGGCTCGACAACCTCTACCGCTACGGCCTTCCGGCGGTGAGCCTCCTCGTCGCCAGCTACCTCATTATCGCGGGTGCTGCGCTTGTCTCGGTCCAGCTCCGGGCCGCGGAGCCTGCCGCCCCACTCGCGTCCCGCTGCAACCCCGTCGGCCTGCTCTTTGCGCTGGCGAGCATCGCGTTTGTGGCCTTCATCGGGGGCCGTTGGCTCGCCGGGTACGCACGTCAGCGGGCCTGGCAGCTCCTCCGCGGCTGCGCAAGCTACTTGATGAGCTGCTTCGTCATGGCCGTGCTCCTGCTCGGCGGCGTGGCGGTGATTGCGGTGGCGGGCGTGACGTGGCCGTTCGAGGCTATGGCCCTGGCCATTCCCGCCGTGATGGTGGCCATCGGCCTTGAGATTCTTCTCACAACCCTCCTCGAGTCGTATCGGCCGCGGGTGCCCGGCGCGGTTCCACGCCCTGCGTTCGACAGCCGCATGCTCGGCCTGCTCACGGCGCCCGAGTCGCTCGGCAGCGTGCTCGCGGATCTCATCAGCTATCAGTTCGGCGTCGAGGTGTCGGGGAGCTGGCTCTATCGCCTGCTCGGCAGCGCCATCACTCCGCTGACGATCTTCGGCGCCGCCTGCCTGATCGCCCTGAGCGCGTTCACGATCGTGGGCCCAGACCAGCGGGGCGTGCTCCTACGGTTTGGGGCGCTCGAAGGAGAGCCGCTCCCGCCGGGCATCCATGTGAAGCTGCCGTGGCCGATCGAGACGGTAGAGATGCATCCGGTCGGCGAGGTGCAGCAGCTTGTCGTCTCGAGTGACCTCACCGGTCGTTCGGAGCTGTCGCCGGCAATGCTCTGGACCAACGACAGCGACCGCGATTCGCAGATTGGCCAGGAGGACTTCCTCGCGGCACCCGCCGCCGACGGGGCGGGCGTGTCGCTCGTGTCGGCCGATGTGACCGTCCAATACACCGTGGCAAACCTGGAGACGTTCCTCCTCGGGTCGACCGACCCACAACAGGCGATCAAAGCCGTCGCCCAGCGGGAAGCCACGCAGTTCTTCGCGACGCATGACATCGACATGCTCCTGGCGACGGGCCGCACCGAAGGAGGCCCGGAGCTCCGCACGGCGATCCAAGAGCGGGCCGATCGTGCCGGCCTCGGAATCGACATCGTCGGCGTGGCGATCACGTCGATCCATCCGCCGATCGGCACGGTGTCGCGGGCCTTCCACGCCCAGATTGGGGCGATGCAGCAACGCGAGACGTGGATCCAACTGGCACACAAGGAAGCGGTCAAGCAGCTCGCGCGGGTCGCGGGCTCGGTCGACTTGAGCAAGCGAATCGACGCCGAGATCCGCGGGCTCGACGCCATGCGAACCGCCGGCGCAGCCGACCCTACAGCGGTTGCGGCGGCCGAACGGCGGATCGATGGGATGCTCGCCGAGGCGCGGGGCGAGGCCGCAGAGCTCCTCCATTCAGCCTGGGCCTACCGCTGGCGGCGGGCCGTTGGCGAGCGGGCCGACGGCGAACGGTTTGCGGGTGAGCTGCTGGCCTTCCAGGCATCGCCAAACTACTACCGCACCCGTCGGTTCCTCGAAGTGCTCGCCGAGGGACTCTCCGACCGCCGGAAGTTTGTGATCGCCGCCGACACCGGCGACACACCGGTGTTCCGCATGGACTTTAGCGACCCGGCATCCGCCATCGACATGCTCTTGAACGAGTGACCCCCTCTTCGCCCTCGCTGCCCGCGGTGGCCTCCAACTCCCATGAAGAACTCTTTCGTCGTCCTGGTCGGCCTCGTCATCGTCGGCGTGCTCCTCTCGCACATGTTCCTCTATCAGGTCCGCTACGACGAAGTGGCCGTGCGCACCACGTTTGACAAGGCCGATGCCTCGAGCGTGCAGGAAACCCCCGGCCTCAAGTTCCGTCTCCCGTGGCCGATTCACAAAGTGACGCTCTACCCCCGCCGCCTGCAACTGCTCGAAGACAGGATCGAGGAGCTACAGACCGCCGACGGCAAGAGCGTGATCGTGCGGACCTACCTCACATGGCGGATCGAGGATCCCCTCAAGTTTTATGTGACGCTCAAAGACCCATCGGAGGCTGCCCGACAGCTCTCGTCACGGCTCCGCGAGATCCGAGGCCTCATCAGCAACCACCGCTTCGACCAGCTCGTGAATCTCGACCGCTCGAAGCTGCGGCTCGGGGCCATCGAGGCCGACGCCGCGAAGATGATCGATGCCGCGCTCATGCAGGCGGGCTACGGCATCAAGGTGGAGAGCGTGGGCATCCACAAGATCATCCTCCCGGAATCGACCACGGCGAAGGTCTTCGAGACCATGATCGCATCGCGGGAGCGGCTGGCGGAAAACGCGCTCCAGGAAGGGCAGGCCCAGGCCTCATCGATCCGCAGCGAGGCGTCGAGCGCCCGCGAGCGGATCCTCGCCTTCGCGGAACGCCGGGCCCAGTCGATCCGTGCCCAGGGCGACCGCGAGGCATCGAGCCAATACCACACCTTCGCCAAGAACGAGGAGTTTGCGATCTTCCTGCGGAAGGTTGACGCCCTCAAGAAGATGCTCGACCACAACACGACGTTTGTGCTCTCTGCCGACAGCCTCGGCATCCTCGACTGGTTCAACAAGGATCCTGCCCAGAGCGATCCGAGCCAGCCCCGTCCGGGAACGGCCCCGGCTCCCCTCCGACCATGAACGACACCACTCCCAATCCCGCCGAGCCCCGGCCTTTCGCGCCGCCCGTCGACCCGGCCCAGCAGTCGCTGGCCGAGGCGCTGCGGGTGAGTTTCACGATCCTCAAGCTGGCGATGCTCGCGCTGCTCGTCGCGTACGCCTTCAGCGGCACGTTCAGTGTCGGCTCCAACGAGGTCGCCCTGCGGTTGCGGTTCGGTGATTACGTGGGCGCTCCTGGCCGGCGGGTGCTCGAGCTTGGCACCTATCTGGCTGCCCCCTTCCCGATCGAAGAGATCGTGAAGGTTGACACCCGGCCCGCAACGCTCGTCCTCGACAAGGAGTTCTGGTACGAGACAACCGAACAGGAAAGCGGCCTCACCCGCAACCAGATGCAGGCCCAGAAGGCGCGGCCACTGCACCCGCTGCGTGACGGCTCGCTCATCACCGGTGACTCCAACATCGCCCACGCGAAGTGGACGATCACCTGGCGGATTGCTGATCCCGTCGCCTACCTCACGAACGTTGGCAGCCAGCCGCTCGCCGCGAATGTGGTGCGGCTCGTGGCCCAGCAGGGCATTGTCCATGCGGCGGCGGGAATCGCTGCCGAGGAGCTCCTGCGGGGCGTCGTCAACCGCGACGTGGTGGTCGGTGCCATGCAGGAAAAGCTCGACGACATGCGGACGGGGATCGTCATCGACCAGCTCGCCCTCGACAAAGTCTCGGCACCGATGCGGGTGGCCGCGAGCTTCGACGCCGTCACGAGTGCCGAGAGCTTCCGTGCCGAATCGATCGTCGGGGCCCAGCAGGAGCGATCGCGCATCCTCGGCGAGACCGCCGGCGAGGCGAGCCCCGCCCTCTTGAAGCTCATCGTGGCCTTCGAGCAGGCCTCCGACCGCGGCGACGCGGCCGAAGCTGCCGCCGCAGAGGCCCGCATCGAAGAGGCGCTTGCCGATCTGTCGGTCGACGGCCTCCGCATCGGCGGCGAGGTGTCCAGCGTGATCAATTCGGCCACCACGTACCGCACGCAGATCGTAGAAAAGGTTGCCAGCGAGGCGCAGACGTTCGAGCAGCTCCTGCCGCAGTACGAACGGAATCCGCGGCTCGTGCTGGCCCGCATCTGGGAGGATGCCCGAGAGACCATCCTCACGAGCAAAGACGTCGAGACCTTCTATACGGTGCCCGGCAGGCTCGAGCTCCAGCTCAACCGCGACCCAAACCTGCAAAAGGAACGTCAGAAAGAGCAGCTCAAGGCGATGCGGCAGGAACAAAAGCAGGCCGAGAAAAGCCGGTAGCCCGCTTCCGGCCGGCCCGCGACCACAAGCGGCCCGGGAGCCGATCGAACAAGGAGGATTCGGAGCATGGTGGCTACGGCGGAAGGCGGCGACGCGATTGATATCGCCTGCGTCGGCGTGACCAAGACGTTCCGTGACTTCTGGATGCGCCCCCGCGTGCGTGCGGTCGACGCAGTCACCCTCGAAATTCGCCGCGGACAGGTCTATGGCCTCCTCGGCCCCAACGGCTCGGGGAAGAGCACGACCATCAAGATGCTCCTGGGGCTCCTCCAGCCGACGGCGGGCCGAATCGCGATCCTCGGCAAGCGGCCCACCGATGTGGCAACCAAGCACCTCATCGGCTACCTACCGGAGGAGTCGTATCTCTACCGCTTCCTCACCGGTCGCGAGACACTCGAATACTTCGGGCGGCTCTTCGGCCTCGACGCCCGAGCCCGCCGCGAGCGGATCGACATGCTGCTGGAGATGGTGGGGCTCGAGGCCGCGCAGCACCGACCCGTGGGCGAGTACTCCAAGGGCATGCAGCGGCGAATCGGCCTGGCCCAGAGCCTCATCAACGACCCGCAGCTCTTGATCCTCGACGAGCCCACCAGCGGCATGGATCCCGTCGGTGCCCGCCAGATCAAGGATCTCATCGCCACGCTCGCCCGTCGGGGCAAGACGGTGCTCCTCTGCTCGCACTTGCTCGGCGACGTCGAGGATCTCTGTGACCGCGTGGCGATCATGTACGGTGGTCGTATCCGGGCCGAAGGCACTTGCGCCGAGCTCCTCACGCAGGAACACTCCACGATCCTCGAGACCTCTGACATGCCCGACGGCGTGGTGGCCGAGGTCAAGGAGCTGCTCGCACGGCATCATCTCGCGGTCAAGCGGATCGAGCATCCGAGGCGGTCGCTCGAAAGCCTCTTCCTCGAGATCGTGGAGAAGGCCCAGGCGGAGGGTCTCGTGACGACGGGCGCGTCGTCCGGCGGTCCGGTGGCCGGCTTTCTGGCGGCCGGGGGTGCTGGGGCAACGCCGACCGCAGGCAACGCCGCCGCGGTCGATGCCGGGCTGCTCGAGAGCCTCACGCGCGGCCAGTCCCGCCCATGAACGCGACGGCCGCCATACCAACGCTCGCCCCCGAGGTGGCCGACACCCGGGCCCGCCGCATCCCCTTCTGGGTGGTGATCATCACGGCCGCGGCGGTCGCCGGAATTGCATGGCTGACCGGCCGTGACGCGGTGGCAACCGCGGCGGTCGGCGTGTTCTCGCTCGCCGCCGGCTTCCGGCTCGGCATCGCTCTCTTGCGGCGATGCCTCTCGGCCGGCATCGGGATCGTGGGCGTCGCCAGGGCCGTCGTCGAAGAGGCCGTGGGCACGCGGCTGCCCGTCCTCCTCGTCATTCTCCTGGTCGTCGGCCTCCCGGTCCTGCCACTCGTCCTCGATCCCTCAGAGCGGCTCGAATATCGCCTCCAGTTCTTCCTCAATTGGTCGCTCTCGGCAAGCGGCTTCATCTTGGCGCTGGTGACAATTTTTCTGGCCTGCGGCAGTGTTTGTGGCGACATCGACAGCCAGCGGATTCACATGGCGCTTGTCAAACCACTCGCCCGCTGGCAATACCTCCTCGGCAAGTGGACCGGCATCGTGCTGCTCAATGCCCTTCTCGTGGCGCTTGTCGGTGGTGGCGTTTTTGCGACGGCCGAGGCGATCCGGCGACTGCCGGCTGCCGATGCCGCCGATCGACGGGCCGTTGACGAGGAAGTGTTTACGGCCCGTTCTGTCGCCCGCCCCGCGCACCCGAGCGGTGCCGACTTCGATGCCGCCGTCGAGGCCGGCATCGAGCAGGTCCGGAAGGACGACCCGGATGCCTTCGCCATCAACCCCGCCGGCGCCCGTCGGCGTATCCTCGCCCAACGCGTCCTCGAGTGGCACACCGTCACGCCCGATGCCGTCGCGAGCTACCTCTTCACCGGCCTTGACCCCAAGCGGCTCGGGGCGTCGGTCGTGCAGCTCCGGCTCAAGCCGTTCTCCGACAGCACGACCGTCGACCGCGCCCAGGTCCGCTTCGTGCTCTGGCTCAACGACCGCCCCTATCCGGTGAAAGACGGCAAGCACGAGGAGTACACGCTCGCGAGCGGCATGTTCCACACCCTCGAGATCCCTGCCGCGGCGATCGATGAAGAGGGCCGCCTCCGGGTGGCCATCGCCAACCGCAATGAAGTGCCGCCCGGCCAGGACCGGCCCACGAGCATCTCGTTCTCACCCGGCAAGGGGCTCGAAATCCTCTACCGCAGCGGCTCGTTCCGCGGCAACTATCTGCGATGCCTGGCGGTGATGTGGGCGAAGCTGGCCCTCATCGCATCGGCGGCGCTCGCTGCGGCCAGTTGGCTCGGCTTCCCGATCGCCGTGCTCGCGTCGCTCATGATCTACGTGACGGCGGTAGCTCGTGCGTTCCTCGCCGACGCCATCGATATCTACACCGGTGCCGACCGGGCCAATGCCACCGTCACCGAGATGCTCCGATTGCGGGGCGCGGTCCTCTTCGAGCGGCTCGACCGCCTCGAGCTGTGGGACACCTTCAAGACGATCACGTCGATTGCTGCCGACGGCTTCATCGCGCTGGTGCCGTCGTTCGGTGCCCACGACGGCGTGACCGAGGTGGCCACCGGCCGTCTCCTGCCCATCCTCGACACCCTGCAAAGCGTGGCGGTACTCGGAGTCGCCTACCCGCTCGTCCTTCTGGCCTTCGGCTGGGCACTGCTCGCCCGCCGCGACCTGGTGAATGTTTCCGGGTTCTGATGGTGTCTTATGCCTGGTAACCGAAAAGTCACTGCGATAGCCAGCGTCCTGCTCGCGCTGGCGATCACCGCTTCCTGGTGGCTGGCCGCCGGTATCCAGAAGCAACGGAAGGATCTCGACCTCGTCATCCCAACAGCGACGACCGAGGGCATGCCAGCGCATGTGGCGGTCGTGACCGCGGCGCTCGGCACGTTCCGCGGCCTGGCCGTCGATGCCCTCTGGGCGCGGGCCGATCACCTTCAGTCCGAGGGGGAATACTTCGAGGCCCAGACGCTCAGCCAGTGGATCACGGCGCTCCAGCCGCGGTTCCACAAGGTCTGGGCGTTTCAAGCCTGGAACCTCGCCTACAACATCTCCGTGGCGACGCAGGTGCCTGCCGAGCGCTGGGGCTGGGTGCAGCGGGGCATCGGGCTCCTTCGCGACCAGGGAATCCCGCTCAATCCCCGCTCGCCGCAGCTCCAAATGGAGCTCGGCTGGATCTTCCACAACAAGATCGCTGGCAAGGGCGACAAGGAGCACTGGTATTTCAAGGCCAGCCTGGCCCGTGAGATCCAGGAGTTTCTCGGGGACATGACCGCAGGGCGCACCACTGACGACGCCATCTTGATGTTTCGCCGCGTCGCCGACGCCCCGGCCACACTCGACGAGCTACTCGCAAAGGTGCCCGACCTGCAAAGCGGCCTCGACCTCATCGCCAAGCATGGGGCGAAGCCCGACGAGGCTTTCCTGCGAATGCTCGGGCGGTCGCTCATGCAGGCCGCGTCTGTCGACGCCCGGATCCTCGGCGAGAATCGGCTCCCCGATGGCGTCAACGCTCCGCTCCTGGCGGCGATCCGTAGCGACCGCGACGTCGCTGGGCTGATCTTCGATCACCTCGTGCCGCACCTTCAAAGGCGCGTACTCGAAGACCGCTACAAGATGGAGCCCGCTGCGATGCTCGCGAACATGAAGCGGTATGGCCCGCTCGATTGGCGACATGCCGAGTCGCACGGCATCTACTGGACCGAACAGGGGATTAAAATTGGCCGTGAGCTCAGGCGGCGCGAGGACAACAACGAGCTGCTCATCATCCGCAGCCGCCTTCACATGCTCGCCGAGCTCATGCTCACTGGCCGCGTGGCCTACGACGCGGCCAGCCACCGAGTCGACCTGCTGCCTGACCCCCGCTTCGCGGCGTCCTACGAGCGATCGCTCGAGGACGCGCTCGCTCTGATCAACTCGGAGGAGGGCGTTTCGGCGGGTGAGTTTGGCCTGGCCGAGGAGGCCGATCTCCTCGAAGGCTACGAGACGTTCCTCAATCGGGCGGTCATCGTCGAATACCTCTACGGTGATATCGCCGCAGCCCAGAACCACTTCGTGAAGCTCCGCATGATGGCTGAGAAGCTCGGCCGCGGCGAGGATCCGATGTACACCAGCACGATCGAGTCGTTCATCGCTATCCGGATCGCCGAGGTGCTCGCAATCGATGTCTCGAATCTCCGCCAGTTCCTCGACGCCATGATCCGCCGAGCGATCCGCGAAGGCCTCGGCAAGGGAAACTACGCCGCCTTCAATCGCTATCTGTCGATCGCCGAGGCCGCGTATGAGAAGCGGTATGCCGCCTCGACCCCGAATGCCAAGTTTGTGCTGGAAGAGGCCAAGCTCCTGCCGTTTCCGGAAATCGTGGCCAACTCGTATGCCAGCGTGATGGGAGAAGACAGCCTCTCCGTCATGGAGCGAGCGCGGATCTGGGTCTGTTCAACCAAGCCGCTCCGCGAGACCGTCCCGCCACCGGTCCTCGAAAAGCTCCGCGCGGCCGCCACGAAGGCCGGCCTCGACCCCGACCGGGCGTTTCCAGCGCCACCACCACCGCCGCCCGAGGACGACTAAGCGACGCTCGCCCTCACTGAACTCAAACATTGTGAGGGTGCCGTCCTTCGGCCCAGCCATGACGCCGGGACTGATACCCTACGCACGCTGCAATTTTTCCGTGACGACAATCTCGACTTCAGCACCTCCGGAACGGCGAGTCTGATTCGCATATGGGACGCTCCGCTCGCCGCCGCCGCAATTCCCACCGCGATGAATCCGGTAGCCCAGCCGGCGACCGCGGCGCTCTTGGCCGTCGCGGCGAAGGGTCTCCTTCTGTGGATGCGTCGACGGCGCACGGCTTGATGCCCCCGCGGGAACCATCCGCGAACGTGCCGGCCATCTGGAGCGCCGTCGCGGTCGTGGCAGCAGCCGCGGCCTCCGCGTCGCTCTTCCTGCTCGAGCTCGTCGCCGGAAAAATTCTTCTGCCGCTCTTTGGCGGGGCGCCTGGCGTGTGGATCTCTTGCCTCGCGTTTTTTCAGGTCGGCCTCGTCGTCGCCACGCTCTACGCCGACCGGCTCATCCGGCTCCGCCAGCCGCGGCTCCAACTTGTCGCGCAAGCCGCCGTTTTTGCCGCAGCAGCCCTGGCCGTGCCGATGGGGTTGGCCATCGCCAGCGACTGGGCGCGGCCCGAATCGCCGCTGCCTCTGCCGCTCCTCGTCGTCGTCGTGCTGGCAGCAGGCATGGGGCCGGTGTTCTTTGCTGTAGCCACGCTCTCACCGATCTTCGGCCACTGGCGAAGCCTCTGGCCCGACGCGGAGACCAGCGGCGGCCGGGCGGCGTACGGGCTCTACGCGGCAGGCAATGCCGGCAGCTTTGCGATGCTAGCGGCCTATCCCACGCTGATCGAGCCGATGGCGGGCATCAACAGCCAGGTTGATTTTGCCGGGCGACTCCTGCTCGCAGTGGCGGTACTCATGCTCGTGGTTGGGGGGCTCACCGCGCGGATGGCTTCGACGCCGCACGCCGCTCTGGTGACAGGCGCTCCCGATGCCCACGTCACATGGTGGCAATGGCTGCGGTGGGCGGCGCTGGCGGCCATTCCCGCGTCGTGGCTCGCCTCCGTGACCACGCATGCCACGGTGGAGGTCGCGCCGATTCCGCTGCTGTGGGTCGTGCCACTGGCGGTCTACCTCGCAAGCTATGTCGTCGTCTTCACAGCATGGGGTCGGCGGTTGCGTCGGTTCGAGGGGCCCGCGCTTCTCGTCGCATCGGCCCTTGCAGCATGGATGGTCGCCAGCGACTTCGACGAGCCAGCCTCGCTTGTCCTCACGCTCCACATCGTGGCCTTCGGCGTCGCGTGTGTCTGTATTCACGGCATGCTCGTCGATAGCCGGCCGCCGCCAGCGCGGCTATCGACCTTCTATCTGGCGCTCGCCGTCGGCGGTGCATGTGGCGGCCTCTGGAACGCGCTGGTGGCGCCTGTCGTATTCGACGCCCATCTTGAGTTTCCGCTGGCGATCGCGGTCGCGGCAGGCGTGGCCCCGGCGGTCTGGCGCTGGCGAATGCCAGTGCGACTCGCGGTGGTGGTGGCGGTTGCTGCCGTCGTAGCCGGTGTCTTACTGGCGGCGCCGTGGATGCCGCTGCCGCGGTCGGCCTGGCTTGGCCTCATCGCGGCTGCCGTCGTGGTGCCGACGGTGGCGCTGGCTGGTGGCGAGCGCGCCGCGGCCATCTTCGCGCTGGCCTGCTGCACGTTCTTCGTCGGCGAAGTATCGCGGCAGGTGGTGTTCCGCGAGCGAACCTTCTTCGGCGTCCTGCGGGTGTGCGAATCGAGCAACGGCCCGTCCCGCGTGCTGATGCATGGGGCGATCCGGCACGGTGAGCAACTGGTCTCAAACGATCCCGATCGCCGCCGGATTCCCCTGACGTACTATGGCGAGGCCGGCCCCCTCGGGAGCGTGTTCCAGGGGCTCGACACCATCGGCCGGCGAAGCCGCGTGGGTGTTGCGGGCCTGGGCGTCGGCACGATCGCGAGCTACGCGCGGTCCGGTGACGACTATGTGTTCTTCGAGATCGACCCGGCGGTAGCCCGAATCGCGGAGGACACCCGCTGGTTTACCTTTTTGGCCGACTGTGAAGGCAACACCCGGGTGGTGGTGGATGACGCCCGGCGAGCACTCGAGCGGGAGCCCGACGAGAGCCTTGACCTGCTCGTGATCGATGCCTTCACCGGCGACTCGGTGCCCACCCATCTGCTCACGCGTGAGGCTTTCGCGCTCTACGGCCAGAAGCTCCACCGCGAGGGTGTGCTCGCCCTCCACGTGTCCAACAAGTATCTCGACTTCGTGCCTGCCGTGGAGGCGGTCGCCGCGGACGGTGGCTGGATGGGAATCTTCGCCCGCGACGTCGACCTCGGCGACGGAGCGGCGCGAACGCCGTCGGAGTGGATGGCCTTGTCACGGTCGCTCGAAGCGGTGAAAGCGATCTACGCTCGGCCGACGGGCACGCGCTGGCGGTGGCAGCCCTGTGCGGAATCCACGACGACGCGGCCGTGGACCGACGATCGCACAGCCGTGATCGAAGCGCTGTGGAATCGCCGAGGCGCCCAGGCGCAACCTGTGGACGGCTCGCCTCGTTGAAGGCTGCCGGTCATTGTCCTACCCGGCAGCGACAGGCTATTCTGCTCCCTGGGGAAGAGCGACTCGCTCTTGAACCGCCGCCAGCGAACAACACGTCCTGGCTTCATCACATTCAAAAGCCACGTTATGGCCCGTCGTCCTGCTTCGCTCGTTAGCCAGGCCATCGTCACGGCAGTGTGCCTGGCGATCGGACTTGGAATATCGTTCTTCTTTGGTCTGCCCATGTATCGCAAGGCTCAGGCGAGCCAGACGTGGCCAACCACGACCGGGACAATCGAAACATCGCAGGTGACAGAGACGTTCCAAAAGGGAAGGAGAAGATACTCCCCCTCGGTCAGCTACAGCTACGAGATCGGTGGCCAGCGGTTGACGTCCAAATACATCTGGGCGAGCGGCGGGGACAGTTCGACGAACCGAGAGCCGCACCAGGCCGTGGTCGACAAGTATCAGGTCGGCTCGCCGGTGAAGGTCTTTTACGATCCGCAGAATCCAGGATTTGCGATCCTCGAGCCTGGCATCACGACGACGAACTATATCGTTCTCGGGGGTGGCGGCGCCATTCTGCTCGCCGGCGCCATCATGGCTGTGGCAACGGGAGTCCAGTTCGCGCGCGCCCGCGACTGACGGACGCATCGCGTGCCCTCCACGAGACTCTGTCGAGGCAAAGCCGCCCACAATCTTCCGCCGCAACCTTTGGATGGCTCACCCCGTTGAAGCCATTGGGCGATTCCTTCACTCCTATTCCTTCTCTCCGATTCCTTCACTCTGGGCCGTTCACTCTGGAGCCTCACGCCATGCGACCCACTTCGCACACATCACCCCGTTCCGCCGTTGTGTTTGCCATCACGGGATCGTGCCTCGCGGCAGTGATCGTCGCGGTGGCCACGGCCGAACCGCCCGTGCTCCCGGACGGCGGCGATGCACCGCCACCGCCGCGAAGCGAACCGGGCGAGCCACCGCCGCCGCCACGGCCCGACGGCGACTTCCGTGATGGTCCTCCACCCCCGCGCCCACCGCATGAAGACTTCCGTGGCGACCGTGAGGGCCCACCCCCACGTGAACGCGGCCCCTTCCGACCCGAAGCGGGAGGCCCGCGCGAGCGTCCGTCACCCGAACGATTCGTCGAGCGCGCCATGAAGTTCGACGGCGACGGCGACGGGAAGCTCGACCGTGACGAGCTCATGAAGTTCGCCGAGGACATGATGGCCCGCTTCCGGCCCGGCCCGGGTGAGCCACCGCCGCGCGAGCGGCCGTTCCGCGAAGGTGACGCGGGCAAGCCGGAGGGGGAAGGACGTCGCCCCGAGGGTTTCGGTGATCGCGATCGCCCGCCTCGTGGTCCCGATTCTGGTGAACGGCCCGAGCGGCCGTTTCGTCCCGATGGCGATGCCAAGCGGCCCGCGCGAGGCCGATCGCCCGATGGGGAACGTCGTCCCGAACGACCGGGGCGCCCTCGTGATGATTCGCCGCCCCCGCCCGCGCCGCTGGCCGATGAACGCAGTGACAACACGTAAGCCCGCAGCGTGAGCGCGGCAGGTAGTCGCGGCGATCTGCGAAGGTATGCTCGCGAGGAATGTCCCGATCTCTCACGCCGCTGCCCGCACGCCCCGCCGAGACCCACGCGCTCGCCGTTGCCGAGGCGCTGCCCGGCTCACGGATCGTGGCGACGACCGTGGGCCGCGGGCAGGCGGCCCACGCGCTTGCCCTGGCGAGACCCGAAGCAACAGTCGCATCGTGGTTTCTCGATTTCTACCAACAGACCGACGCGATCGCCTCTTGGGGTGAGACGCCTGAAAACCTCTCGGTGCACTGCACGCCCGACATGCCGCCGGGGCCGTATGACCTCGCCATCATCCCGCTCTCCAAAGGAGGCGAGACTGAGCTTGCTCGCGACATCCTCCAGCAGGCGCTCTTCCAGTTGGCGATTGGTGGCAGCCTCGTCGTGGCCGTAAACAACGCCCGCGACAAGTGGGTTCGCGAGCAGCTTGCGGCGACCGGGGAGACGGTCCGCGTGCGGCCAGACCCTCGCGGTGACACCATGGCCTATGTCGTTGAGAAGACCCGCGAGCTCTCAAAACTTCGCGACTTCAGTTGCCGGTTTGCCTTCCGCGACCGCGACCGGCTTCTTACCGCGATAACGCGGCCTGGCGTCTTCGCCCACCGTCGAATCGATCCCGGCGCCAGGCGGCTTCTGGATGCCGTAGACGTGGCCCCCGATACCAAGGTGCTCGACATCGGCTGCGGCTGCGGCTGCGTAGCGCTCGGCATCGCGGCCCGCGATCCGAGCGTCACCGTGTATGCCTACGACTCGGCAGCCCGCGCCGTCGAATGCACGCGGCTCGCCGCCGAGATCAACGGCCTCGCCAATATCACCGTCGCTCTCGAGGCGGAGGGACATGTGCCCGACCGCGGCACCTGGGATCTCGCGCTCGCAAACCCTCCCTACTACGGCGACTTTTCAATTGCTGAAAAATTCGTCGAGGCCGCGCGGCTCGCGCTTGTGCCAGGAGGCACGCTGCTCGTGGTCACCAAGCAGCCCACCTGGTATGTCGAAGAGCTGCCGCGCATGTGGACCAACATCGCCGAAGAGCTTGTGAAGGGCTACCACCTCATCGAAGCCGTCAGGCCATGATTACGGCCGCACCTCCGGTCGGTCGATTCCATGCCCGCCGCGGTGGAGATCGCCCGAGCCGACGGGTCATGCATGGATTCGCAAGCGATGCGATGCCGCGCGAACGTGCCTCCAATGCGGTATCCGCGAGGGGTTGCCCGTGCCCCGGCCGCCGGCCTTGCGGGCAAGCGCAGCCAGGATGGCGAAGCGCAGCCCG
>CAYZHH010000022.1:15209-20490 GCA_964478275.1 uncultured Candidatus Kuenenia sp.
CGTCCGGCGACGGGGCACGGGCAACCCCTCGCCGTGGCCACTTCTTGAGGGTCGCGCGCTGGGCATCAACCGCCAGGCGTTACGCCACTCGGGCGATCACGCAGGCGAGGTATTCGCCTTCCAGGCAGCTCGCGCTCACGGGATGGTCGGGAGCCGCGCCTCGGACCTCGAGCAGCTGAATCGATCGGCCTGTGCGCTGGGCCACGCCCGAAAGCATTTCCAAAAACTCGTCGCGGGTGACCGACCCAGAACAGGTGCAGGTCACCAGGATGCCACCTGGCTCCAGAAGATCACATGCCCTGCGGTTGATTCGATGATAGGCCCGCATCGCGTCCTCCACCGTCGCCCGACTCCGCGCGAATTTCGGCGGGTCGAGCACGACCATGCCAAACCGTTCGCCGGCCGTGGCAAGCGCGTCGAGCTTCTCAAAGGCGTCGGATGTCTCCACGTCGATGTTCGCGGCGCCGTTCAACTCCGCGTTGGCCTTCGCAAGGGCCGTGGCCTTCGCGCTTGAATCGACCGCGAGCACGCTCCGCGCGCCGCCGGTGATGCCGCAGGTGAGGGCAAAGCCACCCGAATAGCAAAACATGTCGAGCACCCGACGGCCCCGGGCGTAGCGGGCGGCCGCTTGGCGGTTGTCTCGCTGGTCGAGGTAGTAGCCCGTCTTCTGGCCTTCGGTGAGATCGATGCCAAAGGTGAGGCCATGCTCGCTCACAAAGAGCGGACCGTCGGGGGCCGTGCCACGCACCACCCGGTCGGCAAGCTCGAGGCCCTCGAGCTTCGCAAGCCCTCGCTCGGCACCCCGCAGAAGCATGCCCCGGACGGGCACGAGCTTTTCGAGGCGGTCGCACAGGAAATCCAGCCGCGGGAGCATCGCGAGCGCCGTGATCTGCACCGCGAGATACTCGCCATAGCGGTCTACGATCAGGCCGGAGAGGTCGTCGCCTTCACTGTTCACAAGCCGGCAGGCACCGGCCGGATCGAGGAGGCCGAGCGAATGGCGAAGCGCCACGGCCGACGCGAGCCGCGCCTCGAAGAGGGCGTCGTCGATCGGCACGGCGGCATCAAACACAAACAGCCGAATGCGGATGCGGCTCTTGGGGTTGTAGAGACCGCGGGCCACGAACATGCGGTCGTGGGTCATGAGGTCTACGACGTCGCCAGCGACGGGATTTCCCTCGACCTTGTCGATGGCGCTCTCGAGCACCCACGGATGCCGCCCGAAGAACGGACGGGCCCGGCGGGGCTTGAGGATGACCGTTGCCGTTGCCGTTGCCGTTGCCGTTGGCAGGCTGTCAGGCATGTCAGGCATGTCAGGCATGTCAGGCATGCACGGCCTGCCTCGCTGGCCCAGGGGCGACATGGGGCGGCGGCAGGGCATCGGCGCCGGGATCAATCTTCACGCGCCGACCCTTTTCTCGCTCAGCCTTGCGGCGATCGTTCCGCAGCACGCTCGCGGCAAAGAGGGCACCGAGCGGCCCCGACAAAATCGCGGGCAGGAAGACGAGGTTGCCCACCAAGGCGATCGTGAGCATCGAGAGCATCATGTAGCCGAACCGCTGCGTCGGCCCGAAGGGCGAGAGGGCGAACACCGATAGCCCGATCCCGATCACACCCCAGCTCTGGTACATCGCCCGGGCACAGCCCTTGTAGGCAAGCATCGTGGCCTCTTTGCGGTTGAGGCCTTCGCTGATTCCCCGGCGGAACCAGAGCATGAAGTGAACGACGTCGTCGACGGTCACGCCGAGGGCCACGCTGGGGGCCATCACGGAGCCGATATCGACCAAGAGCGAGCCGATGCCGAGCGACTTGAGGCCCAAGTTGCCCCAGCCCATGCCGCCAAACACGATCACGGCCGGGAACGCCGCCGGCAGAAGGAGCACGACGCCCGCCGATCCGGCGCGGCACAGGACGATCATCACCGCCACAATGATGAGGAAGTCAAAGATGAAGCCGATTTTCAGGCCGTCGAGCAGCGAGTGCTGGGCCTTGTAGACGAGCGGCACGAGGCCCGTGTATTCAACCCTGACACCATCGATGCCATCGGCCTCGAGCTGGGCAAGGATCGGGGTGATCTCCTGCTGGAGCTCCGCCTTGAAGTCGGCGTAGTCCACTTCCTTAACGGCGCTCACGCGGGCACTGATCCGCCAGAGCTCTTCGGTGCGCTCTCGCATAGGCACGGGCGGCAGCACCGGAGCTGCCATGAGGCCGACCGCGATCGCAAGCGACTCCATCGTGGAGACCGCGGGCGCCTCAGGCGGCGGACCCACAGGCACCTCCACCTCGGCCTCGCGGAGGTAATCCCCCTCCAAGAATTCGTCACGGTGTCGTTCGAGCGTCCTGGCCAGCGTGGCTTCGAGCCGTGCCTGGCTCATGCCGATGATCCTCGTGAAGATGCCCCCTCCGCCGCCGGAGACGTCGATGCCGCGGCTGAAGGTGACGGTCGAGAGGGAGCTGCCCACCTCGTCGAGGCCCGCAATCTTTTCCTGGATTCGCTCGACGAGCTCCATCCGCTCACGGAAATCGAGCGGGCATGCGTCATCGTCGATCCGCACGAGGATTTCCATTGGCACCAGCGGCCCGAGATTCTTCTCGAGCCAGTGGTAGTCGGTGCGGATGCGGGCGTTCGGCGAGAAGAGCCGCATGAGCTGAACACTGCTCTCGATGCGAGTCATGCCGTAGCCGACGCCCGCCATCACGAGCACGCAGGCTGCGGTGGCGAAGGCATGGTGGTTGGTGACCCACCGGCCAACCTTCCACCACGGGCTCTGTTCGATCGGCCGCCAACTGCCATCATCCTCGCCGCCAGCTGCTGCCCCGAGCTTGAGCCGCGGCGGGAACAGCTCGAGGAGCGCCGGCATGAGCGTGACGATCACGAGGAAGCTCACGACCACGCCCACGGCCGAGAAGATGCCAAACATCTTGATGGGCACAAGCTCACTGACAGCCAGCGTCGCCAGGCCCACAGCCGTCGTCCCGGTGGCCAGCGAAAGCGGCAGGAGCGCGTGGGCAAGTGCCTCGCCGGCGGCGCCTTCACGTTTGCCGGTCTCTGCGATCTGGTCGCGGTAGTAGTTGGCCAGATGGATCGCGCCGCTCGTCGTGGCCACGTAGACCAGCGACGGCATCGTGAGCAGGATCGCATCGACGGGGTAGCCCGAGTACCAGACGATCGCCAGGCAGGAGAACATGCTGTACACGCCTGAGGCGATCACAATCGCCACGAGCGCCTTGCTCCGCAGGCTCCACCAGCTCACGATGAAGCCGACGACCAGCGAGAGCCCGAAGAGAATCGTGACGCTCGCCTGGCCAGCCTTGTCGATCGAGACGTTGTCGACCGGCGGGCCACCCATGTGGAAATCAGCCTCGGGGATGCCGAGCTCGTGGGTGGCCACCTTCTTGATTTCGTCGATCGCCCCGTGGAGATTGGCACGCGCGGCATCGGAGAGCGTGAGCACGAGGCAGGTCTGCCGGGCGTCGATGTCGTCCTCGGCGGAGCCGGCCTCGACACCCTCTGCAGGCGGCCCGATCAGCGCGCCGGTGAGCCGCCGGACTGCCTCGCCCTCGTCGAGGTTCAACGGCTCGGCCGTCATCCGGGCCACGGCGCGGGGGCCTGTCTGGGCCGTCTTAAAATAGAGGGTTCGCTCGATCCGGGCCGCCTCTTCGGGCGGCGGCAGGAGCTTGGTGGCCAGGAGCTCGAGCCGGGCATCGGCCATCGTGCAGCCTTCCCAGGAGACCAGGATGAACTCCTCGCCCTGGAAGTTCTGGCGGAAGAAGCGGTAGGTCTGGGTCTCGGGGTATTCCGGCGGCAGCCAGCCCTTCACGTCATTGCGGTTGTTGCCCTTGGCCTTGATGGCCCCGACCACCACGAGCGGCAGAAGGAACAACAGCACCGCCAAAATCGGGACGCTGAACCGCTGGTAGAAGTTGCCGGGCTTGTGTGCTGACATCGCGGGCGTCCGTGGACGGGCCGGCGGAAACGCCGGAGAGACAAGAAAACCGTACAGCCGCCCAGGGGGACGGTCCATATCGGTCCAGCCCCCCGCGGTGAAACTATTGTTTCATCGACCTAGCGTAGCCGTTTTGACGGGAGGAACCCGCTTTGGCGGCAGTTTTCCCGCAGTGTGCCCTGCCCACCTTACCGACCACAACTGCCACAGGTTCCTTACGATCTGGAAAGTTCATCTGCTTGGAAGCCTGCCTGGCGATGGTTTCCGTCGCAGAACGGTTTTTTTGCTGACGCCCCGCAGCGGCACAGTGCGACCGCCCGCTTGCCACCAGGGAGCACGAATTCGCCTCCTTCGTGATCGATCACCCGCACGCCAGGCGAGCCCTCGCCTTCCGGGAGCTCGATGACGAGCGGGCCGTTGTGGCGACAGCGGATCGTGACAACCCCCGGTCTGGCCCACGGTGAGCCCCCGGCTGGTTCCTCTGAACCGGATGCGGGCGGGCCGCCCGGTTCGCTCACGGCTTCTCCTCGCCGGCCGCCGCCTTGCCCTGCTTCGCCTTTCGATCCACGACGCGAAGCACGAGGCTTCGCAGCTCGCGGCCCCCCTGCCGGTCGGCCTTGAGCTTCCGAGGCGCGGTGCCAGGCGGCACAAGCCCGGCCTCCTCGAGCTCGACGAGAAAACTGTCCACCGCTGTCACCGTCCCCACAAGCTCGAGATGATCTTTCACCGGCGTGACCTCGAGGCCACTCGCGGCTACGAGGTTTTCGACCGCCCGCCGTTCCGATGGTCGGCCCACGGCAATCACGACGACGCCCACGGGCACGGCCCCCCGACGGTTGGCAGCCGTCCGCAGCGCATCCCCGGCAAGCGCGTCGAGCGCCGGTGCATCCGCATCGGCACGCGCAAGCTTCCCCCCTTCGGCTCCACCAGCAAACTGAATTGCTGGTGCCGCCGCCGCCGCGGGAACCGGCGTCGCGGGAACCGGCGGGATGAAAGGCGGCTCGGCTGTTTCTGCCACAACCGATGCCGACGACGTGGCGGGGGCTCCTGCTGCTAGCGACCTGAGTTCAGACTCGCCTTCGGATTCTTTCGCCCGGAATCGGTTCCCGCCAGCGACCGACTCATCGGCAAGCTCGGCCGAGTCGCGAGACTTTGAAAGTGATTCTGCCGGAGCTTCGAGCCTCTTCTTTTCGTCGCCTTCTGGCTCCCCGTCGAATCCACCCTCTGCGCCGCCAGCCCCCGCGAGCCGGCCCTCGACGGATGGCTGAGCCCGGCCGACTAGGCCGCTGGCGGGCAAATCATCTTTCGCAGAAGCGGCCTGCTCCTCCCCGACT
>CAYZHH010000023.1:0-20241 GCA_964478275.1 uncultured Candidatus Kuenenia sp.
TTCGTATCTTGACCATTTTCTCGAGCTTTCCGCGGCTGATCAGCTGCGGCCCCATTGAAGCCACGCGGCATGCGCTAGATGCTCTTCGCTCCGGTCCTTTCCGCGGCTGATCAGCCGCGGCCCCATTGAAGCGCCGCAGTCAGGAGGCACTCCTGGAGCCCGAAGCCCCTTTCCGCGGCTGATCAGCCGCGGCCCCATTGAAGCAGGATGTGTTCGCCTGCGGCCGCACCCCATAGCACGACCTTTCCGCGGCTGATCAGCCGCGGCCCCATTGAAGCCCCGAGAGCCGGGCATCCGCCAGCGTGCCGCTGGTCTTTCCGCGGCTGATCAGCCGCGGCCCCATTGAAGCCCCCGGACCACCGATGCGGCCGAGTCGGCGCCATTCTTTCCGCGGCTGATCAGCCGCGGCCTTTCCGTTGGTGGCCGATAATCGGCCACCAAGTGGTTGATTTTGGCCACTCGGAGCTAGTCTTTGGGCATGTTCAATCGACACGCCACCGCAGGTTTGCGTACCGCACTCGCTGACCGTCCGGTCGTGCTGCTCCATGGCGCGAGGCAGTCGGGAAAGACGACGCTTGCCAGAGCCATGGCCGAGGAAACCGGGGCGAGGTATGTCACACTCGATGACCTGACCACGCTCGCCGCCGTCCGAAGTGACGCGGCTGGTTTTCTTGCTGGCTGCCCTAGGCCACTGGTGCTGGACGAGGTCCAGCGAGCGCCAGATCTGCTTCTCGCGATCAAAGCCGAGGTCGATCGAAAACGCACGCCCGGGAGCTTTCTTCTCACCGGATCAGCCAACGTGCTCATGGTGCCACGGGTCGCCGAGTCGCTCACCGGCCGCATGGAAATCGTGACCCTGTGGCCGTGCTCACAGGGTGAGCTGGAAGGATTGGCCGAAGGATTCATCGACGCTGCGCTTGGCGCTGCGACGCCGTCCCTCGGTCATGTCCAGGCGGAGGAGTCCCTCGCCGACCGAATCCTCCGCGGCGGCTATCCCGAGGCGGTGACGATTCGGACGACCGAGCGGCGCCGGGCGTGGTGTGATGCCTACGTGACGACGATCCTCCAACGAGACATTCGCGACCTGGCCCGTATCGAAGGCCTGGTCGATCTGCCTCGGCTCCTGGCACTGCTTGCCGCGCGGCCAATGTCACAAATGAATTTTGCAGACATTTCCCGCGGCACCGGCATACCGCAATCGACACTCAAGCGATATTTCACCCTCTTGGAAACTGTGTTCCTCGTGCGACTGGTGCCTCCATGGTATGCCACCATCGCCAAGCGACTGGTCAAGACACCGAAGGTTCTCCTCACCGACACCGGGCTCGCAGCCCAAAGGATGGGTCTCGACCACAACAGGCTCGCTCAGGACCGAACCCTGCTTGGCGGGTTGTTGGAGAGCTTCGTGGCAATGGAACTGGTCAAGCAGGCAGGGTGGACGACAGATCCGCCCACGCTCTATCACTTCCGCACCCACGACGGCGACGAGGTAGACCTCGTACTCGAGCGCCGCGACGGGTCTCTTGTTGGCATCGAAGTGAAGAGTGCGGCAGCAGTGTCGGCTGCCGACTTCAAGGGCTTGCGAACACTCGCTGCGATGGTCGGAACACGGTTTCGCCGTGGCATTGTGCTCTACACAGGAAGCGACATCGTGCCCTTCGGCGCAGGGCTATGTGCGATGCCCGTCGAGGCCCTGTGGCGCTGGACGGCAGAACGCCCCGCGACGAGAAGGGCAAAACGATGAGTCGTTTCAAGCAATCCACCACCGGCTCACAGTTACCGGATGCGACGCCGGCCGTCACGATTCTTTGGTTTCGCCACGACCTCAGGCTTGATGACAACCCGGCACTGGCCGCGGCGGCGGCACGCGGAAGCATCGTGCCGGTCTTCATTTGGGCGCCCGAGGAAGAAGCCCCGTGGGAGCCGGGCGCGGCCTCGCGGTGGTGGCTGCACGGGTCGCTCGAAAAGCTTTCAGCGGCCCTTGCACAGGCCGGCGCGGCGCTCGTGATCCGACGGGGCCCGTCGCTCGAGGCCCTTCGATCACTCGCCGCCGAGTGTGCCGCGACTCACATCGCGTGGAACCGCCGCTATGAGCCGGCCGTTGTGAAACGCGACACTGCGATCACGAAGGCGCTCACGGCGGACGGCCTCGACGTGGAGAGCTTCAACGGTGGCCTGCTCTACGAGCCAGTTCACATCGCCACGAAAGAGGGCAAGCCGTATCAGGTGTTCACGCCCTTCTGGCGTTCGCTCCTCGCGCGATCAGAGCCCGACGAGCCCGTGAGGGCGCCACGCACGCTCCTGGCCGCCAAGCCCGTCAAGAAAACTCAGAAGACTGTCGCCGCCGCCGAGCTCGACCTGGTGCCGACGATCCCCTGGGACACGACCATGCAAAAGACATGGTCTCCCGGCGAGGCGGCAGCAACAAAGCGACTCGAGACGTTTCTCGCGAAGCGTCTCGCAGGATACGGCACCGAGCGCGACCGCCCCGACCACGATGGCACAAGCACGCTCTCGGCGCATCTTCACTTCGGAGAGATTTCGCCGCGACGTGTCTGGCATGCCGTGCGGGCGGCTGCCGGTGGCAGGCCCGCCGCACAAATCACGGGAGACGCCGAAGTGTTTCTGCGAGAGCTTGGCTGGCGGGAGTTCGCTCACCACTTGCTCTATCACTTTCCGCACACAACCGACGCCCCGCTCCGGTCCGACTACGCTCGCTTTCCGTGGGTGAGCGATCCGGTGGGCCTGCGGGCCTGGCAGCGTGGCCGCACGGGCTATCCGATGGTGGATGCCGGGATGCGGCAGCTCTGGGGCAGCGGCTGGATGCACAACCGCGTGCGGATGATCGTGTCGAGCTTTCTCGTGAAGGATCTGCGGGTGAGCTGGCTGGAGGGAGCCCGCTGGTTCTGGGATACGCTTGTCGATGCCGACCTGGCCGCCAACACGCTTGGCTGGCAGTGGGCCGCAGGCTGCGGCGCCGACGCGGCACCCTACTTCCGGATCTTCAATCCCACGACGCAGGGCGAGAAGTTCGACCCCGATGGAGGCTATATCCGCACCTGGGTGCCAGAGCTTACAAGGCTTTCCACGGCTGACATCCACGCACCTGCGGAGGCCGACGAACGGTCACTCGAAAAAGCCGGGGTGACCCTCGGCCACGACTATCCCGAGCCCATCGTGGACCACGGCGAAGCGCGGAAGCTGGCCCTCGAAGCGCTCAAGAAAGTTTCGCAGTCATCCTAAGCGTGCTCGCCCAACGACCCGCAGCCCCCTGGCTCTCGCGAGAGGCTTGTATGCGTTTGAGCAACGCATGGCCGCTCAACGGAACACGGATGCGCTCGAGCGTGGCATCCCGCGGCTACTTCTTCTGAAGCTTGGCCATGAACACGCGGACCGTCTGCATCGCGGCCTTCTGGAGCTCGGCATCGGGAACCTTCGCGGCCGACTTCTCGGCGTCGGTCAGGAGCGAAAGCGCGGCCTTCCGGTCGCCGTTGGCCACGAGCGCCTTGGCAACCGCAACCAGGGCGTAGACACGATTGGCGGGAAAGTCGCTGATCTTCTTGGCAGCCGCGCCGGCCTTTTCAAGAAGCGCGGCGGCCGCTTCCTTTTCGCCCAATGCTGCACGTACCGCCGCCGCAGCGGCAAATGCCTCGGCCTTTGGGCGAAGATCCGTGAGGCCGTCAGCTAGCTCCTCGAGCGTGACGACCATCGTGGCTGCATCGGAGGCAAGTCCGGCATCGGCATAGCCAGTTGCCACCGGCACGAGCGCGTCGGCACGGAATCGTTCCGAGACGTCTTCGGTCGCGAGCTTCGCGGCCTCGTCGAGCAGTTTTTTCGCTCCCCTGGAATCTCCAAGCCCTGTCTCGCGGCTCCCCAGCACGACGCCAACTTGCGACAGCATCGCGGCACGGCCCTTGGGGTCTTCTACGGTGGAGGCCATCTTCGCCGCCATCTCGACCGCCTTCCGAGCCGTCGTCTTTTGGCCGATGCCGATATACGTGTCGGCGATCTGGAGGAGGAGCGGCACGCAGATCAGCGGTTGGCCATCCTCGGGCACCTCGGCGAGCGCCTCGCCAAGCGTCTCCTCGGCCCCCTTCTTGTCTTTGGAGTCGGCCCGCGTGCTGGCGATCTTCGCGAGCCCCGCCGCACGCGCCTCAGCGGCCGGCAGCTTTCTGGCCTTATCGATCTGCTGGGCGACCGTCAATGTTCGCTTCTTGGAACCGCAGCCGGCCGTCGGCGCGACAATCACGATGCCGAGCGCGAGCAAGACGAGCATGGATGAGATCGGGCGGAGCATGACGAAATACCTCGGGAGTCGGTCGCGGAGATGAACGGGATCAAAACTTGAGTCGAGCCCGCTGAAGACGGGCATAGGCCTCAGCCATCAGCTCGTCCTCGGCGGCCTCATCCTCGGCCTCATAGGTGGCCGAGAATCGCAGATACGCGCCGCAGTCGTCCCACGGCACGGTCGACATGGACAGCTCATGAATCAAAAACTGGCTGGCCTCTTGGGCATTGGCAAACACTCGATCGCCGGCGCCCACCGGGCTCTTCGTATAGAGGAAGTAGGTGCCGCCTGGCATCTCGCAGTTGAAGCCAATGGCCCTGAGCACGCCCACGAGTTTTTCGAGACGGCGACGATACTTTTCACGGACACGTCGTGGGATGTCGGGATCGGCGAGGGCTGCGGCGGCCGCCTTCTGGATCGCCATAAACTGCCCCGAGTCGCAGTTGTCTTTGACATCAGCAAAAGCCTGCACGAGCCGCTCGTGGCCGCAGACCCAGCCCATCCGCCAGCCGATCATATGAAAGCCCTTCGACATCGAGTGGACCTCGAGGCCGACCTCCTTCGCTCCGTCGATCGAGAGGAACGAGAGCGGCTTGTCGTCGTAGGAGAGCATGATGTGAGCCGCATCCTGGATCACGATCACACGATGGCGATGGGCCCAGTCGATCACCCGCTCGTAAAACGCCCGCGTGGCTGTGCGGCCGGTGGGGCTATTGGGATAGCAGAGCACGAGGAGCTTGGTGCGGGCGAGGACGTCGTCGGGAATGCTTTCGAGATCCGGTAAAAAACCATGCTCGGGGACGAGCTTCAGCGGATGCACCGTGCCGCCGAACCACTTGGTGGCGGTGCCTGCAACGGGGTAGCCCGGCACCGTCATGAGCGTGACGTCACCGGGATTGATGAAGGCCGCGGGGAGCATGGCATAGGCGGTCTTTGAGCCGATGCAGTGGTTGACTTCCTTGACCGGGTCGAGCACCACGCCGAATTCCCGATGCATGAACGCGGCCGCAGCCTCCTTGAAGCCCGCGATGCCGTTGTCGGCGTAGCCGCGATTCTCGGGGCGGTCGATCTCGCGGCGCATCACGGCCCGGACATTCTCGGGGGCCATCTCGTCGTTCTCGCCGATCCCGAAATCGAGCATCTGTCGCTCGGGATGCTCGGCGAGCGCCTGCCGCTTCGCCCGTTTGATGAGCTCAAACTTGTAGATCGCGGTGCCCTTGGCGAAGTTCGCACCGCCGATTCGATCGGCGAAACGATCCTGAAACCAGGGGTCGGCGGGAGGCGCGGTGAGGGGCTGGGCGGGAGCAGACGAAACAGACATCGGGCCTTCGAAATCCTGCGGGGGCGATGGGCTCTGGAAGCCGTCAGGATACGGCTCTTGGCGATGGATTCCAACCGACCGCCGCGATTTTCGCGGGATGACGTGCGGCTCGGGGTTGCCCGAGCGGCCAACTCTGCGGCGGGAAGGGCGGTGCGAGCGTGGGGCTACGGGGCGAGTCGTTCGACGATCCACACGCTGGATCCATCGCGGCGGAAGCGGAGTCGATCGTGCAGTCGGCTCCGTCGGCCCTGCCAAAACTCTATCTGCTCTGGCACGATTCGGTATCCGCCCCAATGCTCGGGCCGCGGGATCGCCGTGTCATCGGGATTTTCTGAGGTGAACGTCGCAAAAAGATCTTCGAGTGCCGCGCGATCGGCGAGCACCTCGCTCTGCGGCGAGCTCCAGGCGCCGATCCGCGATGCTGGTGGCCGGCTCGTGAAGTACGCATCGCTCTCGGCTGCGGTCGTCTTCTCGACACGCCCTTCGATCCGCACCTGGCGCTCGTGCTCGGTCCAGTGGAACGTGAGGGCCGCGTACGGATTGGCGACAAGCTCCCGTCCCTTGCGGCTCTCGTAGTTGGTGAAGAAACAGAAGCCTCGGGCATCAAAACCCCGCAGGAGCACGATGCGTGCCGATGGCCTGCCGTCGGGCGTAGCCGTCGATAGCGTCATCGCCTCGGGCTCTGGAAGCCCGGCCGCGACGGCCGCGTCGTACCACACGGCAAACTGCTTGATTGGATCGCGATCGACGGTCGCCTCGTCGAGCGAACCTTGTTCGTATTCCTTCCGCGCGTCCGTCACTCGTGGTTCCATTCGTGGATGCTCCTTGGCCGTGCATCGTAGACCGCTCGGCTGACGCGAGGCGAGTGGCGAGTGTTGCGCGGCGGCTCGGGTACACCACACCGGAGCGCGAATGAAAACGGCCGCCAGGATGAGCGGCCGCCGGCCGGAGGGCCGGCAAGCTCGTCGGGGCCATGGATGGCCCGACGAGCGTACAAGCTGAGCGCGGCGCTTCGCCATCCTGGCTTCGCTTGCAAACAACGCCGGCTCCACGGCACGGGCAACCCCTCGCGGATGCTTCATTCGATAGGCATGGAAGCGAAGCTGGTATGAAGAGCGTCTGCATGGGACCAATCTCGATTCAGAATGTGGCGGTGTACCTCGCGTGAGCTCTCCATGATCAATGTGCTGAAGCGGCAGATGGCGGCGGAGGCGTTTGGGACGTTTACGCTCGTGTTCGCGGGCACCGGGGCCATCGTCATCAATGAGACGACCGGCGGCGCGGTGACGCATGTGGGGATTGCCATTACGTTTGGCCTCGTCGTGCTCGCGATGATCTACGCCCTGGGCGACGTATCGGGCTGTCACATCAATCCGGCAGTCACGCTCGGCTTCTGGGCGGCTCGCCGGTTCGAGGGGCGGCTTGTCGTGCCGTATGTGCTCAGCCAGTGTGCCGGGGCGATTCTCGCAAGCATCGTGCTCAGGCTCATGTTTCCGACGAGCGTGACGCTCGGGGCCACGGCGCCCGCCGGCGAACCGCTTCAGTCGTTCGTCATGGAGTTTGTGCTCACGCTCATCCTCATGTTCGTGATCCTGAGCGTGTCGATCGGGGCCAAGGAAAAGGGGCTCCTCGCCGGCGTGGCCATTGGTGCTGTGATCATGCTTGAGGCAATGTGCGCGGGGCCTGTGAGCGGCGCGTCGATGAATCCGGCGCGGTCACTCGCCCCGGCGCTCGTCACGATGCAGTTCGACCACCTCTGGCTTTACCTCCTCGCCCCAACGCTCGGTGCCGTGATGAGCGTTGGTGTGTGCCGCTGCGTGCAGGCCCCCGGCTGCTGCGGCGGGGCATCCGCCACGGCCCGCACGTCATCAGCCTGACCGCACCAGGAAACGCGGTGAGACCAGTCATGCACCCTGCATTCTCGAGGACGGATCATCGCCCGTGGCCGCTCCAAGAAGCGGAGGGCAAGGTGGAGGCCGCCTCGCGTGTAGCCTATGGACTTCCCCGCTCCTGAAACCCGAAGGTCGTCATCCATGCCCGCCAGCGCGATTGGCATTCTTGTGCTCTATGACTCGCAGACCGGCAATGTCGAGCACATGGCCAGGCTCGTGGCCGAGGGGGCTCGGGAAATCCCTGGCGTCGAGGTGAGGCTCCGCAAGCTCGTCGCCGAAGACGCTGCGGAAAGAGCGACGGCAGCCGACGTGCTCTGGGCGGATGGAATCGCAGTCGGCAGCCCGACGAACATGGGCGTGCTCTCCTGGAAAATGAAAAAATTCTGGGACGAAGAGATGGGCCCGCACTGGATGAAAATCGACGGCAAGATCGGCTGCGCGTTCAGCTCGGCAGGCGGATGGGGTGGCGGCATGGAGCTCGCCTGCCAGAGCATCCTGACGGTGCTCATGAATTTTGGGTTTTTGGTCTTTGGCGTGACGGACTATGTGTCCCGCGACATGACGCTGCATTACGGGGCGGTGTCAGCCAAAGCCCCGAACGACGACCAGAGCAAAGCCGCATGCCGGGTGCTCGGCCGCAGACTCGCCGAATGGACCGCGACCCACATCCACGGCATCAAGAGCGAACACCCAGGAACCAAACTCGCCGAACGAAGGCCGCCGCATGGGTAGCGAGGTTTCGTCGTCTATTCGCTACGCGCCAGGCCAGCCCTTGCCGGCCTATGCCTATGTGCCGGGGCACGGCCTGCCGCATCCCGTGAACGACCCCAGCGGCCACCTCTACGGCACCCAGCACGCCGAAGAAGTTTTACCGAGTGCCGCGCACTTCGCCGCCAGCCCAGCCTGGCTTTATGCGATCGACCTCTTCAACGGCGGGTACGCCTGGGAAGCCCACGAAGCCTGGGAGGCTTTTTGGAACGCGCTCGGCCGCACGACTCCCGAAGCCCGCTGCGTCCAAGGGCTCATTCATCTTGCTGCTGCCGCTGTGAAGATCCGCGAGGGCAAACCCGAGGGTGTTTCCAGGCATACCCGCCGAGCGTGTGAGCTTCTCGGCGGCTTGAAGCCAGCATGCTTCGGTGGCGAAAAAAAAACAGTCAATGAACCTGACTGCAACGACAAGCCCGAGCTCCGCGCCGTGCTGGGGTTATCGGAAGAGAGCCTGGCTGCCGTCGTGACCGAGCTTGCCAACTACACGCCGGCGTGCTGGCACACCTCGCGATGCCCTGTCGTACGAGTTGTGGCCAGTGAACTATTGACGTTTAAATAATGGAGTCACGGCTGAATGCCAGAATAACCCGAAGCGTAGCGAAGGGACGGCAATGAGTGGGCTTTTCAAAGCTCACTCAGGTTCGTGGGTTGAACGCACGCGCAAGACAGACTCGGGCTGGATCGGCTACCCTCAGAATCCGACCATTCACACACCAAGCATCCTTATTCACACGTCAATCGTCATGCAGTCACGGATGCGGAATTCACCGACCGTGCGCCTGCTCCTCACGGCACTGTGTCTTCTCTGCGTGTGCCCCGTGCATGCGGCCGAGGTGCCGGACCTCGGGCAGCGGCGGACGGGCACCGATTGGCCGGCGTTCCTCGGGCCCACCGGCGACGGCAAGAGCCCCGAGGTGGGCTTCTTTAACGACCGCGGCCTGCTCGGCACCCGGATCCTCTGGCAGCGGCCAATCGGTGCCGGATATGCCATGCCGTCGGTCGCTCACGGCAGGCTCTTTCTCTTCGCGCGGCACGACAACGTCAACCGCCTCGAGTGTCTGAGCGCCGAGACGGGCGAGCCGCTCTGGAAGTTTGAATACCCGACCCGCTACGAGGACACCTACGGCTACAGCGGCGGCCCACGATGTTGCCCGGTTGTCGACGATGACCGCGTCTGGATCCTCGGCGCCGAGGGGATGCTCCACTGCCTGAACGTGGCCGACGGCTCCATCGCCTGGAAGCTCGACACGGCCGAGCAGTTTGGCGTCGTGAAGAACTTCTTTGGGGTCGGCAGCACGCCGATTGTAGAAGGCGACCTGCTCATCGCCGCCATCGGCGGCTCGCCGCCGGAGAGCCGAGACGTTCCGCCGGGGCAGTTCGACCGCGTACGTGGCAACGGCTCCGGCGTCGTCGCGTTCGACAAGCGCTCCGGCGCGGTCCGCTACCGGTTCAGCGATGAGCTCGCCAGCTACTCGAGCCCCGTGATGGCCACGATCGCGGGCCGCCGCTGGGGGTTTGTATTCGCCCGCGGTGGCCTCGTAGCCTTCGATCCCGTCGCGGGCACGCAGGATTTTCACTTTCCGTGGCGGGCCACGATCCGCGAGAGCGCCAATGCCGCCAACCCGGTGGTGGTGGGCGACGAGGTGCTCGTGAGCGAGACGTACGGCCCCGGAGCGGCGCTCCTGAAGGTGCGGCCCGGAGGCTCTGACGTCGTCTGGAAGGATGACGTGAAGCAGCGGCAAAAAAACCTCCAGGCTCACTGGAGCACGCCGATCCACCACGAGGGTTTTGTCTACGCGTGCAGTGGCCGTCACGTCGACAACGCCGAACTGCGGTGCGTCGAGTGGAAGACCGGCCGGGTGGCTTGGTCGGAGCGGGGCCTCTCCCGCACGAGCCTGCTCTTTGTAGATGGCCACTTCTTCTGCCTGGCCGAGTGTGGTGATCTCATGGTGTTCCGCGCGAATCCCGAAAAGTTCGAACAGGTCGGCGAGATTCCGCTCTTCGACGAGGGTCCGGCGGTGGACGGCGAGCGGCCGCGGATGCTGAAGTATCCCGCTTGGGCGGCGCCGATCCTGTCTCATGGGCTGCTCTACGTGCGCGGGGCCGACCGGCTCGTCTGCATCGAACTGGCACGCGATGAGTCCATGCCCTGACGAGCCTGTGCCGAGTCCATGCCCTGACGAGCCTGTGACCATGAGCGTCTTCGCGAGCGTGTGCATGAGCGAAGAAAAGCGGCTGGCGACCGTGGCTCGCACACTCGCCCTCGCGATGCTGCTCTGCCTGGGCTTCTCGTGGCGGCTCTGGATCTCGACCCGGCTCTACCCGCTTGTTCCCGTGCTTGGGCTGGTGCCTCGTTTCCCCTGGCTGCTCGATGGTGCTGTGCTTGGCCTGCTGGTTGGCCTGCTCACCGCGCTCGCCTTCCGCCCGCTCTCGCGGCCGCTCGCCGCCGCGGTCGTCGCCGTCGTCGCCGTTCTCTTCCTCCAGGACCAGAGCCGGCTTTGGCCCTCGTTCTATCTTTTCTTCTTCCTGCTCTTGCTTCTCTCTAGCCACGGCCGCGAAGGCGGCGAGCCCGCGGCCGGCCGGACGCTGGCGGGCATGCGGTTCGCGGTGGCAATGGCCTACTTCTGGGGCGGCGTTCAGAAGCTCACGCCTCATTTCTTCTACGAGGAGTTCCCATGGTTCGTCAAACCGCTGACGGACCTCGTGCCGGTACCGATTCCTGGGCTGCCAGTCATCGCGGCGCTGGCGGCAGGCTTTGAAGTGCTCTTCGGGCTGGGGCTGCTCACGAAGCGATTTCGGGCCGTGGCGCTGTATGAGGGACTCGCGATGCACGCGCTGATTCTCATCTGCATCGGTCCGCTGCGAGGCAACTGGAACGACAGCGCCTGGATCTGGGGGCAGACGATGGCGGTGCTCCTGGTGCTGCTCTTTTACGCCGCCCCGCCCTTCCGGATTGCGGTGATGTTTGATGGGGCACCGGCGTGGAACCTCTCGAGCTTGGAAGCGCTCACTCATTTCCGTCCCTCCGCTGCGCTCCGGGTTTTCTTGGCCTTCATCCATCGCTCCATTCTTCAAACACCACGAGTTCAGGCAGCCGTTGTCGTATTCCTCGGCCTCCTTCCTGTGCTCAACAACGTCAATCGCTGGGACTCGGCGCTCTCGTTCAATATCTACAGCGGCAACGTGAGCCGGGCGCAGGTGATCCTGTACGCCGACGAGGCCGCTACTCTGCCGCCGGAGATGGCGGCCCATGTCGCGATCCAGGGTGAATGGGCCGTGTTCGACCCCAACGCCTGGTCGATGCAGCAGTTCAATGCAGGCGTCTATCCCGAGGAGCGGATCTTCCGCGCCATTCTCGCCGTTGTGTGCGGCAAGCTTCCTACGGCGTCAGCCAGACTCGTGGTCGAGGAGAAGGCGAGCTGGTTTCACCCGAAGGCGACACACATCCGCGCCTGCGGCGATCGGTAACGCTTTTGGAGTCATAGACGGTTACAACGGGCGCACCGAGCGAGTCAGGCGCCCGCAAGCCGCATCCGCTACGCTCTTCGCCGCCAATGCAGCGGGCTACGACTGCCATGCAAGACAGCCAACACTTCAACTGACTGGACCAACAGACGGTAGTAGACGACGTAAGGAAAGCGTCTTGTGCCCGCCCTGCGAACCCCCTTGAATTCAACTCCATGCAACTCGGGCATTTCTTGGATTCGAGCAAAAACGTCCTCAACCGCGTCCAAAAACTCGAGCCCGAGGCCGTCGCGCTGGGCTTCAAACCAGTCTCGCGCATCCGTCAGGTCATCCTCCGCTTCCGGCCGAATGACGAATGCATAGCTCACGTGGCGTCTCGAAGCCGATCACGCACCTCCGCCCACGGTCGCCCGGCTGACGGATCGGAGTCCGCGGATGCCAGACGATGCTCGAGTGTTTTTCGGTGCGCCTCGGGGATTTCAGCTTCAGTGACAGGCGCAAGCGTATCCCAAATCTCGCCCAGGAGCCGCAATCGATCCTCACGGCTCATCTGGTCGATCCCGAGATCTCTCAATGTCGGTGACATGGCTTTCGCTCCGATGACGGAAGGTTCGGATGATTCTACCAAGTGCCACTCGAACGGTTCGGTGAAATCGGCGACCGTGCGGACGTCATCGATGGAGGCCGCCTGCGGCATCCTCAGTTTTGGGTTTGCCTTGGCGCCGTGCGGCATTGGCTGGGGTCAGGGAGAAGCAGACAGCGTTGGAGTGGCCGTCGGCAAGGCCTCGGAAAAAAATGCGATGATCGGACCCACGCCGCAGTGCGCCCGGTGTCGAGGCGTTCTTCACGGCACCGAATCCATGTCCTCGGCACATGGGCTCGAAACGCGGATGCGACTCTTGGGTCTCATAATGTCGGACACTCCGGGGCGATAACTGTCGATAGTCGTCGGAGCCCGTGAACTCTTCGGCGTGACTGCCGTTCGGCTCAGCAATCATTTCAAGCGTATCGAGCGGCGGGATCTCGAGGTCCTTCTGCTTCCGCAGGGCCGTGAGTGTCTTGGGGGAAATTCGTTCAAGGTACGGCAGTACGAGCAGCCCCTTTGCGGTGGCGAGAATTGTGGCTATCTCGACGGCGTCGGGCATTTCAAAAGCCGTGACGCCAGTGAGCGGAAACGACACTGGCCAGTCCTTGAGGCAAGCGCACACGAACTGAGCCGTCTGAGGAGTAAGAGGTGTTTCGGCGCCGATGGCCGCTAGCTTGTAGCTATTGACCCAAAGCCCCTGCCCCTTGAACCCGGCAAGGGCATTGGCAACCTCGAGTGAGACTCCCCGCGGGAAACCCAGGCTCACGTCGCCCCTAGAGCCGGCCAGCGCCTTCGCAACGTCGAGTGAGATTTCGCTCACGCCACAAAGTCCCAGATTCCCCTTGACTTCAGCCAGCGCTGCGGCGGTATCGACATCAAGCGCCCGCAGTCCGCCGAAGCGCAGGTTGTATCCCCTAAAATCAGCGAGCGCTTTCGCAGCGTCAGCGTCGAGCGTCGTCAAGCCGTCGAGGCCTCGGTGGCTGGTTCGAGGCCGGCGATAGCCGTGGCAGCCTCGGCATCGAGCGACGTTACGCCGTTGAGGTACAGCTCCCGGTCTTTGAACCCTGCAAGCACTTCTGCTACCTCCACGTCCAAGGTTCTAAGGCCAGAGAGTGACAGGCAGTCGATCTTAGACGCCATGAGCCGCCATGAGCCGCCATGAGCCGCAGCGACCGAGATGACAATCGTGCGAGCCGCTTCGCTTGTTCGAGCGTGAGAGACTCGATCTTGCTCTCGTTCTTGGGAAACTCGTCGTCCGCAATCGTTGGGACGCCGAACAGCAAGCCGCCACACAGAATTGCAGCGACCACCCAGGTTGGCATGCCTTGCCGAACAGAAACGGACTTCACCACATCGCCTCACGAGGCCAAGCTGACCCGCCATTCCACCACCAAGTTTACCGCCGCATCCAATCCCGAAGAACACAACTGATCAATCCCGCTCGTTTCTATGCGGGGCCCGAACAGCACTCGCCTCGCCCTTGTCGCGAATGAACGACAGCCCGGTCAGCCCACAGGCTCCGTCCGCATGCCGCGGACCAAAAGGAGCGGTGCTCGAGCGTGTTTCTGGCGGCCGCCCACAACAGGGGTAGAGCCGGGCGGGGCAGCCATTGGTCGGACGAGTGCCAGTCCGCTGATCAAAAAAATACCGGAGGAGGGACTTGAACCCACACGCCCTTGCGGGCAACGGATTTTGAGTCCGTCGCGTCTGCCATTTCGCCACTCCGGCATCTCTGCGGCAACTGTCGCACCGGTGAGAGTACGCCGCCGGACCGGCGGTTGCCAGCGGGGCGCCGTGGCCAGGCCGCCGCTACAATTGCTCGCGAACTTGCTCGGGCAGTGGCCATTCGTCGGGACGCCGCCCGAGGGCCATCGCCTTCCTCTCTCGTGAGCCGTCATTTGTCGATCACCTCTGCCTACGAAAACGGCCGATTCGGCCTCTCCTTCGAGCTTTTTCCACCCAAGACTCCTGCGTCGGAAGAGGCGATGTGGCGGACCGTCGCCGAGCTCGTGGCCTTCGAGCCGGCGCTCATCACCTGCACCTACGGCGCCGGCGGCTCCACCCGCTCGACCACGCTCGATGTGCTTCGCGGCCTCCGCTCGCGGCATGACGTGTCGGTCGCCAGCCACCTCACCTGCGTCGGCAGCACCGTCGATGAGCTTCGCGAATACCTCCGCGAGGTAGTGGCCATCGGCGTCTCCGCGATCGTCGCGCTCCGCGGTGACCCGCCCACAGGCGAGACGACCTTCACGCAGGCCGAAGGCGGCCTGCGGTACGCCTCCGAGCTTGTGGCGGTGATCCGCGCGGAGTTTCCCGACTTTGGCATCCTCGTGGCGGGCTACCCCGAAACGCATCAAGAAGCACAAAGCCCCGAGAGCGATCTCGAGCACCTCAAGCGCAAGGCGGATGCCGGTGGCGATGTCGTCGTCACGCAGCTCTTCTACGACAACGCCGACTTTTTTCGGTTTCGCGACTGCTGCGCAAGCCTCGGCATCACCGCGCCCATCGTGCCGGGCATCATGCCCGTCACCAACTACGCCCAAATCCGCCGGATTGCCACGCTTTGTAAGGCGCAGCTTCCCGCGAGTTTTACCGACGCCTTCGAGGCGGCCGGCGACGACGAAGCGGCCCAGTTCGAAGCGGGCGTGAACTACGCCGCACGGCAGGTCGAGGAGCTCATCGCCGGCGGTGTGCCCGGCATGCATTTTTATGTGCTCAACAAGTCGCCGGCCACCGTGCGGGTGCTCGAGCACGTCGGGCTACGGCCCGCGTAGCGGTTGGTGGCCGTAGGTTGGTGGCCGTCATGGCTGTGTGTGCCGAACGGTATGAAAGCCCCTCGCGATAGCGACGGCACAGCGGGTCGTTGAGCGAGCCCGCCGGTGATGGTGCACGGGACGGCCTTCAACCCCGCGTGAAGGTCCCCTCCGGCTAGGGCCAGGGGCTTTTATTTGGACGAGGCCTGGATGGCGGAGTTTCTTCCGGGCGGACGCCCGGCAAGCGAAGCAGGGCCATGGAAGGCCTGCGCCGCGTGAAGGGCCCTCCGGCTAGGGCCAGGGGCTTTTATTTGGACGAGGCCTGGATGGCGGAGTTTCTTCCGGGCGGACGCCCGGCAAGCGAAGCAGGGCCATGGAAGGCCTGCGCCGCGTGAAGACAGTCCATCACCTCGGCGGCTGGTCGTCGTCCATCGTGCGGATGTAGCGACGCAGCCGCTCCAGCTCGTCGCTCACGTGGCGAAGCTTCAGCATGTTCTCGACACGCTTCACGAGCTCCACGCGGTTGACCGGCTTCGAGAGAAAATCGTCGGTACCCGCCTCGACTGCCCGCTCGATGTCGCCCAGCTCGCCGAGCGCCGTCACCATCAGGATCATGATGGGGCTCGTGGAAGGATTGTCTTTGAGCCGCTGGCAGACCTCAAAGCCCGAGAGCTTCGGCATCATGACGTCGAGCAGGATCACGTCGGGGCCGAACGACGCCACCTTGTCGAGCGTGTCGGCACCATCCACGGCCGTCGCGATGTCGCAGTCGATATCGGCGAGATAAGCCTCGAGCAACTCGCGATTTGGCTCGTTGTCGTCGGCGATGAGGACGCGGGCTCGGCGAGACTCAGGCGTGACAGGGCTCGTGTCGGGCATAGAGCGAAGGACTCAATGGCGGTGTGGTGGGCGACGGTGGCCCGGGTCAGGGCACTTCAAAGAGCGACTGGCTCTTCACGATCGCAAGGTCGTCGGGGAACGTGTGGAACGCCTGCACGAGCAGGCTGCCAGGTCGGGTTTCGATGTCGAGCCAGCTGACAGCGCCCAGGGCCATTCGTCCACCGGCCTCGAAGCGATGGAGCAGGCCGCGGCGACTTCCCGACACCACGAGCTCCTCTTGGAAGGACCAGAAGAGCTCGGCCTCGACTCGCTCGAGCTGAAAACAGGTCTGGTAGGTCGCGCCGCCGCGGCATTGGAGGCGGTCGCTCCGCTCACCGGAGATTCGGTGGGCCAGGAGCCGACGCTTCTGCGGCAGCGGCTGCGTGGCGGCGGCGGCGACTTCGGTCAGCGTGGTGCTGCCATGACGCCATGTGACGACATGGCCTGCTTCCATGATCACGACGTTGGCCGAGTAGCTGCCGCGCTCGATCGATCGCCAGGCGCGAGCCTCGATCAGCTCCGGATGGAGCGGGCGGGCGAAGACCTGAAAGACGAGCTCGCCCGCCTTGGGTCGCAGGGATAGCACGCCAGAGAAACTCCACGGAAGAAACGTAGGACTGGTCGCACCTTCTGACGGTGCCTGCCCGACCTGTGGAGGGCAGTATACGGGCCGCCCAACCGCCACGACAAAGGCCGCGCAAGCCACGGCCAATCCCGCGGCTTGCCCGCTCGGTCAGCCCAGGCCCACGAGCATGTCGTAGGCCGCGTGCGAGCCGGCGGCGATCCCGAAACCACGCGCACAGAAGAGCACCGCGAAGAAGACACCGGCCAGAAAGCGGAACGTGAATGAATACGGATCGAAGGGGTCGCCAAGCGGGCCCACGTAGTGGGCGGCGCTAAAAAGCACGCTCGATACGAGTACGGCCCACGCAACGGCCACCCCACGGCTCGCGTTGAGGTTCATGAGCGCCCACGCAATCGCGGGCAAGAGGAGGAGCCGAAACAAGACCTCCTCGTAGAGGCCGGCCCCGCAATACGCGATCAAGCGGGCGAAAACGCCTTCACTGGCGGCCATCGCCATCGGCCAAAAACGGCCCTGCAACTGGCCAATTCCGATGAGCCCCGCAGCCCACAGCACAGATTCCCCCGTCATCGCCACGAGCACAGGCGTGCTCCATCGCCAGCGATCATGCTCCACGTAGTGCCAGGCCAGAAGGCCCACGATCGTGAGCGCGGGCAGCAGGAAATACTGGCCAAAACCGAGGTGATCGAGGAGTGTGCGAAGCCACACATCGGCGCCGTTTCGCGGCGAGCCGCGGCCGAGCAGAAGCACTCCCCCCTCGTAGGCGAGAACGAGCGGCAGCGAAAACACAAGGCTCGTTAGCGGCGTGCGGGAAATGCTCCAGTACGTGTCGGCCGCAGGCGACGCGTCGTCGGCGAAACTGTCGCTCGATGCGGCATCTTCGGCATGGGAATCCAGCTCGTCGCCCGAAGAGGCGTCGTCCGTTGGCCACGGATCGTCCTCGGATTCCGCGTCGTCAGTGTCCACAATCCCTGCCATGCATCAGCCCAATCATCTGCGGGCCACGTCACAGACGCGAGAAAAACGCGTATTCCACCGGGCCATGTTCCACGAGCATTGCCGTCCTCACGCCAAGTGGGCAAGTCGGCCATGCGCAGGCACCGCCAACGACGCGCCCGCGGCGTCATGCTGGCGCTGCTAGCACCGATGCGCATGGGCGAATCGCGTGCCGAAACCGTCGGCGTGGCTCCGGGCTCGGGAGTCCAACGAGCATGCGTGGTTGCCATAAAATTTTTTTATGGGCTCATACGCATGCATTCATCGTCGTCAAGATGTGCTCTCAACGGTGTCGCATCGCGCACGCTTGACAAGTTTTGAACGCCTCACACAATGCCGAGCGTCATCAACGACGACACCGATTCAACGGTGGTGCTGACGTGATGCAAGAAATTTATTGGAACGCTCCGACGCGTTGGCTTCATTCCGCTGGATGAACGGTTCTGCCGGAGTGTGTGACTGATAACAACGAGGGCTGCGGCAAGGCCGTGGCCGTGTGGCGAACGTGAAATTGGGGGGCGACGACTTGAGGGATCGACAGTCGACGACCTTGGTCGTGGCCTGGATGTCCCCCCCGCCTTCACGTGTCCGTCATGGACGACGGCTGAGTGCCTCCTCACGCGGCCCAGGGCGAGCCAGCGTTTTCGCTGGTGTTTGCCCTGGGGGGGATGGGCTGCGGTAGAATCCGACGTCTCGACGGCCGCGGGGAATGACCATGGCGCGATGCCTGATCGGATGCGGATCGAATCTTGGCAAGCGCCGAGAGCAGCTCGACCTAGCGCTCGACCTCCTTCGCTTCATGCCCGGCGTAGAGCTCGTGGCCGTGAGCCGCTACCTCGAGACGCGGCCGATCGGCGGGCCGGCGGGCCAAGGGGGCTATCTCAATGGCGCCTGCCTGCTCGACACCGATCTTGCGCCGCATGACCTGCTCGGCGCTCTCATGTCCGTTGAGAGCACGCTCGAGCGTCGCCGTGACGAACGTTGGGGCGAGCGCACGGTCGACCTCGATCTCCTCCTCTACGGCGACGTCGTCGTGAGCTCCCCCGACCTCACGCTCCCGCATCCGCGGATGGCGACACGGCGGTTTGTCCTCGAGCCATCGGCCGAAATTGCCGCCGAGCTGCCCTACCCGCCCGGTGGATGCACCGTTCGTGAACTGCTCGACAACATCTCCGTGCCACACCCGCTGGTGGCCGTGGTCGGTGTGCCGGGCAGCGGAGCAACGGAAGTGGCCATGGCGGTGGCCGATGCCACGCTCGCCCGACTCGTACGGGCGGCCGTGCCGCTGCCGGAGACCGAGTGGCGGCGCGACGAAGCGCCTCGGCACGCGACGACCGACGCAGTGTCCCAGTGGCTCGCCGTTGCCGAGTCGTGGCAACGCGCGCTCGCCGCCGATCAGTGGCATGATGATCCTCACGGCACGATCACCGACTACTGGCTCGATTGGGTTCCTGTCGCTGCTTCAGTGTGTCTTTCGAAAGAGCAGTCGGCTCGCTTTCAAAGCGCCTTCGAGCCGCTGGCCAAGATCGCTGTGGCACCGCATGTCGCGATCCTGCTCAAAGTCAGCAAGGACGAATTGCGGGAACGCCTCGCTTTTCGTAAACGGCAGGCGAGCCGGCACAGCGACGTCTTCGCCGATCTTCCTGCTGCCACCGCCGTCGCGGCCACCGAGATCGATGACCAGGTCGATGCCCTCGTGCATCTCCAGGACCATCTCGAGCGAAAGCTCCGCTGCCCGGTGGACCGCTGCCCGCGAGCGCCCAAGGCAGTCATCGCCATCGAGGCCAACAACCTGGCTGCCGCGACCGCCGACGCCACGGCTGCCGTCGAGGCGATGCTCTGATGGCGGCCGAGGGGCATGCCTCGGCGCCGGCGATCGAGCCGGTCGCTGATCCCGTCGCGATGCGCGAGGCTGTGCGCGCCGCCCGCGTCGCCGGAAGGCGTGTCGGATTCGTGCCCACGATGGGGGCGCTCCACGCCGGCCACCTCGCCCTCGTCGAGCAGGCCGCCACCGAGTGTGACGACGTGGTCGTGTCGATCTTTGTGAACCCGACGCAGTTCGGGCCAGGCGAGGATTTTGAGCGCTATCCGCGGAGGCTCGAGGCAGATCTCGAGGCGCTGCGAAGCCACTGTGTCCGCTGGGTCTTCACGCCGAATGTGGAGGCGATGTATCCCGAAGGGGCAGCGACTCGGATCGTTGTCGATGGGCCGGCAAACGGCTACGAGGGCGACATTCGCCCGGGGCATTTTTCAGGTGTGGCCACGATCGTCTGCCGGCTCTTTCTAGCGGTGCCCGCCGACAGGGCGTACTTCGGCGCTAAGGACTGGCAGCAGACGCTCGCCGTCAAACGCGTGGTTCACGACCTTGGGCTGCCGATCGATGTCGTTGTCTGCCCGACCGTTCGCGAGCCCGACGGTCTCGCGATGAGTTCCCGCAACGCCTACCTCACGCCCGACGAGCGCCGCCGCGCCGTCACGCTCTCCCAGAGTCTCGCCGAAGCCGCGGAGGCCTGGGGCTCAGGCGCCCCCCTCGCATCGATCGAAGCCGTGATGCGAAACCGCCTCGAACACCACAACATCACCATCGACTACGCCGCGATCGCCGATGCCGACACGCTTGGGCCAGTCACCGCGGGCCACGCTGCCGTCGCCCTCGTCGCCGGCCGCCTCGGCAGCACGCGGCTCATCGACAACCGGCTCCTCCCACCCC